>NZ_CP015249.1:0-317615 GCF_001632775.1 Dokdonella koreensis DS-123
GCTGGTCGCGGGTGACCGCTCGCCGAGCAGCACCGACGGCGTCGTCGCCCTGTTGAACAGTGACGGCTCGACCGTGTTCCATCGTCTCGGCATGGCCGACGGGTCCGTCCGTGCGATCGCCGAGCTGGCGGGCGGAAAGATCCTGATCGCGGGTGCATTCACCCATGTCGACGGCCAGCCGCGCCCGCGCATCGCGCGCCTGAACGCCGACGGCTCGCTGGATCAGAGCTACGCGCCGCCGGTGGGCGCGAATGCAGCGATCACGCAGCTGCTGGTCCAACCCGACGGAAAAACCGTGGTGGCGGGCGAGTTCACCGCGATCGGCAACCAGCCGCGCGTCCGGATCGCGCGCCTGAACGCCGACGGCTCCCTCGACACCGGCTTCGAATTGCAGACGGGCACCAATGGCGCAATCGCCGCGCTCGCGTTGCAGGCCGACGGAAAACTACTGATCGCCGGCGCGTTCACGGCCGCGGGCCACAGCGTGCGCAACCGCATCGCGCGCTTGAATGCCGATGGAACCCTCGACAACGCATTCGGCCCGAATCCCGGGCCGAATGCGACGGTGAACGACATCGCGTTGCAGCCCGACGGCAGTGTGCTGATCGCCGGCAACTTTCTCGCGGTCGACGGCGAGCCGCGTACGCGGATTGCCCGCCTGCGCGCGGACGGCACGTTGGACGATCGCTTTCCGCCGAACAGCACCGCGGGACGCGACGTGCCGGCGAGTGCCGGCGCCAATTCGTCGGTCCTGGCACTGGCCGTGCAGCAGGACGGCAAGGTACTGATGGTCGGTTCGTTCAACGAGGTCGACGGCGAGCCGCGCTCCGGCATCGCGCGATTGAACACGGACGGTTCGTTCGATGCGGATCTGAAGATCGGTCCGAACATGGTGATCCTGGGCTGGCAGGGCGGCGGCACCGCCAGCGGCAACATCCTCGCGACCACGATCCAGCCGGATGGAAAGTACCTGGTCGGCGGGCGCTTCGATGAAAGCCATGGCGTGCCGCGCAAGGGTATCGCCCGATTCAATGCGGACGGCACGCTCGATCTCGGCTTCGATCCCGGGGTCGGTCCCCGCTATCCGCTCGGAAGTGACGGCGACTTCTTCGCCATCGAAAGCGTGGTCCTGCAGCCCGACGAGAAAATCCTGGTCGGCGGCGCGTTCACGTCGTTCGACGACCTGCCGCGCCCGGGTTTCGTTCGACTCGCCAGCGACGGCAGCGTCGATCCGGACTTCGCGCTGCCGATGCTGTACCCGGAGACATCCGTCAGCGTGATACCCAAGGTGACCCACATCGCCACGCAGCCGGACGGCAACATGCTGATCGCCGGCCCGATCCGGACGCAAGCGAACGGCGGCCGTCGCAAGATCCTCCGCCTGCGGCCGGACGGCTCGCTCGATCCGGGCTTCGATCCGTATGACTTTTCCGCCGTCATCCCCTGGGCCAGCCACGTCAATGCCCTCGCGCTGCAGCGCGACGGCAAGGTACTGCTCGGCATCGAGGCGGGCGACTCGAGCGGAATCCATCTTCGGGAACTGATCCGGCTGCACCCGGACGGCTCGCTGGACCCGAGCTTCAGCCTCGTCCTCGACCTGGACGTCAACGCAGCTGGCATCGAGCGGGTCTTGCCGCAGCCGGACGGCAAGATTCTCATCGTCGGCGGCTTCGTCGAAATCCGCGGGCAGCCGCAGGCCTCCATCGCCCGCCTGAACCCCGAAGACGGATCGCTCGATGCCACGTTCGTCTCGGACGTGACGACTGCGAGCGGCTATTCCCACATCGCCCAGGCCGCCCTGCAATCGGACGGCTCGATCCTGATCGGCGGAAGTCCCGTGTTCAGCATCGACGGCGTGACGACGGGAAAAGTGGCACGGCTCTTCAACGATGGCTTGCTCGACCGGCGCTTCGACTTCAATCCGCCAGTGGGTCCGTTTGCGGCCGGAGGTGCGAGTCTCCTTTCCATCGATGCGTCCGGCAAGGCGCTGATGGCGGGAAGCTTCCAGTGGCGGTATCCGGGCACGCAATGCTGCGACAGCATCGCCCGCATACAGACCCGGCATTCGGCGCTGCATTCCCTTTCGATCGGCAGCGACCGGGCGAGCGCCGAATGGGTGCGCAGCGGCCCCGGGCCGGAGTTCGCGCGCGTCTCCTTCGAAGGGTCGGTGGATGGCGCGAACTGGCAGGCGCTGGGCGAGGCTACGCCGCTGCCATGCGAAGGGAGCGACTGCGGTGCCGGCCACTTTGCGGCGTCCCACGCGTTCGCTGCGCCGTCCGGCTACGCGGGCTCGCCGAAATCCACGGCGGGCTCCGCATTGCGTGCCGAGGACCGAGCGTTCGCGCAGGGCAGCCGACCGGCCGACGCCGGCATGGGTCGATCAACGACGACGGATCGCGGCGGGCAGGGCATCGCGAAGGTCATCATCAGCCAGGTCTACTCCGGCAGCACCACGTCCACACCGATCCGCCGTGACTTCATCGAGCTGTTCAACGCGGGGGATGCGCCGCAGGCGTTGGACGGATGGTCCGTCCAGTACGCCCTGGCCGGGCTGGACAACTGGCAGGCGACACCCTTGCCCGACGTCACGCTGCAGCCGGGCCAGTACTACCTGATCCAGCAGGGCGGATCCGGAAGCGAGGTCGGTGCGCTTCCCACGCCCGATGCGATCGGCAACATCGACCTGGGTACGAACACCGGCAAGATCGCCCTGGTCAGGAGCGCCGTGCTGCTGACGGGCATGTGCCCGACGACGCCGGCCGTCGCCAGCTTCGTCGGCTACGGCACCGGCGCGAACTGCTACGAAATCGCCGCGGCCGGCCAGCTCTCGAGCGCCGTGGCCGCCGTTCGCGGCAGCGCCGGCTGTACCGACGGCTACAACAACCAGACGGACTTCGCGCTCGCGGCGCCGACGCCTCGAAACAGCGCGAGCGCGTTCAACGCCTGCAGCGGCACGGGTGCGCAGGCAGCGATTGCCGCCATCGAAGGCGCAACGCAAAGCGCGCCGGCCAACCTGCCGTTCACGATGGCCCTGAAGATCCGCGTGACGGATACGGGAGGCAATCCGGTTCCTGCCGCCGCCGTCGGTTTCGATGTGCCGGAGACCGGGGCGAGCGCCGTCGTGTCTCCCGACGGAGCACGGACGAACGCGCAGGGCGAGGCCGTCGTGGTCGCCACGGCGAACGCGACCGTCGGCAGCTACGTGGTGACGGCGAGGGTTGCCGGCGTCGGCGCCGTTGCGAGTTTTGCGCTGTCCAACGTCGCGGAAGGATCGCCCGCGTCCATCGTCGCGGCCGGCGGAACACCGCAGGAGGTTCAGGTCAACCAGCCGTTCGCTGCGCCGCTCGCGGTCAGGGTCGTCGACGTCTTCGGAACGCCGGTGACGAATGCGTCGATCCGCTTCGATTCGCCGGCAACCGGTGCGCGCGCACTGCTGGCGTCGGCCGCTGCCTCGACGGACGGCAACGGCGAAGCCAGCATCACGGCACGCGCGAACCGGACGGCCGGCAGCTACCGTGTCACCGCGACGGTGGCAGGGCTCGCGCCGGTCGATTTCCAATTGACCAATACGGCAGGTCCCGACGGAAAGATCGTCATCAGCCAGGTGTTCGTCAGCGGCGCGGCCTACAACAGCCGCTTCATCGAGCTGTTCAACGCAGGCAGTACCGCGCAAGACCTGACGGGATGGTCGGTGCAGTACGGGCGTGCCGACCAACAGTCCTGGACCACGACGGCGCTGACCGGGCTCAGCTTGCAGCCCGGCCAGTACTACCTGATCCAGCAAAGAAGCAACGGCTCCGGCGGCGCCCCGCTGCCGACGCCCGATGCCGTCGGCTCCCTCAACATGCTCGATGCCGCCGGAAAGCTGGCCCTGGTCAGGACCACGACGGCCCTGACCGGGTTCTGCCCCAGCGACGATGCCAGCGTCGTCGACTTCGTCGGCTACGGCACGTTCACGCCCTGTGCCGAGTACCGGCCCATCCCCGTGAATACGCTGGCCGATCGCGCCGCACTGCGCTCCGGATCCGGCTGTACGGATACCGGCGACAACGGCGCGGATTTCCTGATCGGCGTCCCGTCGCCGCGCAATACCGCCAGTCCGATCCAGGCGTGCAGCACGGGAAGCCTCGAAGTCTTCGGCGGCACGCCGCAGAGCACGGCGGTCTATCGGCCGTTTCCGGCGCCCCTGGCCGTGCGCGTGGTCGATGCGCAGGGCAATCCGCTGCCCGGGCAGACGGTCAACTTCAACGTACCGGGGAGCGGCGCCACGGCGGCACTGTCGACGCCGAGCGCCGTCACCGACGCGAGCGGCATCGGCAGCGCCGTCGCCACGGCCAACGGCATCGCAGGCAGCTACGTCGTGACGGCGAGCGTGTCGGGGATCGACGGCTCGGTCGACTTCGAACTGACCAATACGATGGCCTCGCTGATCGCAACCAGCGGCACGCCGCAGCGGACCGTCGTCGATCAAGCGTTCGCACAGCCGCTGGTCGTGAAGTTGACCGGCAGCGACGGCAGCCCGATTCCGGGCATCGAAGTGACCTTCGCGGCGCCAGGCGGCGGTGCGAGTGCGGTGCTGTCCTCGACCTCGGTGATGACGAACCCGGGTGGCGTAGCCAGCGTGACCGCGACGGCGAACGCCATCGCCGGAGACTACGCAGTCACGGCCAGCGTCGCCGGCGCATCGGCTCCGGCCACCTTCCTCCTTTCCCAAACCGACCTGCCGACGGGTCCGTGGCGCGGCTGGGGAATCACCGGACTGAACCTGCCGCGCAACCGCAACGTGTGGATCCGCGCCCGCGGCTTCACCGTCGATGGCTCGATCCATGAATCGGTGAAGGTGTTCCATCCGGTCGGTGGCTACACGGCGACGCCGGTGGCGACGGCACATGGACGCATCGAGCCGGCCATCGCGCAAGGCGGCGATGCCGGCATGGTGCTCAGCTTCACGATCGTGCCGGACTCGGGGCATGGCATCTCCGGCGTGACCGGCTGTGGCGGCACGCTCAACGGCTCGACCTACCTGACCGCGCCGCTGGTGGCCGATTGCACGGTCGTGGCCAGTTTCAGCGGTGGCGTGGCCACGCACACGGTGACCGCGAGCGCCGGGCCGGGCGGCGCGATCGCGCCGGCGGGCGCGCAGGCGGTGAGCGACGGGCAGACGATGAGCTTCGTGCTGATACCCGATGCCGGCCAGCAGGCGGCGGCGGTCACCGGCACCTGCGGCGGCGTCCTGGCCGAGGAGGTGTTCACGACCGCACCGGTCACCGCCGACTGCTCGGTGCAGGCAGCCTTCCAGCCCGGCTCGGCCGGTGACCGGATCTTCGTGAACGGCTTCGACGGCTCCTCGCCGTAGCCGATGAGGCGCCGCTCGATTCCCTGAGCCGGCATCGCCGGACAGCGGCCGAGCGCCGTGGCCGAAGCACGGGCCACGGCGCTCCGGGCGCCGCACCCCGTTCGCCGGAGTGCCCGATCCGGTATGCCGGTGCCGAAGCGGAGCGCGGAGGAGCACGTGCCTCGCACCAGCGATGCCGTGGCCATGGATGCGCCGGCGCGGAGCCCGGTTTCACGAGCCGGATGTCCTGTGATCGGCTTTCCGGTCGAGCTTTGATGCCGCGCCCGAAGGACCGCGATGGAGGTGCGCAGTTGCGACTGTCTCCACGTTCCGTGGTTCCCCTCCCGATGAGACGTGGGGCGCCGGTTCGGCGCCTTGGGTTTCTGTGATGCAGTCGAACTATTCAGTGCATCGGCGCGCTCGATCGCCTCTACCGGCTCTGTGGAATTTGCGTACTATTTCCCGATAGCGAATTGTGGACGTACAGGCGTAAGCGCGTGCCGGGCGCATGCGGGGATCCCTGGTGATACGGGGCGATGCAGGGTAGCTGCGTGGCGAGTCGACAGGCGCTCGGGAGGCTTGTCGACTCACCGCGATTCAGGGGATGCGCACGTGGTTGAAGTGGAGTTTCAGGTGCTGGCCGACCAGCGCGAAGGCCTGCTGCTCCAATTGGGGCAGGCGGTGATATCCGCTGGATTCACGCTGGCGCGGCAACGCCTCACGGAATCGCCGGAGGGCGTTCGGTTGATGCTCGTCGTCCGCGGGCCGCAGGCGCAGCTGCTCGCGCTGGAGGAGCGGCTGGGAACGCACCGGCTGGTGCGCAGCTTCGAGGCCATCGCCCACGAGCCCGGGCAGCCGCTCAATGGTGCGAGCTACGGCGCGCCGCCGGTGACGCAGGCCCCCCGAACCCAGAACGCAGAACCGGTAGCGCGCGGGCCTGCCGTGGCGCTGGACATGCGCCGGATCGAAGCGGAGCTGCGGCTGCTGGCGCAGGACTATCCGCAGGTGTTCCCGCGGCTGCTCAGCCTCGAACGCAGTTTCGACGCCGAGTCGAAGAGCACCGCGATGCGCCACCTGGGGCAGCGCATCGGTGCCTGGGTGTACAAGCGGGACTTCGCCCTGGGCGCCCATCTCGCACCGGCCGACGCGCTCAAGCACGTCGCCGTGCCGGCGCTGCGGCCGCTGGTGCAGGCGGAGGCGCATGCCGCCAACGCCCTGCGCATCCGCAACAGTCCCTTCGTCGTCGCCGGCAAGGGAACCCAGTGCAACTGCCACTTCTTCAGCGGCTACCTCGAGGCCCTGCTCAAGGAGGCCAGCGGCAACACCGCAGCGGTCGCGGTACGCGAAACCCAGTGCCGCGGCATCGGCGCGGATGCCTGCGTGTTCGAGATCCACAGCTAAGCCTTTCCCGACGCCGTCCGCACTCAGCAAGGAGCCAAAAGCCATGTCCGACGTCCATTGCGTGCACGATCCATTGCTCATGGTGCTTTCGTACCTGATCTCGGTACTGGGCTCGTTCGTGGCGCTGCAGCTGGCCATCGCGATTCCCGTCGCGGTCGATTCGGCACAGCGCTGGCGCGCCGTCCTGTCCGCCGGCGCGGCGATGGGCATCGGCGCGATCTGGTCGATGCACTTCATCGCGATGCTGGCCTGCCAGATGCACATCCCGGTTGCCTACGACATCGGGCTGACCGTGCTGTCGGCGGTGCTGGCGTTGCTGGCCTGCTCGGCGGGTCTGGCGATCATGGGCACCGGTCTGTTCTCGTGGGGCAAGCTCACCGCCGCCGGCATCTTCATGGGCGGCGGCGTCGCCGCGATGCACTACACCGGCATGGCGGCCATGCTGATGCCGGCGACCACGCACTACGACCTGGGGATCGTCGCCCTGTCGGTGGTGATCGCGGTCGTCGCGTCGATGGCGGCGCTGTGGCTCGCGTTCAACCTGCGCGGCTGGTTGCAGATGCTCGGCAGCGCGCTGGTGATGGGTGTCGCGGTGTGCGGCATGCACTACACCGGCATGTACGCGGCCCGCTTCGTCCCCGCCGAAGGCGCCCCGCTGCCAGCCGGCTTCGAGCAGGGGATACAGGGCGAGTACCTGGGCAGCACGATCTTCGTCGTCGCTGCCGTGCTGCTGGCGGCGATGCTGGTCCTGAACACGATTCGTCAGAAGCGCCGCGCCGCCGTCGCGATCTGACGATCACCACACGCACGGTCCCGCCGGGCGCCTTCGCCGGAGAAGGCGCCCCAAAGGCGTCCTCGTCCGGCGCCGCCCGGGCGCGACCGATGTGCAGCGGCGCACGCGCAGCCACGCGCGCCGACCGAGCGGCGTGCGCGGCCCGAATCGTGCGAAACGCGGCTAGGTGAGGTCCTTCACCGTCTTGCTGGGACCGTTGGTCTTGACGCTGGCGATGCCGGCGTCGCGCGACGCGGTCGTCGCGTACATCTGGCTGGTGCCGATGATCTGGTGGTTGGCGGCCTTCAACTTGAAGTACGCCTTGCCGTTCGACGCGGTGTCCTGCTCGTAGCGCTCGGCCAGCGGACTGTTGCTCTGGACCGAGGCGATGCCGTTCTCGGCCGAGGCCTTCGTCTTGTACAGCTCGCTGGTCAGGATCGTTTCCGCGTTGCCTGCCTTGAGGACGAAGCGGAACTGCCCATCGCTGCTCTTGCTCAACTCGAACCAACCGGCCATGACACTGCTCCTGCGCTGTGGTGAGGACAGAGGCGTTTCTACAGCAAGAATACGGCGGCGAGTGTGCCATGTTGTTTCGGTGGTGTCCGGACGCGCCGCCACGCCGCCGTCGGGTGGACGGAGTACCCGCTGGCTAGGCGTTCGGAACGCCGCGCCCGACAGGTTCCATCGCGCCACCCTGGCCACCGCCGCTGCGCCGGCGCATCCCTCGATCCGGGCCGCGCCCGCTACGATGCGCGCGTCCTCGCGTCGACCTCCAGGACAGGCCCCGTGCGAAGTACCTTCGAGATGGAACCGGACGACGAGGCTGCCACCCCTTCGGGTTACCGAGCGAACGCAGACCGGGGAACGAATCGCTAGACTGCGTCGGCTTGGCGGGTGTTCTTCGACTTTCTCCAAGGGACTGAATCCGTCGACTCTCCGGTTCCTCGAAAGCGACCGCAATGCGCAGAAGAATCTACCGATTTCGCAACTTCCGGCTCGATCCGCAGGGACGGGAGCTGAGCCGGGACGGCCAGGGCATCGTCTTGCCCGCCAGCAGTATCGACTGCTTGATCTACCTGATCGAGAACCGCGAACGGTCGGTCGGACGCGACGAACTGGCGGCGGCGGTATGGGGGCGCGTCAACGTCAGCGAAGTGTCGGTCAATCACGCCATCATGCGATTGCGCCGCGCCTTGGGGGACACCGGCAACGAGCAGACCTTTATCCGCACACTACCGCGGGTGGGCTATCGCTGGATCGGCGAGTCGATTGCGCAGGACCTGATCGTCGATCAAGACGCCGCCGCCGATCCCCTGCAAGCACCCGTCGAGCATCCCGTCGAGCACCGGCCGATCCCCGTCGATGTCGTCGGCCACCGCCTCGCAACTCCTTCCAGGAAGCTGCCCTACGTGCGCGCCGCCGCGATGCTCGCGGCGCTGGGTCTAGCCGTCGGTTTGGCCGGAAGCCTGTGGTGGCATCGCGCGGGGCGCGTCGTGGATCCGCAGGAGGCCATGGTGATGCGCTCGGCGACCGCCGTGGTACTGCCGGCACGCATCGATGCGTCGGACGAATGGACCTGGCTGGGTTTGGGTCTGATGGACCTGATCGCCAATCAGCTGCGGCGCAGCAACGTTCCCACCCTGCCCAGCGAGACGGTAGTGGGCCTGGTCAGGACGAACAACGGCAGCTCCACCGGCGATCTGGCCGGTGTGTTGGATCGCAGCGTCCGCGGTGCGGCCATCCTGCGGATCGATCCGTATGCCGAGCAAGCGGCGGGCGTCTGGACGGTGCGTCTGGACGTCAAGGTCGCCGGTCAGGCTTGGCATGTAGAAAGCGAATCGTCTGATGTCCTGGCCGCCGCGCGTGATGCTGCCGATCAGATGATGTTCAAGTTGGGTCGAACCCCGGCGGGCCGTAGCGGAACGAGTACCACCCAAGCGCTGGACCAGCTGCAGCAGCAGATCAATGCGGCCATGTTGGCCAGCCAGCTGGCGTTGGCACGTTCCCTGGTCGACAGCGCACCGCCGGACTTGCGATCGCGCCCGGAAATCGCTTTTGCCGAAGCATCCATCGAGTTCTTCGCCGGCCGCTATGACGCTACGCAGCATCATCTGGAGGTCCTGCTCGACCGCTTGCCACCGACCGCCAGCCCGCGATTGCGAGCGCAAGCGCTCAACCGCCTCGCTGCCAGTCACGCCAGGCGCAACCAGCTCGACGATGCGGACGCCGCCAGCGCCAAGGCCATCGCGTTCCTCGCATCGCACGACGAACCGGACTTGCTGGCGCGTGCCCATGTCGGCCGCGGTGCGGTGGCATTGCGACGCTGGAAGCTCGACGAGGCCACCGCGCATTTCGGGCAAGCGCGGATGCTGTATGACGCCAGCCACGATCTTTCCGGCGAAGCCGATGTGGACCTCAGTCTGGGCTCGACAGCCATGGCGCGTGGCCAGCCCGGTGTCGCCTTGCCGCTGGTGCGGCGTGCCGCCGAACGCTTCGAGGCGCTGGCGATGTCCGACGCGCGCATCATCGCGCTGCGCAATGTGGCCGACGCCCACACCCTGCTGCTGGAGCATCACGAGGCACTCGCGACGACGGACCGCTTCTGGCCGGTGGAGACCCACTCTGGCAACCAGAGCGAGCGTTGGTGGACGATGCTGTCCCGGGCCCGCGCCTTGGTCGGTGTCGGGCGGCTGGCCGACGCCGATGCGTTGTTGCGCCAGGTGAGCGAACACAGTGATCCGCAGCGCGACGGCGTGGCGCGCGCCGTCAGTGCCGCTCAAGCGGCCCAGCTGAGCCTTCTGAAAGGCGACACCGACATGGCGCTCGCGCATGCCAGAGCGGCCCTGACGCCGGTGTTGGAGGAGCGTGATGACTTCATCTACGCCACGACCTGGCGGACGCGGATCATCGCCCTGCATCAGGCAGGCGAGGTAGCCGGCGCGGCGCGGGAGGTCGTCGCCTTGACCGCCTGGGCGGCGACCCGGCAAGCCAACGACCGGCGCCAGCTCTACGTGGCAATGACCCAGGCCGAGCAGGCGGAGATCGAGGGACACGGCGATCAGGCACTGCAGCGCTACGGCCAGGCCATGGCGCAGGCGCAACGCATCGGCGTACCCGAGGACATCGTTGCGATCGGCCAACTCTACGTGCGTACCCTGCTGGCTGCCGGCCTGCTGGACCAGGCCAGCTCCGTCAGCGGCCAACTGGCCTCATGGGCCCACCAGGATGCCCGGGCCGCCTGGACCCAGGCCAGCGTCTATGCCGCTGCCGGCAACGACGATGCGGCACGCAAGGCGCTCGATCGGGCGCAGCACATAGCCGGTGAGCGACCGCTTCGGGACCCCGCCATCCAGCGGCCCTGAGCGACGCAGGCCGGCGTCCGGCGTCCGCGCACAGCGCCGCACAGCGCCGCACAGCGGCTGCACAGCTCGATACAGCGCGCCGGAACGCACACGCCCCTTCGTTTGCAGACAATGGGTTACGTCCGCGATCGATCCCTCGCCCCTGCCGGTCGGGGCCGAAGAACCGGCCGGCACGGCTGAAGCCGGCAATGGCCGGAGCGTCACGGCAGGGGATCGGCGCCCGCCGCGATTCGGGCTGCCGTCAACCGGCCGATCGCACGCGGAGCGCATACAGGGACATCCATCAACGGCGAGTGCCCAGGGGCGCCATGCCACACGACCATACGGGGAGTCATTCACTGATGCACAAGCGCACGCCCACCCTCATCTGCCTCCTCCTCTGCCTGCTGGTGACCACCGCTGCGGCGTCCGCCAGCTCTCCCGCTGCCCTTCGCGACCCGCCGGACGCCGGACCGGCCGTCCCATCACCTTTCATGTACCCGAGAAACGTCTCCGGCAGAGCGGTGCTGTATTCGCAAACCGGCACCTACAGCGCCGCCATCGTCGCCACCAACGCGATCGGCGACGACGTCTTCGACAGTTATGCCGCCGATGATTTCACGGTGTCCCACAGTGCCGGCTGGACGGTGAGCGCATTCAACTTCGCGGTCACGTTCCAGGACGGAGCTCCCGATCCTGGTACGACCTACAACGTCAACGTCTTCGCGGATGCCGGCGGCGTCCCGAACGACGCAGTTCCCCCGCGCTGCGCCGGCGTCGATCTATCCGGCACGTTGGATGCAACACACACCGCACTGAGTGTCGCGCTGCCGACGGCGTGCCTGTTGCCTGCGGGCCTGTACTGGGTCGTACTGCAGGCCAATCTGAACGCCTCGGTTTCGGAGAACAAGATGTACTGGTCGTCGTGGCGATCGGCCACTCCTCCCGGCGCGCCGGCGCACTGGAAGAACCCCAGCGATGCATTCTTCACCGGTTGCCTGACCTGGCGCCCCACCACCCGTTGCGGCTACACGGGAAACACCCAGGGTTTCGAGGTGGTGGGCGCCATTGGCGGAGGCGGCGCATGCACGGTCGATGGCATCTGCCTGGACGTCACGCTCGGTACCGACCTGTCTCCGGGCGCCTGCGGGGATGCCCGGACGTTAGCGGTGTGGACCGGCGATCCGGTCAACTACTGCTACGTGCTGACCAACAACTCGGGCATGCCGCTACGGCATCATTCGCTCAGCGACAACATCGACGGAACGATCCTCGACTTGCAGGTCGAGCCGGTGGCCGACGGGGCATCGCTGCAATACAACCGCATCTTGACACCGGCGGCCAGCCAGACCCGAACAGCGGTCTGGTCCGCCTATGCCGTTCCCCCCGGCTACACCCATGCCTACGCGTACAGCGGGCCCATCGCGGACCGGCTCTTGTGCACCGGTTTCGAAGCGCCGCCGTGTGACCCGGGCGAAGGTGGCTTCATCGACATCACCATCACCGGCATCGGTGGTCCGATCGCGGACGACGGTGCCGTCGCGCGCACGCTGCCATTCTCCTTCACGTTCTATGGCACGACGTCCAATGCGCTGTGCATCGGCAACAATGGCTACATCCTGTTCGGGACCACGGCCTGTCCGACGGGCGGCTATTCGCAAAACACTCCCTTGCAGGACGCCTCGTTCCCGGCGCCGGCCATCCTCCCCTACTGGGACGATTTCGCCGCGACCGGCGGAGGCACGGCACGTGGCATCGTTCTGCACGCGACGACAGGCACCGCGCCGAACCGAAAGTACATCGTGGAATGGTTCAATGTGGCCCCGGCCAGCGACACCACGGGCAGCGACGACGGTGTGACGTTCGAGGTCATCTTCGACGAAGCCACGCAAACCGTTCGCTTCGAGTACCAGGACGTGGCGATGACGGCCCAAGGAGCACCGGTCGGTGAAGGTCGTTCGGCGACGATCGGGCTGAAGAAGAACGCGGACCTGTTCAACGAGTTCTCGTTCGGCCAGGCGGTGCTCGCCGATCAGTCGCGGATCGAATGGCCCGCCGTCGCCGCCCAGAGCTTCACCGCCGCTACCACGACCGTCCTCGATGTCGGTCTGCCGGTGATCGCCGTGGCGCCGGCAGCACTGAGCGCCAGTGTGGCCCCCGGTGGAAGCCTCACGCTGCCGCTTGCCGTCAACAACACAGGCACACGCGAGCTGACCTGGCGCATCGATCCCGCGCCCTCCAACGCGCACCTGCGTGCGTACGCCGAGGCGATCGGTGCCAGCGCGACACCCGCCGATGTGGCATCGCGTATCGGCAGCGTCGACAGGCAGCGCCCTTCGACACCGCACAAGCCGCTCGAATCGAGCCCGGCGCCGCTCGGCGCCACGGCAGCGCCGTCCTTCGCCATCACCAACTACTCGCGCGAGTACCTGACACTGGATGCCGCCACACCCGGGACGGCGACGGTCATTGCGCCGGCTCCTGAAGGGCCCTTGTACAAGACCGCCACCTTCGTCAACGACGTCTTCACCAAGCAGTATGTCGCCGCCGTCACGCCGGGCTACGGCACGGCGATCATCGATACCGCGACTGGTACGGCCACGCCGTTGGGCGGGCCACCCACGGTGCCGGGCGACCAGTGGTTCGGCATCAAGTGGGATGAGATTTCCGACACGCTGTACGGCGCCGGCTGTGGCGTCCTCAGCACCGAAGGGCCCTATTCGTGCCATCTCTACAAGATCGATCCACGGACCGGCGCGGTGACCGAAGGCCCGCTGGTCACCGGGGCCGGCGATCCGACCTACGGCCTGATCCTCATCGACATCGCGATCGATCCCAGTGGCCTGATGTACGGCATCAACTACATCAATGGCGATCTCGTAGCGATCGACAAGCTCACCGGTGCAGCGCAGGTTGTCGGCTCCACCGGCGTGCTTCCGCAGTACGTGCAGTCGATCGATTTCGACCAGGCCACCGGTTCGCTCTACTGGGCATCCTATGACGGGAGCATCGGCAACATGTATCGCGTCGATACCACTACCGCTGCCCTCACCCTGGTGGGACCGCTGGTCAACAACGAGGAAATCTACGCGTTCTCGATCGCCACGTCGGGCGGCGCATGCCTCGATCCCGCCGATGTGCCGTGGCTTTCGACAGACCGTACCAGCGGACTGACCCTGCCCGGAACCGGTTCCATGATGAACGTGACCTTCAATGCGCTCGGCTTGGCGAGCGGAACCCACACCGCGATGCTTTGCATCTTCAGTAACGATCCGGCCAACCGGCGCATGACGGTACCGGTTCGCCTGGTGGTTGGCGACGGCTCGCCGTAGCGCGTCGGTGCGGGTCGGACGGCGAGGCATCCGGGTTGGGTGCCCGCCGTCGGGGGGAACCGGTGAGGCATCGGCCCAGGTGCCGGAGTCGCAACGAACCGGCCGTCCGCGGCCCCGAAACCGGAGCGTCCGAGCGGGCGATGACGGAGAGCGCGAATGTCGCGGGTCTCCATGAGGTCCGGTGGATCGATCTACCGCTGGAGGACCTTTCGATGCGCTGGGAGCGCGGTGATCGCCTGCTGCCGTTCGGCGACCGGGACGAGGGCGGGCCGGGTCGAGGCGATCCGCGCGAGGCCCTGGTTGCACTGAGCCCGGACGACGACGGCCTGCAGGGCCGGGACATCGGCGCAGCGAACGCGCCGGTGCTCCTTGGCGTGGCGTTGCCCGCCCGGGAGTGAGCAAGGACCGCGATGCAACCCAGGTCGGCCGACGCTCAGAAGCCCAGCGCGAACATCGCGAAGGCGACCCCCAGGCCGAGCAGCGGCACGACCACCGTCATCGCGGCCATCGGGAAGTAGGCGGCCTTGTGCGTCTCGCCGCAGACGGCGCGGATCGTCGTGACGATGTAGCCGTTGTGCGGCATCGCATCGAGCGTGCCCGATGCCAGGGCGACCGAGCGGTGCAACTGCGAAGGATCGACGCCCTGCGGCAGGTAGAGCGGGGCGAGGATCGGCAGTGCGATGGCTTGCCCCCCGGACGCGCTGCCGGTCATCGCGGCGATCGCGGCGACGGCGAACGCGGCATTGACGACACCGTGGCCAGGCAGGTGTGTGATCCAGTCGACCGCCAACGTGAAGCCGGGTACGCCCTTGGCGACCGCGCCGAAGCCGACCACCGCCGCCGTGTTGCCGATCGCGATCAGTGCGTCGGCGCTGCCGCTGGCGAGCGCGGCACCCGGCGCGCTCAGGTGGCGCCAGCCGACCACGGCGGTCAGCACGCAGCCGGCGAGCAGGGCCACGATCAGCGCCGAGGTGTGCAGGCGCTCGTGCAGCAGAAAGCTCAGGACCAGCACCGCCAGCAATGGCACCAATGACAGCAGCGGCGAGGGCAGCGTCTCGCGGCTGTCGACCGGGTCGCCTTCCCGCGGCTCGAAGCGCTCGCCGCGCGCGCGAGCCCGACCGATCATCCAGTTGAGCCAGTACTGGCCGACGATCGCCATGACGATCGCCGCAGCCAGGCTGGCCTGCCAGGCGGCCCATGGCGAGGTGCCGAGGTATTTGATCGGGATCCAGTTCTGGATCTCCGGCGAGCCGGCCGCCGTCATCGTGATCGAGATCGAGCCGAAGCCGAGCGCGGCCGGGATGAAGCGGCGCGGCAGGTCGGCGGCGCGGAACAGGCTGAGCGCGGTCGGGTACACCGAGAAGGCGACCACGAACAGGCTGACGCCGCCGTAGGTCAGCACGATGCAGGCCACGACGATCGCCAGCGCCGCGTGGCGCGGGCCGATCGTGCGCAGCACCCAGCGCGCGACCGCGTCGGCGGCGCCGGTGTCCTGCATCAGCTTGCCGAAGATGCAGCCGAACAGGAACATGAAGAACCAGCTCGCGATGAAGCCGCTGAAGCCCTGCATGTAGCTGCCGAGCGCGTCGGTGGCCGCCGGCTCGCCGTTGGCCGGCAGCAGCGGCAGGCCGCTCGCCAGCGCGACGACGGCGGCGCAGACCGGCGTGGCGATGAACAGGCTGACGCCACGCATCGCCATGGCGACGAGCAGCGCCAGGCCGGCCAGGAGGCCGAACAGACTCAGCATGGAGGACTTCCCGACGTAAGGACGCGGCCAGTATCCGAAGCGGTGCCCGGCGCCGGCATTGTACGAAGGTACAACTGCCCCGCGGCCCGGTGCGTTGCAGACTTCGCTGCGATCCGGCCCGCGTGCCGCGCCGCGGTGCGTGCGCGCCGCGGCCGAAACGACGACAACGCCACGAAGCGAGGGGACTCCATGAAGCGCAATCATCTGAGCCTGGCCGTCGGCCTGGTCCTGGGCCTGGCCGCCGCCGTGCCGCCGGCGGCGGCGCAGACCGCCGAACCCGCCGCGCCGGCGCAGGACGGCGAGATCGAACGCCTCGACGGCATCACCGTGACGGCGCGCCGCCGCGAGGAGAGCATCCAGAAGGTGCCGGTGGCGGTCAGTGCGTTCGGCGAGCAGGACCTGCAGCAGATGCAGGCGCAGAACATCGACAGCCTGCAAGGCTCGGTGCCGAACATGAACATCGTCCAGGGGCGCGGCTCGTCCTCGTCGGTCAACGTGTTCATCCGCGGCATCGGCCAGCCCGACGCGCTGCAGACCTTCGACCCGGGCGTGGGCATCTACGTCGACGACGTCTACTACTCGCGCATCCAGGGTGCGCTGTTCGGCCTCTACGACGTCGACCACATCGAAGTGCTGCGCGGCCCGCAGGGCACGCTGTACGGCAAGAACTCGACCGGCGGCGCGATCAAGATCGTCACGCGCGAACCGGGCGAGACCACCGAGGGCAACGTCGAGCTGACCGTCGGCGACCACGGCCTGTTCGAGGCCAAGGCCTATGCGGCGATGCCGCTCACCGAGCACTGGGGCTTGAGCGCCGCGCTGATGAGCACCGGCAACGACGGCTTCGTGAAGGATCCCGACACCGGCAAGCGCTACAACCAGAACGACACCGAGGCGGTGCGCATCAAGCTGGTCGGGCGCCCGACCGATACCTTCAAGGCGGCCTTCACGCTCGACTACACGCACCAGGACAACCCGCTGACGCTGGGCAATCCGCAGGCGCCGCTGATCCAGACCGACCTGGCGCTCGGGCCGCGCGTGCTGCGCGAGCCGGTGGGTGGCGAGTACGACTTCCGTACGCGCACCTCGTTCGGGCCGGACCAGGGCCAGAAGCTCAACCACAAGGGCCTGGCGGCCAACCTCGGCTGGGACCTCTCCGACAGTTGGTCGCTCAAGAGCATCACCGCGTACCGGCAGCTGGTGTCCAAGTCCTACATCGACATCGACGCGTCGGAGTTCTCGCTCGGCGACGTCTACGTCGGCATCGACCAGAACCAGTTCAGCCAGGAGCTGCAGGCGCAGTTCGACAACGGCGGCCCGGTGCAGGCCACCTACGGCGTCTACTTCCTGCGCGAGCACGTGCCTTCGACGCAGTACGCCTGGGCCGACGACCTCTACAGCGTGGCGACCGCGCCGGTGACGTTCCTGCGCACCATCGGCGACGACCTCACCACCAAGAGCTACGCCGCCTACGGCCAGGTCAACTGGGAATTCGCCCCGTCCTGGACGCTCGGCGCGGGCCTGCGCTACACGCGCGAGCGCAAGGAGTACGACCGCACCACCTCCACCTTCTGGGGTCCGCTGCTGGCCAGCCTCGACGGCACCGTCGCCTTCGACGCCAGCAAGAGCTGGGACGCCTGGACGCCGTCACTGAGCCTGACCAAGGCGTTCTCGGACCGGCTGATGGGCTACGTCTCGGCCAACCGCGGCTTCAAGTCTGGCGGCTTCAACGGCCGCGCCAACGCCGCCGCCGAGGCGGCGCGGCCGGAGTTCGATCCGGAGTTCGTCTGGACCTATGAGCTGGGCCTCAAGTCCAGTTCGGCGGACGGGCGCCTGATCGGCAACGTCAGCGTGTTCCACAGTGAGTACAAGAACTTCCAGGCGCGCGTCAGCGGCGAGGAAGTGGGCAGCTTCCCGGTGCTCAACGCCGCCAAGCTGAAGATGGACGGTGTCGAGTTCGAGGGCATCGCGCTGATCGGCGAGGGCACGCGCCTGTCCGCGCAGATCGGCTGGATGGATGCACGCTACGCCTCGTTCGACGACCCGCGCGTGGCCAGCGCCCCGATCTACGCGAACCTGCACGACCATGTGCCGTTCTCGCCGGAATGGACCGGACGCATCGCTGCCAGCCACACCTTCAACCTCGCCACCGCGGGCAGCCTGACGGTCGGCGGCGACTACGCCTACCGCTCCAAGACCTGGCTCAGCGTGGACAATCGCGACGTGCTGGCGCAGAACGGCTTCGGCCTGGCCGGGCTCTACGGGATCTGGGATTCGCCGAGCCTGAAGTGGCAGGTCCGCGGCGGCGTGCGCAACCTCACCGACAAGGTCTACAAGACCGATGCGCAGGAGTTCTCGAGCGTCGGCAACATCCAGACCGCGTACTATGGCGTGCCGCGCAACTACTACCTGACCGCCCGCTATAGCTTCTGATCGCGGCCGCGCTCATGAGGAAGGACCAGTCGATGACGATGCCCTTGCCCTGCCGCGCCGCCCTGCCGGCGGCCGGTGCGTTGCTGGCGGGCCTGCTGCTGGCCGCCTGCACGAAGGCGCCGGCGGCCGCCCTGCCCAAGTTCGCGGTCGATGCCGATCGCGTGATGGTGGCCGGTCTCTCCTCGGGGGCCTACATGGCCACCCAGGCGCACCTGGCCTTGTCCGATCGCATCCACGGCGCCGCGCTGGTGGCCGGCGGTCCCTACGGCTGTGCCGGCGGCAAGCTCGAAGCCGCGCTGTCCACCTGCATGAAGGGCGAGCCGGCGATCGACGTCGCCGCGCTGGCCGCGCGTGCGGCCGAGCGCGCGGCCAAGGGCGAGATCGCGCCGCTTTCCAATCTCGCCGGCGACCCGGTCTACGTGCTGCACGGCCGCCGCGACGCCACGGTGGCCGAGCCGGTCGCCCGCGCCGGGGCGGCGTTCTACGAGCGGCTGCGCGCCGATCACGCGGACCTGGCCACGCTCAAGGTCGCCTGGGACGGTGGCCGTGATTTCCCGCATCTGCTGCCGACCGCGCAAGGCACCGGCGGCTGCGAATCGGCCGCGCCCTACATCGGCAACTGCGGCTTCGATGCGGCCGGCGCGATCTTCAACGCGCTCTACGGCGCGGCGCCGCGTCCGGCGCCCGCCACGGCCGCCGGCTCGCTGCAGGCGTTCGACCAGCGCGTGTTCGCACCCGCCGGCAAGGCGACCCAGCTGGCCGATCAGGGCCGGCTCTACGTGCCCAAGGCCTGCGCGGACGGCGCGCGTTGCGGCGTGCTCGTCGCGCTGCACGGCTGCCAGCAGAACGTCGAGGCGGTCGGCGAGGCCTTCGTGCGCGATGCCGGCTTCAACCGCTGGGCCGACGCCTACGACGTGATCGTGCTGTACCCTCAGACGCACGCCAGTCTGGCGCCGCTGAATCCGAAAGCATGCTGGGACTGGTGGGGCTATACGGGTGCCGACTACGACACGCGCGACGGGGCGCAGGTGGCGTGGCTGGCGAACCTGATCGACGGGCTGAGGCGCTAGCGATCGCCTCGCCGGTGCGCGCCGCGGCACCGCCGGTGCGGTCCGGAACGGCCCGATGCTGAGCGCCCTGGTCGTCGCGGCCAGCCTGGTCTGGCTCGGGTTGCTGTTCGGCGCGGCGGTCTGGGGCGAGCGCCATCCGGAGGGCTTCGCGCGGCGCTGGTCGTACGTCTATGCGCTTTCGCTGGCGGCCTACTGTACGTCCTGGACGTTCTACGGCACCGTCACCCAGGCGGCGCGCTCGGGCTGGTGGCTGCCGCCGACCTTCGTCGGCACGATCCTGCTGTACGTGTTCGGCTTCGGCGCGCTGCAGCGCCTGGTGCGCCTGGTGCAGGAAACGCACAGCACCTCGATCGCCGACCTGGTCGCCGCGCGCCTCGGCAAGGACTCCCGGCTGGCCGCCGCGATCACCCTGGTCGCGATCCTCGGCATCGTGCCGTACATCGCGCTGCAGCTGAAGGCGGTCGCGATGAGCTTCGGCCTGCTGACGCGCGCCAGCCCGCTGGAGGCACCGCCCTGGCAGGACAGCGCGCTCTACGTGGCGCTGGTGCTGGCCCTGTTCGCGATGCTGTTCGGCACCCGCAGCGTCAGCACGGCCGAGCACAACCGCGGCCTGGTGCTGGCGATCGCGCTGGAGTCGCTGCTCAAGCTCGGCGCGATGCTGGCGATCGGCGCCTGGGTGCTGCTCGGCTACGGCTGGCCGGCACCGCCGCCCGCGGCCACGACGACGGCGAGCGGTTTTCCGGGCCTGGTCGTGCTCGGCATCCTGGCCCTGTTCACGCTGCCGCACCTGTACCACGTCGGCGTCGCCGAATGCCGCGACGTGCGCCACCTGGCCACCGCCCGCTGGCTGTTCCCGCTGTACATGGGCCTGATCGCGCTGCCGCTGCTGCCGCTGGCGCGCGCCGGCGAGTCACGCCTGGGCGGGCTGGGCGTGCCCTCGGACCTCTACGTGCTGGCGCTGCCGCTGGCCGACGGCAACGGCGCGCTGGCACTGCTCGCGTTCCTGGGCGGTCTCAGCGCCGCGACCGGCATGGTGATCGTCGCGACGCTGGCGCTCAGCCTGATGATCGGCAACCACTGGCTGACGCCGCTGCTGGTGCGTGGTGCGTGGCGGCAGAACCGCGGCGACCTGCGCGCCAGCGTGCTGCGCCAGCGCCGCCTGGCGATCCTGATCGTGGTGCTGCTGGCCTGGATCTACAGCCGCGCGACCAGCGGCAGCGAGGCGCTGGCCGACATCGGCGCGCTGTCGTTCTCCGGCCTGGGCACGCTGGCGCCGGCGGTGCTGTTCGCGGTGCTGCGCCCGCAGACGCCGCCGCGCGCGATGTTGTGGGGGCTGGCGGCCGGCGTAGTGGTGTGGGCCTGGTGCCTGCTGGTGCCGACACTGGCCACGCCGGACTGGCTCGACGCCGGCCCGTTCGGCATCGGCTGGCTGGCGCCGGACCACCTGTTCGGCCTGTCCGGCTGGAGCCGGCTGACGCGCGCGGTCATGCTGAGCCTGCTGGTGGAGACGACGGTCACCCTGCTGCTGGCCGCGCGTGCCACCGGGCCGCAGCCGGTCGAGGCGGGCGAGCTGGACGTGGCGACCCTGCGCGGCCTGGGCTGGCGCTTCCTGGCGCCCGAGCGCGTGGACCTGCTGATCGGCGAGCCGCGCAGCGGCCTGGCCGATCCCGGCCAGGTCGAGCGGGTCGAGCGCGAGCTGGCCACGGTCTTCGGTGCCGCGTCGGCGCGCCTGCTGCTCGACGCCGCGCGCCGCGCGCGCGGCCGCGACCTGGACACCGTCGCGACGATCGTCGGCGAGGCCTCGCAGGCGCTGCGCTTCAACCAGCGCCTGCTGGAGGCGGCGCTGGAGAACATGACGCAGGGCATCAGCGTCGTCGACCGCGAGCTCAACCTGGTCGCCTGGAACGCCCGCTACGCGCAGCTGTTCGGTTTTCCCGCCGACCTGCTGCGGGTCGGCCGGCCGATCGCCACGCTGGCCGCGCATGCGCTGCGATCGGAAGGGCATGACGAGGCGCGGATCGCGCGGATGGTGGTGCGGCGGCTCGATCACATGCGCGCCGGTACGCCGCTGCTGTCCGAACGGCGCTTTCCGGACGGCAGCCTGATCGAGATCCGCGGCAACCCGATGCCCGGCGGCGGCTTCGTCGCCACCTTCACCGACGTCACCGCGTTCCGGCAGGCCGAGGCCGACCTCAAGCAGGTGGCCGAGCACCTCGAGCAGCGCGTGGCCGATCGTACCGCCGAGCTGGCGCGGGCCAGCGCGGCGGCCGAGCAGGCCAACCAGGCCAAGACGCGCCTGCTGGCGGCAGTCAGCCACGACTTGGCGCAGCCGCTCAATGCGGCGCACCTGTTCGTGCATGCGCTGGTGCAGCGCCTGGCGCATCCGGAGTACCGCGAGGCGCTCGGTCACATCGACGGCGCGCTGGGCTCGGCCGAGGAACTGCTGGCTGGCCTGCTGGACGTCTCGCGGCTGGACGCCGGCGGCCTGGTGCCGGCCCGGCAATCCTTCCGCGTCGACACGCTGCTGCGCGGCCTGGCGGCGGAGTTCGGTGTCCTGGCGCAACAGAAAGGCCTGCGCCTGGCCTATGTCGCCTCGTCGGCCTGGCTCGACACCGATCCGCAGCTGCTGCGGCGCGTGCTGCAGAACTTCCTCGCCAATGCGGTGCGCTACACACCGTACGGCCGCATCGTGATCGGCGGCCGCCGGCGCGGCGACCGGCTGCGCATCGAGATCTGGGACAGCGGGCCGGGCATCGCCGCCGCCGATCGCACGGTGATCTTCGAGGAGTTCCGCCGCCTGGGCCGCGACGGCCAGGGCCTGGGCCTGGGCCTGTCGATCGCCGAGCGCATCGCGCGCCTGCTCGGCCTGCCCTTGAGCCTGCGCTCCTGGCCGGGACGCGGCAGCGTGTTCGCCATCGACGTGCCGTTCGGGCAGCCCCAGCCGCAAGCACCCGCCGCCGCGCCGCCACCCCCGGCGCAGGCGCTGCGCGGCCGCGTGCTGGTGGTCGACAACGACGCCGCCGTGCGGGCGGCGATGACCGAGCTGCTGGCCGGCTGGCAGTTCCAGGTGCTGGCGGCGGCCGACGCGGACGAGGCCGCGCGGTTGTGCGCGAGCGGGTGGCCGGACCTGCTGGTGGTCGATTTCCACCTCGATGCGGGCTCGACCGGGCTGCAACTGCGCGAGGCCCTGCCCGCCCCCGTGCGTGCGCGGCCGTGCATCGTGGTCACGGCCGACCACGGCGAGGCGGTGCGCGCCGCGGTCGCCGCGACCGGCTGCCACCTGCTCTACAAGCCGCTCAAGCCGCTGGCGCTGAAGTCGCTGATGGCGCGCCTGCTGTGAGGCCGCCGTACGCGGCCGCTGCCGCGCGGCGGTGGCTGTCAGGCACCGGCGGCCGGATCGTCGTGCTCGCGCGCGGTCAGCTGCAGCGTGCTCAGCAGCACGCCGGCCTGCGTGCGGTTGCGCACGCCCAGCTTCTCGAAGATCGCGGTGACGTGCGCCTTCACGGTGCGTTCCTGGATCGCCAGCGCAGCGGCGATCTGCTTGTTGAGCCGCCCCTGCGCGACCAGGGCCAGCACACGGAACTGCTGCGGACTCAAGGTATTGAGCCGGGTCGCCAGTGTGCCGTCGCCGGCATCGGTGCCGGTCGCGGCGACGTCCGCGCGCCGCTCGGGCGGAATCCAGGTCTGGCAGGCGAGGATCGCGCGCAGGGCTGTCTGCAGGTCCTCCAGACCGGCGCGCTTGGCGATGAAGCCGGCCGCGCCGTAGGCGAGCGCACGGCGGATCGTGTCCGGCTCGTCGTGGGCCGAGACCATCGCGACGGCGACGGCCGGGAACTCGGCGCGCAGCGACGCCAGGCCCATCAGGCCGTGGTTGCCGGGCATGTGCAGGTCGAGCAGGGCCAGGTCGGTGTCCGGATGCTCGGCCAGCTGCGCGCGCGCGGCATCCAGGTCGTCGGCCTCGGTGATCCGCACGCCGGTGTCGATGCCGGCCACCGCCTGCCGCAGCGCCAGCCGGAACAGCGGATGGTCGTCGGCGATCAGCACCTTGAGCATCGAGCCACCCTGGTGACGGAGACGGTTCCGCAGCATACCGCGCAGGGCTGCGACTTTCGTACGATGGCGCGGGCGGCACCGGCACGTATCGTAGACCGATGCCGCCACGTTCTTGTCTGTTGCTTGTGTCGCTCCTGCTGCTCGGCGCCTGCGCCGCGCCGGCGCGGCGCGAACGTCCGCCTTCGCCGATGACCGACTTCCTTGCCAGCCCGATCCGCGAGACGCGCCATGCCGGCGGCGACGACCTGCTGACCGCGGGCCTGGGCCTGGCCGGGTTGCGCGGCGCGCCGGTCGCGTTCGCCGACCCGGAGCGGCCCACGCCGGAGGAGCTGCGGCGGCGTGCGATCCAGGTCAGCTGGAAGGGCATCGCCGACCTCGGGCCGCTCGGCGGCTACGGCACGCTGTACGGCAGCACGGCGACGGTGACCGGTCGCGAGTTCTCGGCATTCGCGCGCCTGCCCGGTGCGCATTCGCCGCACCGCGTGCTGGTGCAGGTGCCGGACGCGTTCGATGCGTCGGCACGCTGCCTGGTCGTGACCGCCTCGTCCGGTTCGCGCGGCATCTACGGCGCGATCGCATTGGCCGGCGCGGCCGGCCTGCCGCGCGGCTGCGCCGTGGCCTACACCGACAAGGGCACCGGCAGCGGCTACTTCGACCCGGCCACGCGCAGCGGCGTGCAGCTGGACGGCACGCGCGCCGCGGCCGGCACGGCGCTGCTGGAGTTCGAACCGGCGGCCGACGTTCCCAGCGACGCGGGGATCGCGGTCAAGCATGCCCATTCGGGCGACAACCCCGAGGCCGACTGGGGCCGGCACCTGCTGCAGGCGGCGCGCTTCGGCCTGGCGATGCTCGACCGCGCGCATCCGGACCAGGCGCCGTTCACGCCGGCCAATACGCGCATCGTCGCGATCGGCCTGTCCAACGGCGGCGGCGCGGTGCTGCGTGCGGCCGGGATCGACGACGGCCTGCTCGACGCGGCGATCGCGCTGGCGCCCAACATCGCCACGCCGGGCCGGGGCCGCGCGCTCTACGACTACGCGACCGAGGCGGCGCTGTGGCTGCCGTGCGCCCTGCTCGATCCGCGCTTCGACCCGGTGCCGATGGCGCGCGAGGCCGATGGCAGCGCGCCGGCCGCCGGCCGTGCCCGTTGTGCGTCGCTGCAGGCGCACGGCCTGCCCGGCAGTGCCGCGCCGGCCGCCACGGCGCTGGCGCAGCTGCGGGCCGCCGGCTGGTCCGACGCGGCGCTGGCGACCGCCGCGAGTACCACGCGCCTGGACCTGTGGCGCGCGGTAGCCGCGACCTATGCCTCGGGCTACCTGCGGGCGCCGGCCGGCCCGATGCCGTGCGGCTTCGGCTTCAGCGGCCACGATGCGCAGGGGCGGCCGGGCGTCGTCTCCGAGGCGGTGCGCGCGGCATGGTGGGCGGACGCCAGCGGCATTCCGCCCGGTGCCGGCGTGCTGCTGACCGCGCCCGCCGCGACCGGTGAGGATCCGGCCTGGCCCGGCCTGGCCTGCCTGCGCGGCCTGTGGACCGGCACCGATGCCCCGGCGACGCGCCTGCGCGCGGCGGTCGAGGCGACCCGCGCCGCGCTGCCGCGTCGCGACCTGCCGGTCGTGGTCATCCACGGCGAAGCGGACGGGCTGGTGCCGATGGCGTTCAGTGCCGAGCCGTACGTGGAATGGCTGCGCGCCCACGATCGCACGCCCACCTGGTGGCCGATCGCCCACGGCCAGCATTTCGATGCGTTCCTCGCCCTGCCCGGCTTCGGCGATCGCTACGTGCCGTTGCTGGCCTATGGCTATGCCGCATTCGACACGGTACTGGACGCGCTGCGCAGCGGCGGGCCACTGCGCTTGCCACCGGCCCCGCAACCACGCGCACGCGGCAACGGTGCGCTGGAAGCGGCACATCTGGGCCTGCGCTGAACGCACGCACGCGATCCGCCGCTGCGTGCGAGGGGCCGCGCTTCACCCGCACGGCCGGGATCGGCAAGGACGACGGTTCGAGCGACGGCTGGGCGTGACCATCGCTTGGCGAACCGGTCGATGGCGTCCTGCCATCGAGCCCGCGCCGGTGCGCGCGCAGCGTCATGTCCTTGACGGCGGCTGGCGCGCGCAGCCGATGTCCGGCACGCCCTGTGCCGATCGACTGCAAGAAACGTGGGAAACGTCCAGTGCCGGCCCGCCCGCCGTCGGAGTAGGGTGTGCTGGCCTCTCCGGTGCGGCCTCACACAGCACCGTTGGGTACCGTCCCGGAGCGGCGGGTTGTTGTTCTCAGAGCTGCATTGACCGCGTCGAGAGATTCGACGCCATCAGGAGAAGGTCATGACGAGAGCAGGTATGGCATTGCTGGTATTCGCCGGTTCACTGGTGTCGGGGCTGCTTCCCTCGCAAGCCCACGCGTTCTCGATATCCCTCAGCTGTTCGACCGGCCTGTGCGTCGTGTCCCTGGACACGACCGGCGTCAGCACGCCGGTCAGCATCGACTGGGACATCGCGGGCAGCGCCAACATCATCATTCCCCGCTACTGCGGCAACAAGAGGCTGTGCTCGTTCTATTGCCCCGACGGCAACGACGATCCGACGCATCCGGTCGCCTTCCCGGTGACGGTGACCGTCGTCGTGGCCGACGCAGGCAACCAGATCGTGGGGACGGCCTCCGCGCACGCGCTGTGCGCGGGACAGGTCGGGTGAGCGTCGTCGGATGAGGTGCCGGTCCCGGTAGCGACCGGGACCGGCTTCAACGGCCCCGCATCGGCGTGGATGCCGTTCACGGCAGCGGGCGCGTCGCCTCCGCCAGCGCCGCCTCCAGACCGAGACCGCCCAGGGCGTCGAGGCGATCGCGGTCCCAGTCGGCGGCGATGCGGCCTTCGTGCAGCAGCAGCGCGCGGTCGACCCAGTGCTCGACCACGTCCAGTGCATGCGTGGCCAGCACGATCGCGCAGCCGTCGGCGGTGCGCGCCCGCAGGTGCCGCTTGAGCACAAGGCCGCTGGTGGGATCGAGCCCGTTGAGCGACTCGTCCAGCAGCAGCAGGGCCGGCGCGCCGGCCAGCGCCAGCAGCACGCCGAGCTTCTGCCGCATGCCGTAGGAATACATTGCCACCGGCTCGTGCAGGCGCGGTGCCAGCGCCAGGTCCGCCGCCAGCGCCAGCACGTCGTCGCCGATCGCCGCGCGGCCGTGCGCGGCGGCATGGACGGCCAGGCATTCGTGCCCGGTTAGCACCGCCGGCAGGCGCTCGGCACCGACGGCATGGCCCAGGCGCCGCCGGGCGTCCGGCCCACGGTCGGACAGGACCACGCCGTCGATCAGGATCGTTCCGGCGGCCTGGCGACGTCCGCCGATGCAATCGAGCAGCGTGCTCTTGCCGCTGCCATTGGCGCCGAGCAGGGCCACCCATTCGCCACGCGGCACGCGCAGGTCGATGCCATCGAGCACCTGCAACGGAAACGCCTCCGGATAGCCGGCCGACAGTCCGCGCACCTCCAGCGCCGCGTTCATCGGCCGGCCTGCAACGGGCGATGGCGGACGAAGGCGGACGCGACGGCGATGGCCGCGACGACGGCCGGCAGCACGGTGCCTGCCAGCGCCGCGCGCGGCGGCAGGCCGCGCAGGAACAGCGCGAACAGCACCAGCAGGCCGCCGAGCTGCACCAGCGCGCTGCGGCTGCACAGCGCGACGACGAAGCGCCGGCCGGCCAGCGGCGTGCCGCGCAGCCAGCCGCCGCTCGCCGCGATCGCGGCCAGCAGGCCACGCAGGCATTCGACGAGGGCGACCAGCGCGACCAGCACCAGCAGCGCCGGCAGCACGATGTCGAGCGGCGTGCTCATCGGCAGCGGCATCGCCAGGATCAGCGGACCGAGCACGCGCGCGTGGACGGCCGGATCGGCCTGGGCGCGGGCGATCCGCAGCGGCCAGGCGGCCAGCACGCGCCAGCCGCTGGCGCCGGCCGGCCGGGCCGCGGTCCGCGGTTGCCGCCGTCGCGGCGCCGCCGGCCGCCGGTCGAACCCGGCGCCGATCAGGCTGCCCGCCAGCCAACCGGCGGCGACCAGCACGGCAAGCCGGAGCGGGAACGCGCCCGGGCTGCCGGCCAGGGCCAGCCAGCCGAGGGCGGCCAGCGCGCCGGCCAGCGGGCCCGCCTGGGCCAGCGCCAGGCGCACGGTGGTCGCGACCGCCCGCTGTCCGGGCGTGACCGGCAGTGCGGCGAGCCAGCTCCGGGCCTGCGCGGCCCGCCAGCGCCGGCGCAGCCGCCGGGTACGGATCGCGGCCAGTGCACCGGCCAGCACCAGCACCCCTGCCGGTGCCGCCGCCAGCCAGACGGCCAGGCGATCGGCCGGCGGCCAGGGCGCAAGCATCCAGGCGCCGGCGCAGGCCGCCAGCAGCGCACCGAGCGCGGCCAGCGCCCAGCGTGGCCGGCGCGCGGCCGCCGCCAGGCGCCGGCGCAGCGCCAGCCCATCGGCGAGCAGCAGGGGATTGGTACGAGGCATGGCGCCTTCGGACAACGATTCGACGGCAGGATTCCCGACGCCTGCCGCGACGGCGGCAGGCCATGCACAAGTACGAATTCTGCCGTGCACGTTCCCCGGCCGAATCACGGCGATAATGCCGCCTCCACGGGAGAGAGCGATGCGAGCGTTGTTGTTGGCCGCCACGATGGCGGCGGGAATGCCTGCGATGGCCGAGAAGCTGAGCCTGCAAAGCGTCTACGAGGGCGGCGGCCTCAACGGTCCGGTGCCGCGCAGTCTGAAGATCTCGCCGGACGGCCAGCGTGTGACGTTCCTGCGCGCCAAGGCGGGCGACCAGAACCGGCTGGACCTGTGGGAGTACCACGTCAAGGACCAGCGCACGCGCCTGCTGGTGGATGCCGATACGCTGGGTGGCGAGGAGGCCCTCAGCGACGCCGAGAAAGCGCGGCGCGAACGCGCGCGCATGGCCGGCCTCAGCGGCATCGTCGACTACCACTGGTCGCCGGACGGCACCAAGCTGCTGTTCCCGGTCGGCGGCGAGCTGTACCTGTACGAGCTGGCCGCGAAGGACAAGCCGCTGCGCAAGCTGGACACCGGCGGCGACTTCATCGATCCGCAGATCTCGCCGGCCGGCGGCTACGTGTCCTTCGTGCGTGACCAGAACCTGTGGGTCATCGAGCTGGCCACCGATACCCTGCGTCCGCTGACCCGCGACGGCGGCGGCACGATCCACAACGGCGAAGCCGAGTTCGTCGCGCAGGAGGAGATGAGCCGCAGCGAGGGCTACTGGTGGGCGCCCGACGATTCGGCGATCGCGTTCCAGCGCTACGACGAAGCCGCCGTGCCGGTGGTCAAGCGCTTCGAGGTCTACGCCGACCGCACCGACGTGATCGAGCAGCGCTATCCCGCGGCCGGCGATCCGAACGTCGAATCCCGGCTGGGTCTGGTCGCGCCGGGCGGCGGCGCCGTGCGCTGGATCGACCTGGGCGAGGACCGCGACATCTACCTGGCGCGCGTCAAATGGCTGCCGGATGCGCGCCGCCTGTCCTACCAGATCCAGCCGCGCAGCCAGCGCCGGCTCGATCTGAAGCTGGTGGACGTCGCGACGCTCGAGCAGCGCACGCTGCTCAGCGAGACCAGCTCGACCTGGATCAACCTCAACGACGACCTGCGCTTCCTCGACAAGCACCAGGCGTTCATCTGGGGCAGCGAGCGCACCGGTTTCCACCACCTGTACCTCTACGACCTCGACGGCACGCTCAAGCACGCGATCAGCCGCGGCGACTGGAACATCGACGGCCTGTCCGGCGTGGACGAGAAGGCCGGCCTGGTCTATGTCGCCTCCAACCGCGACTTCGTGCCCGACACGCAGATCTACGCGCTCAAGCTCGACGGCTCGACCGCCGACCGGCCGCAGCGGATCAGCCGCGAAGACGGCACGCACGCGGCGACGTTCGCCAAGAGCGGGGCGTTCTACCTCGACGCCTTCAGCGATCCGCACACGCCGCCGCAGGTCAGCCTGCGCAAGCCCGACGGCAGCCGGCTGGCCTGGATCGAGGAGAACCGGCTCGACGAGCGGCATCCCTACGCGCCGTACCGGGCGGCGTTCGTCGAACCGCAGTTCGGCACGCTCAAGAGCGACGACGGGCAGACCCTGCACTACCGCCTCTACCGGCCGGCGGATGCGACGGATGCTTCCGGCGAGCCGCGGCGCCATCCGGTCTTCGTCTTCTACTACGGCGGTCCGGGCGTCCAGAGCGTCGCGCGCAGCTGGGGCGATCACTTCAACCAGTACATGGTCCAGCGCGGCTACGTCGTGTTCACGGTCGACAACCGCGGCATGGCCCGCCGGGGCCGGCAGTTCTCCGATGCGATCCACCGCCAGCTCGGCGTGGCGGAGGTGGCCGACCAGCTCGCCGGCATCCGCTGGCTCAAGGAGCAGCCGTTCGTCGACGGCGAGCGCATCGGCGTGTTCGGCTGGAGCTACGGCGGCTACCTGACGACGATGCTGCTGGCGAAGGCCTCCGGCGAGATCGCCGCCGGCGCCGCGGTGGCGCCGGTCACGGACTGGGCGCTCTACGACACCCACTACACCGAGCGCTACCTGTCCACGCCCGCGGACAATCCGGCCGGCTACATCCGCAGCACGCCGTTCGCCTGGCTGGACGGAATGAGTGCGCCACTGCTGCTGGTGCACGGCATGGCCGACGACAACGTGCTGTTCACGCATTCCACGCGGCTGATGGCCGCGTTGCAGGAAAAAGGCACGCCGTTCGAGCTGATGACCTACCCCGGCGGCAAGCACGGCCTGTCGACGCCGGCGATGCGCATGCACGTCTACACGCTGATCACGAACTTCTTCGACCGCACGCTGCGGCGCGGCGAGGCGGCGGCCGCGCGTTAGCGCGTACCGGAGCGCGGCCGGGCGCTCCGCTCCACCGCGGCTCGGGCAGCGGCCGGCAGCAAATCGGCGGCAAGCCGGCTACGCTTGAGCGATGGCCCGTCTTCTCTACCGCTTCGGGGATTGCAGCGTCGATCCGGCGGCGCGTGAGCTGTGCCGGAACGGCACGCCGGTCACGGTGTCGCCGAAGGTGTTCGACGTGATCGCGTACCTGATCGACCGGCGCGACCGCGCCGTGGGCCGCGACGAGCTGATCGCGGCGGTCTGGGGGCGCGCCGACGTCACCGATGCCCTGCTCGGCCAGGTCGTGCTGAAGGCCCGCCGCGCGATCGGCGATACCGGCGACGAGCAGAACGCGATCCGCACGATCCCGCGCTTCGGCTACCGCTGGGTCGCCGAACTGGCCACCGAGGAACGCCCCGACCCACCGCCTGCGGCCGGGCCGGCGATGGCGGGCGCGGACGCTTCCGGTGACCGCGCGCCGCCGGCTGTCGCGGCGCCGTCGCCACGCCGCGGCCGTTCGCGCTGGGTGGCGGCGGCGACGGTCCTGGCGCTGGCCGTCGCTGTGCTGACGGTGCTCGCGCTCATGCGCGGGCGACACGGGGCATCGCCGCTGGCACCCCGGGCGACGCCGGCCGCAGCCGATGCCGTTGCCGTGCTGCCGCTGGTGATCGCCGCCGAACCGGAATGGGGCTGGCTGCGCCTGGGGCTGATGGATCTGGTCGCCACGCGCCTGCGCGGCGCGGGCCTGGCGGTGGTCCCCAACGAGACGATCGTCGCGCTGACGCGCGATCCGCCGGCCGATGCGGCGATCCTCGCCTCGAACGTCCGTGTGGTGACCGGCGCGCAGCGGCTGCTGACGTCGAGCGCGACACGCGGCCCCGGCGGCTGGCGCGTGCGCCTGGAACTGCACCCGGCCGACGGCGAACCGATCCTGATCGAGGCGCAGCAGCCCGATGCCGCGGCGGCGGCGCGCGTGGCGGTCGCGCAATTGCTGCTGCGGCTCGGCAAGCCGGTGAGCGCCGAGGCGACGGCGACCACGGCGCTCGACGACGTGCGTCAGCGCGCGGAGGCGGCCCTGCTGTCGGACCAGCTCGAGGAGGTGCAGCGGATCATCCAGGCCGCACCGCCGGATGTTCGCGATGCGCCGCTGCTGCGCCTGCGCCTGGCGCAGGTCGATTTCCGCAGCGGCCGCATGATCGAGGCACGCGCGAAGCTGGACCGCCTGCTCGCCGACGTCGGACCCGAGGCCGATCCGGTGCTGCGTGCCCTGATACTGACCGTGTCGAGCTCGGTCCGGATCCATCTCGGCGATGCGGCGGCGGCCGGCCGCGACTGCGCCGCCGCGGTCGCGCTGGTGGCCGACCGCGACGAACCGGGCATGCTCGGCCGCGCGTACACGGCCTGCGGCATCGCCGAGGCGGTCCAGGGCCGGTTCGACGCGGCGATGAGCGAGTTCGCGCGGGCGCGCATCGCGCTGGAGATCACCGGCGATGCGCTGTCGCTCGCGCGCATCGAGGCGAACGAAGGCCTGATGGAGAGCACGCGTGGCCGCTATGCCGAAGGCTTGGCGGTCATGCGCCGCTCGGAGGAGCACTTCCGGCGCCTGGGCGGACGCAACGAGATGATGATGGCCCTCGACGACCAGATCGACGCCCTGCTCGCGCTGCTGCAACCGCTGGAGGCGTTGGCGACCAGCGAGCGTGCCTGGGGGCTGCTGCCGCAGATCAGCAACACCGGCCTGCGCCATTCGGTGCAGGTGCAGCATGCGCGCGCCCTGGCGGCGAACGGCCGGCTCGGCGAGGCTGCGGCCCTGCTGGTGCGGATCACCAGCGAGGCGGCGACGGAACAGGACCAGCCGGTGCTGGGACATGCGCTCGCGGAGCGCGCCCGCATCGAGCTGGCGACCGGCCGCGCCGACGCCGCGGCCGGGCATGCGGCCGAGGCGGTGCAGACGTTGGCCGGGCCGGACCGCGGCCGCGCGCGGGCGCAGGCCTGGCTGACGCGCGTGCGCGCCCTGCGCGTGCTCGCGCGCGACGCCGACGCGGCTGCCGAGGTGCGCGGCTTCGCTGACTGGGCCGCCACGGCGCAGGTCCCGGCCAGCACGGTGCTGGCGCAGCTGGCACAGGCGGAGCTGCACTCGACGGCGCAGCCCGCGGCCGCCACGGCCGCCTACGAGCAGGCGCTCGCGCAGGCCGAGCGCACCGGCATCCCGGCTGATGTCGTCGAAGTCGTCGTGTCCTGGGGCAATGCCCTGCTCGATGCCGGCCAGACCGAACGGGCCAGCGCGGTGGCCGGGCGCGTGCAGCGCTGGGCGGGGACCGATTTCCGCTCCAGCCTGCTGCAGGCGCGCCTGTACCGGGCGCTCGGCCAGGAGGCCGCCTGGCGCGAAGCGCTCCAGCGCACGCAGCGGCTGGCCGGCGAGCGCCCGATCCCGCCGACCGACGGGTCGGCGCTGCTGGCGCCGTTCGGCGCCGCGCCGCCGTCGCCGCCAAGCGATTGAATCTGAAGCCATTCATGGAACGGTAACGCAGCGATAGCGGAGCGCGAGTGGAACGCCGGATCGACACGGCTAGCGTGCAGCGGCTGCAGCCCAGGACCGGCGGCCGAAACGAGCCGGTCCTCGCGCATGCGCCCCATCCTGCCGGAGACCTCAATCCCCATGGTCCAGTCCCCTGTCCATCGGACGCTTTGCCGATTCGTGCTGCCGCTGGCAGCCCTGTTCCTCAACGCCCTCGTCATCGCCTCGCCGCCCGCCCACCCCGCCGCGGAGATCTGGACCGAGCAGCGCGTGCTCGATCCGCAGGCGCAAGGCTTCGACCACTTCGGCCAGGCGGTCGCGATTTCCGGTCCGGTCGCGCTGGTGTCGGCTTCCGAGGCGACGATCGACGGCCAATCCTCCCAGGGCAAGGTGCTGGTCTACCGGCAGGCCGCGGACGGCAGCTGGGGCCTCGTGCAGACCCTGGTCGCCAGCGACGGCGCCGCCTACAACGAGTTCGGCTGGTCCGTCGCGGTGTCCGGCCGCACGGCGGTCATCGGCGCGCTCAACGCGAGGATCGGCAGCAACAACTCGCAGGGCGCGGCCTACGTGTTCACGCAGGGCGACGACGGCACCTGGACCGAGACGCAGAAGCTGGTCGCCAGCGACGGCATGCCGGTCGACTGGTTCGGCAATGCGGTGGCCCTGACCGACGACATGATCGTCGTGGCGGCCTACGGCGCGCACTACAACGACCAGATGATGCGTGGATCGGTCTACGTGTACACGCAGGTCGACGGCCGCTGGACGCAGACGCAGCAACTGGCCGCTGCCGACGGCACCGTCGGCGACGGCTTCGGCTCCGCCATCGCGCTGTCGGGGGCGAACCTGCTGGTCAGCGCTCCGGGCGCTGACATCGACGACCGCCATGCGCAGGGCGCGGTGTATCGCTTCGCGCGGGCCGACGGCGCCTGGCACCAGGCGCAGAAAATCGTCGTCGCGGAAGGTGTCGAGAACGACCAGCTCGGCTCTTCGCTCGCGATCGACGGCGACACCGCGCTGGTCGGCGCGATGTGGCGTGCGGGTGGCCAGGGCGTGGTCTACGTGTTCACCGGGAGCGCCGGCGACTGGGTGCAGAGCCAGCGGCTGAGCGCGGCCGATGGCGCGGCGAACGGGACCGAAGGCATCGGCCTGCCGCCGACCGACAACTTCGGCATGACGGTCGCCCTGCAGAACGGAACGGCGATCGTCGGCGCCAGCAACGTGACGATCGACGGCACCGAAGGACAGGGCGCGGCCTACCTGTTCCGCCGGTCCGGCGGCACGCTGGCCGGCGCCCACACGTTCACCAAGTACGAAGGCATCGTCTCGCCGTACTTCGGTGCCGCGGTCGCGCTCGACGGCGACAACGTGCTGGTCGGCGTGTTCGGCTACACGCCCGACTGGGAGCACTACCAGCAGGGCGCGGCCTACTTCTACCGCCGCGCGGCGGCCGGCATTCCCGCCAGCGAGCGTGCGGTGCTGGTGGACCTCTACGAGCGGACCAACGGCGCGGACTGGTGGGACATGAACGGCTGGCTGGGGGCGCCCGGTACCGAATGCGACTGGACCGGCGTGACCTGCGACGAAAGCGGCACCACCGTGACCGGGTTGATGTTCGGCTTCACGAACATGACGGGCACGCTGCCGCCGACCCTGAACCAGCTGACCAACCTCGCCAGCCTGCAGATCGCCGATCAGAGCCAGCTGGTCGGTTCGTTCCCGTCGCTGGCCGGCCTGACGCAGCTGCAATCGATCGACATCCGCAGCACCGGCGTGAGCGGCAACCTGCCGTCGCTGGCCGGCCTGACCAGCCTGCAGTCGGCGATGTTCCTCAACAACAACTTCAGCGGCTCGATACCGCCGTTCGGCGAGCTGCCGGCGCTGACCTGGTTCTCGGCCGCCGGCAACCGCCTCGGCGGCAGCCTGCCGTCGCTGGCCGGCTTGTCCGCGCTGGAGGGGTTCTTCGTGGGCGGCAACCTGCTGGTCGGTCCGCCGCCGGCGCCGTCCCCGAACCTCGGCCCGTACGGCGCCGAGCTGTGCCCGAATGCCCTGCAGCACGTGCCGTCGCCGGAATGGGATGCGATCACCGGCATCACGCCCTGGTACCGCGACTGCACCGATGCGCCGCCGGAGACGATCTTCGGCGACGGCTTCGACGGACCGTAGGGCGCGCTTCGATCCGTTCCGGCATCGCGGCGCGCAGCGGCTCCGGTCGCTGCGCGCCGCGTGACCGCGCAGCGCGCGATCAGAAGCGACCGGACTGGAAGTCGCGTACTGCCGCGACGATCTCGTCCTGCGTGTTCATCACGAACGGACCGTACTTGGCGACCGGTTCGCCCAGCGGCTTGCCCGCGACCAGGATCAGGCGCGCCGGTGACGTACCCGCGGCCACCTCCACGTCCGTGCCGCGGCCGAGCACGGCCAGCTCGCCGCGCTGCACCGGCTGGGCCGCATCGGCCGGGCCCACCGCGGCGGCGCCTTCGAACACGTAGACGAAGCCGTTGTGGCCATCCGGTACCGGCAGTGCCAGGCGCGCGCCGGCCGGCACCGTGACGTCCAGGTACAGCGGTGCGGTCGCCGCCGCGTTGACCGGGCCTTCGGTGGTACCGAAGCGGCCGGCGATCACGCGCACCAGCGCGCCCTCGTCGGTGTGCACCTCGGGAATCCGTTCCGGCGCGATGTCCTGGTAGCGCGGTGCGGTCATCTTCTGGCTGGCGGGCAGGTTCACCCAGAGCTGGAAGCCCCACATCAGGCCGTCCTCCTGCTCGGGCATCTCCGAATGCACGATGCCGCGCCCGGCAGTCATCCACTGCACGCTGCCGGCGGTGAGCAGGCCCGAGTTGCCCTGGTTGTCGCCGTGGCGCATGCGCCCGGCCAGCATGTAGGTGACGGTCTCGAAGCCGCGGTGCGGGTGATTCGGAAAACCGGCGAGGTAGTCGCCGGCCTGGTCGGAACGGAACTCGTCGAGCATCAGGAACGGATCGAGCATGTCGAGCGCACGCTGGCCGATGACGCGGTTGAGCTTGACGCCGGCGCCGTCGGAGGTCGGCTGGCCGCGGACGAGCTGCAGCACGCGCCGGCTCTGGGCCGGTGGGGCGGAAACGGTGGACATGGCGGACTCCGTGGCACGAGGAAGCCTCCAAGATGTCGTCACGCACCGGTGCCTACAAGCGCCGCGACGTGGACGGCCTGGATCGCCGGCGTGAACAATCGGTACGCGGCCGGCGGCAGGGTCTGTCGCCGGTCCGGCGCGGCCCGCGTTGCCACGGACCTGCAGGTGGGACGCCGCGCCGGCGTGCCTGCCGGCGGCCTGTGTTTCCCGGCCCCGCGGCCCGGCCCGCACTTTCTAGTGCAGCGTGCGTCCGCCGCGCCGGCGCTGCATGCCGGGCCGGCGCGATGCCGCGGCGTCTTGGGCGGCGCGCTGCTCCTCGGCGCTCGGTGGGTGGTTGCGCCAGTAGTCGGCGACGGCCGCGACCACGCTGGGGATGTGCGCCAGGCACTCGTCGTACTCCTCGTCGCTGAGTTCGGCGAACTCGGCGTCGGCTTCGAACACGCCGTCGTCGATCGCCAGCGCGATGATCGGGCCGAGCAGTTCCATCAGCTGCGTGTCCTGCCCCAGGCGTGATTCCCAGGCGGACGCGCGCAGGTCGATGCCGCGGCTGAAGCCTTCGCACCAGCCGCGCGCGGTGTACACCGTGCTGCCTTCGTCGTCGTCGTCGACCTCGCCGAGGATCGGCTCGTAGGCACCGGTTTCCAGTTCCGGCGCGATCGAGTCGTTGAGGTGCGCCAGCAGCTGTAGCACGCGCTGGCCTTCCGCCGGATCGGTGAACGGCTCGTGCAGCACGTCGGGCAGCCATTCCTCGGGCTTGGCCGGGGCCGGGCCGATCGCCAGTGCGGTCAGCAGGCCGTGCACGCCGTCGAGCAGCAGGTCCTCGTCGCCGCCGTGCGCACGCAGGAACTGGTCCAGTTCCTCCAGCTCGGAGTCGCTCGGAGACGAGGGCCAGTCATGATCAGTCATCGGCAAGTTCCAGAAGGGCGGGCGCGTGGTCGGACGGGCGTTCCCAGGCGCGGGGGATGCGGTCGATAGTGGCGGCGCGCGCGCGCGCCTTCAAGCGTTCGCCGGCCAGCACCAGGTCGATGCGCAGGCCGAGGTTGCGTCGGAAGCCGGCCTGCCGGTAGTCCCACCAGCTGTAGTGGCCCGGATCGGCGTCGAACAGGCGGAAACTGTCGAGCAAGCCCAGGTCCAGCAGCCGGCGCAGCGCTTCGCGCTCCGGCGTCGAGCACAGGATCTGTTCATGCCAGGCCACCGGGTCGTGCACGTCGCGATCGTCCGGGGCGATGTTGAAATCGCCCATGACGACCAGCCGCGGATCGTTGCGCAGCTCGCCCGCGAGGAATGCGGAGACCTTGGCCAGCCAATCGAGCTTGTAGGCGTACTTCTCGCTGCCGACGGCCTGGCCGTTGACGACGTACAGGTTGGCGACCCTGAGCTCGCCGACGGTCGCGACCAGCACGCGCCGCTGCGGATCGTCCAATCCCGGGATGTCGGTGACGACGTCCAGGATCGGCTGGCGCGCCATCAGGGCGACGCCGTTGTAGGTCTTCTGGCCGGAGAACGCGACGTGGTAGCCGAGCGCCTCGATCGCGGCGCGCGGGAACTTGGCGTCCTCCAGCTTGGTTTCCTGCAGCGCGAGCACGTCCGGCTGCGCCGATGCGCACCACAGCTCGACGTGCGGCAGGCGGACGTTCAGTGAATTGACGTTCCAGGTGGCGATTCGCATGGTCGGGACGAGGTCCGTTTTCTGAAGGGGGGCAGCGTCCCGGGCCCGCGTGAGGGTCCCGAGACACACGGCTGCGGAAGCGCCACGGCCGGTTTCCCGGCCGATACCCGGGATTGTATTTCAGCGACCGCGCAAAGCCGCGGGTTTGCCGGAAACGGCCCTGCCGTGCGGCAGACAGGCGCCCCGCCGATGCGACATCCCGCGCACTCCCGGCCGCTCGGCCGGAACGCGCCGCCGGCGCGTCGGTCCGCGCGCGGTTCGTCCACCGTCCGTGAGCCACTTTTCGCGAAACCCACGCATAGCGGATCGAACGGGCGGTCGATGCCCGACCTGCGATCCAACGGGAGCCCGGCGTGAACCTGAGCAAGCCGATCGAAGCGGTGGTGTTGAGTGTGCTGGTCGTCCTGGCCGGGTGTTCGGAGGCAGGCGGCGACCGCGCAACAGCGGGCGGATCGCCGCCGGCCGCGCCGGTCGCCGGGCGGTCCGAGGCCGGAACCGCGGACGAGCGTGCGGCGAAGATCGTCGAGGAGCACGCCAGAGGCGTGTTCTTCGATCGCCGGCCGGTGGTACGGCAGGCCCAGCAGATCGCGCGGGCATCCCGCCCCGCCGCGGACCGCCTGGAGCGCGTGGCGGTCATGGACCCGGCCGGGTTCGGCCAGCCGCTGCCGGCGCTGACGATCGAGGTCCCGATCGGCTGGGTCGCGCGGGGCGGCGTGGAATGGGACCGCGGCGTCGAATGCGTCGGCAATACGCATGCGTTTCGCTGGAGCGCAGCCTCGCCGGATGGTTTCTACGAAGTGTCGCTGCTGCCGAAGCTGTCGTGGCAGGTGCAGTCGGCGCCCGGTGGGATCGTGCCGATGAACCCATGCGCGGCCGCGCCGATGGCGACGGCGCGCCAGTACCTGGAACACCTCGTGCGCAGCGCGCGGCCGGCGGCGCAGGTGATCGCCTACCGCGACCGCCCCGATCTGGTCGCGCAGCAGCAGGCCGCGGCGCGGCAGTCCGGCGCGCCGCCGTCGACCGGCCTCCGCCTCGAAGCCGGCGAGCTGCTGATCGGCTATGTCCTGCAAGGGCAGGCGATGCGCGAAGCGATCGTGGCGAGCGTCACCTTTTCCGAGCTGCAGGGCACGATCGCGGCCTGGTCGGAAACCGGCATCGCCTTGCGGGCGCCGGACGGCCTGCTCGACGCCGCCCTGCTCGAGCGCATCCGCGCCTCCGGACGCTACGAGAAGCCCTGGGCCGACCAGATGCTGGCCTGGTCGCGGCAGCACGTCGAGCGCGTCAACCAGCACCAGATCAGCTCGATCCAGCAGTGGCACGCGCGCCGCATGCGCGAGATCGACATCGCCGGCATGACGGCACGGCACCGCATCCGGATGGACACGATCGCCGATATCGGCCGGATCAACGACCGCATCGTCGCGCAGACCGGTGCCACCGGCGAACGCATCCACGCCACGACCCTCGACGCGATCCAGGAAGTCCAGCCGTGGCGCGACCCGTCGTCAGGACAGCAGGTGGATCTGTCGATCCACTACGCCAATGCCTGGCAACTGGGCGATGGCCGCCAGTTCCTCACCAACGACGACACATTCGATCCCAACCGCGATCTGGGCATGGCCGGGCACCGGCTGGAGCCCGTGCGGTGACGACACCCCGTTTTCAATCGGCCAGAGGATTCGCCATGCGTACGACGGCGGCATGTTTTTTCGCGGCTCTGCTTTCGCTGGCGGGTGCCGCGCAGGCGACCGGTAGTGCGTCGGAGGTGGCGCATCCCGAGGGCACCGGTACCTGGTCGCAACTGGGCGCGTTCGGTGCCAGCGGCTCGATCCGCGCGTTCACGGTCTTCGGCGGCGAGCTGGTGATGGGCGGCGAGTTCACGAGCATCGGCACGGCCAGCCACTTCTACGTCGCGCGATGGAACGGCACGGCCTGGTCCTCGCTCGGCAGCGGCATGAGCACCTACGTCCACGCGCTGACCGTCTACGGCGGCGAGCTGGTGGCCGCCGGCAACTTCACCACGGCCGGCGGCACGACGGTGAACCGGATCGCGCGATGGAACGGTTCGAGCTGGTCGCCGCTCGGCGGCGGCGTGAACGGTACGGTGCTGGCGCTGGCGGTGTACCAGGGCGAGCTGGTGGCGGCCGGTGGCTTCACGACCGCCGGCGGCGTCAGTGCGACCCGGATCGCGAAATGGAACGGCAGCCAGTGGACGCCGCTCGGAACCGGTATCGACGGCACCGTCCGCGCGCTGGCCGTCTACGACGGCGAGCTGGTGGCCGCAGGCGAGTTCTTCACCGCCGGCAGCGCGAGCGCCAGCCGGATCGCCAAATGGAACGGCACCGCCTGGTCGGCGCTCGGCTTCGGCGCCGACGATGCGGTGTTCGCACTGGCCGTCCACGGCAATGCCCTGGTCGCCGGCGGCGATTTCATCCGTGCCGGCGAGGTCAATGCCGCCCGCGTCGCCCGCTGGAACGGGTCGGCCTGGTCGGCGCTCGGCAGCGGCGTCGACGACGTCGTGCGATCGCTGCACGTCTACAACGGCGAACTCGTGGCCGGTGGCCGTTTCCGCACGGCCGGCGGCATCGCGGCACCGCGCATCGCGAAATGGAACGGTGCGGCCTGGTCGGGCCTCGGTTCGGGCATCTCCAATGGCGGCTCGACCAGTGGCGTGGTGCAGGCGTTCGGTGTCTACGGCGCCGATCTCGGCGTCGGCGGGACCTTCAGCAACGCCGGCGGCACGCCGGTGCTGCACATGGCCCGGTGGCACGACAGCGGCAACGATCCGATCTTCCGCGGCAGCTTCGACTAGGGCGTGTCATCAATCCCTCGGTAGGCCGCGCCGTTCTTGCGTGCGTCCGGGCCAAGGAAGAGGGAGGAAGTGGACGTGGGTCCACGCCCGAGCGATGACGCAGTCCCGGGCGCACGCAAGAGCGGCCCTACGGGTTGGCCCTGGAAAGCCGCCAGCGTGCGTTGCGCGGCTTGACCTGACGGCCAGTCAGGCGCGGCGCCACACACCACCCCCTGACGACTTTCCAGGGCCAACGCGACCTGCCGGGGGATTGATGACACGCCCTAGCGCTTCGCCCGCACGCGCGCCGTGCACGCACCGGCCGCGGGTCGCGGCGCGCGCCGGTGCCCGCGCGCCGGGCCGGCGCGCACTGGCGGAAGTCCGGCATCGGCCGCTACGCTGCCCGGGCCGTCGCGGTCCGCGCCGGTTCCTACCGCGACGAGGCGTGCCGATGATCGACCTGCGCAGCGACACCGTGACCCGGCCGACCGCGGCGATGCGCGCGGCGATGGCCGCCGCCGCCGTCGGCGACGACGTCTACGGCGACGACCCGACCGTGCACCGGCTGGAGGAGCGTCTGGCCGGCGACCTCGGTTTCGCCGCCGGCCTGTTCATGCCGAGCGGCACGCAGGCCAACCTGGTCGCCCTGCTCTGCCACTGCCAGCGCGGCGACGAATACCTGGTCGGCATGGAGGCGCACACCTACAAGTACGAAGGCGGCGGTGCCGCCGTGCTCGGCTCGATCCAGCCGCAGCCGATCGTCCCGGCCGCCGACGGCAGCCTGCCGCTGCCGGCGCTGGCCGCCGCGGTGAAGCCGGACGATCCGCATTTCGCGCGCACGCGCCTGCTCGCGCTGGAGAACACCTGGCACGGCCGCGTGCTGCCGCAGGACTACGTCCAGGACGCCGCGGCGTGGGCGCGCTCGGTCGGCCTGGCGGTGCACCTGGACGGCGCGCGGCTGTTCAACGCGGCGGTCGCCTCGCGCGTGCCCGCGCGCACGCTGGCGGCGCCGTTCGACAGCGTATCGGTCTGCCTGTCCAAGGGCCTCGGCGCGCCGGTCGGCTCCGTGCTGCTCGGCAGCGCCGACCTGATCGCGGCCGCGCGCCGCTGGCGCAAGATGCTCGGCGGCGGCATGCGGCAGTCGGGGCTGCTCGCCGCGGCCGGCCTGCATGCGCTGGACCATCACGTCGAGCGGCTGGCCGAGGACCATGCGCGCGCGCAGCGGCTCGCCGCCGGCCTGGCCGACGCCGGCGTGGCGGTCCTCGGCCACCACACGAACATGGTCTTCATCGACGTGCCGCCGGCACGGCTGCAGGCGCTGGCCCGGCACCTGGAGGCCGGCGGCGTGCGCGCCAGCATCGGCTACCTGCCGACCGTGCGCCTGGTCACCCACCTGGACGTCGACGACGCGGCGATCGACCGCGTCATCGAGGTCGTGCGCGCGTTTCAGGCCGCCAGGCCGTAGCTGCGCAGCAGCGCATCCGGCGACGGCTCGCGGCCGCGGAACTCGACGAAGGACTCCAGCGCCGGTCGCGAGCCGCCGACTGCCAGCACCGCCTTGCGCCAGGCCGCGCCGACCGCACGGTCGAACACGCCCTCGGTCTCGAAGCGGTCGAACGCATCGGCGGACAGGACCTCGGCCCACAGGTAGCTGTAGTAGCCGGCCGCATAGCCTCCCGAGAAGATGTGCGTGAAGGTGTGCGGGAAGCGATGCCAGGCCGGCGGCACGATGACGGCCGTCTCGCGGCGCACCTCGGCGAGGATCTCCAGCGCGCGCGCGCCGCGTGCCGGGTCGTAGCGATGATGCAGCAGGAAGTCGAACAGGCCGAACTCGAGCTGGCGCACCAGGAACAACCCGGACTGGAAGTTGCGCGCCGCCTGCATGCGCTCGAACAGCGCATCGGGCAGGCCCTCGCCGGTCTGCCAGTGGCGCGCGATCAGGGCCAGACCTTCGCGTTGCCAGGCGAAGTTCTCCATGAACTGGCTCGGCAGTTCCACCGCGTCCCACTCGACGCCGCTGATGCCCGAGACGCCGGCGAAATCGACCTCGGTCAGCATGTGGTGCAGGCCGTGGCCGAACTCGTGGAACAGCGTGACGACGTCGTCGTGGGTCAGCAGCGACGGCGTCGATCCGGTCGGCGGCGCGAAATTGCAGGTCAGGTAGGCGACCGGCAGCTGCAGGCCGTCGTCACGGCGGTAGCGCGTCGTGCACACGTCCATCCAGGCGCCGCCGCGCTTGCCGGTGCGTGCGTACAGGTCCACGTAGGCGCCGGCGAAGACCTGGCCCTGCGTGTCGAGCAGGTCGTAGTAGCACGCGTCCGGGTGCCACAGGTCGACATCGGTGCGCGGCCGGAAGGTGACGCCGAGCACGCGCTCGACCACGGCGAACAATCCCTCCATGACGGCCGGCAATGGGAAGTACGGCTTGAGCTCCTCCTCGCTGAGCGCGTAGGTGCGCATGCGCAGCTTCTCCGAGGCATAGGCCACGTCCCAGGGTTCGAGCGTGTCGATGCCCAGCGCCTGCGCGGCGAACGCGCGCAGCTCGGCCAGGTCGCGCTCGGCCATCGGCCGGGCCTTGGCGACGAAGTCGCGCAGGAACGCGATGACGGCGTCGGCCGACGGCGCCATCTTGGTCGCCAGCGATTCATCGGCGGCACTGGCGAAGCCCAGCAACTGGGCCGCCTCGTGCCGCAGTGCGACGATCTTCTCGATCCGCTCGCTGTTGTCGAAGCGGCCGCCGTCGGCGTTCTCCGAGGCTCGCGTGCCGTAGGCGCGATAGACGCGCGCGCGCAGCGCACGATCGTCGGCGTAGGTCAGCACCGCCTGCACGCTGGGCTGCTTGAGCGTGACCAGCCAGCCTTCCAGGTCCTTTTCCTGCGCATAGGCGCGCAGGACGGCCAGCCCGGACTCGGGGACCCCGGCAAGGGCCGCGACGTCGCCGACGTGCTCGCTCCAGGCGTCGGTGGCGTCCAGGACGGCCTCCTCGAACTCGGTCGAGAGCCGGGCCAGCTCGCTGGAGATCTCGCGATAGCGCGTGCGCGCCGGCTCTTCCAGCGCGACGCCGGACAGCACGAAGTCGCGCAGCTCGTGCTCGACCACGGTGCGGGCGGCGCGCGGCAGGTCGGCGAAGCCGGGGCCTTCGGCCACCGCCTTCACGGCGGCGTAGAGCGCGCGGTTCTGGCCGAGCGCGGTGTTGAACGCGACGATCTTCTCCTGCGCGGCCGAGTAGGCCTTGCGCAGCGCGTCCGAGTCCTTGACGCCGTGCAGGTGGCCGACCGGCGACCAGGCGCGCGCCAGGCGGTCGTCCAGGCGCTCGGCCACCTGGATCACGCTGTCGTAGGTGCGTGGCGCGTCGGAAGCGAGCATGGCGTCGATGCCGGCCTGGTAGTCGGCCAGGATCGCGTCGATGGCCGGCTCGACGTGCTCGGGCCGGATCGTCGAGAAGCGTGGCAGGCCGCTCGGTGCGAGCAACGGGTTGGTGTCGGTCATGGTGTCGGGTGGTCCGTGATTCGGGGAGAGAGGCGCCGGGCTAGAAGCACGCGATGGCTTCCTCGCGCAGCTCCGGCGCGCCTTCGATGCGCGGCCGCCAGGCGATCGGCAGCTCGTCGCGGGTGGCGTAGTCGATCCAGTACTGCGGCATCTCCTCGGTGCGGGCGGTCATCTGCGGCTTCAAGCCCAGCGCGGTGATCTCCGCGCGCCGCCGCTCGGCATTGACCTGGTCGCGGAACAGGCCCAGCGAGATCGTGTTCTGCTGGTCGCCGGCGGTGACGATGTAGTAGTCGCGCATGCCCCTGGCCGAAAGCGCCCGCGCCGCCGTCAGCGCGCGTTCGCGGGTCGGGAAGGCCGGCAGGTAGACCCACCAGCCGCGCGATTGCGTGGCGCGGGTCTCGCGCGGGCGGATGCGGTTGACTAGCGGCGTCACCGCGGTCAGCGCGGCACGCTGGTCGGCCTGGGTCGCGAAGGGTCCGATGGTCTTGCAGACGTCGTTGCCGGCGGCGGCCGGCGTATCGGGCGCGGCGGCCAGCTCGGCGCTGGCCGCTTCGACGTCCTGGTCACGCTCGGACAGCAGTTCCAGTTGCGGCACCGTGGTTCCCGTCGGCACCGCCGAGGTCGGCGTGGCCTGGCGCGGCAGGGCGAAGATCCAGCCGGCGACGCCGAGATTGAGCACCAGCAGCACCAGGAAGAGAAGGCGGATGAACATCGAATCGGTATCGGGGTCGGCGGGGTCCGGCAAGGATAGGGTTTTGCGTCACGCAGGAGTGTGCCGCGCCGCCGGTCACGCTCCGGCTGGCGGCGGGCTCGGCGCGAACGCCCAGCGGGCCAGTCCGCGCAGGACCAGGTCCTCGATGCGCTCGGCATCCGGCAGCCACGGCGCCAGCTCCCCGGCGCCGCCGCCGGTCAGTATCAGCGCAGGCCAGCCGCCGAGCGGGCCGGCAGCGGCGCTGCGGAAGCGCTCGGTCAGCGCGACGGCGCCGAGGACCGCGCCGGACTGCACCGCGTCGGCCGTGGTGTCGGCCAGCATGCGGACCTGGCGCGATGGGGGCTGCAAGCGCGCGGTGGCGGCGGCCAGCGCGCCGCGCGCCAGCGTGGGGCTGGCGGCGATCAGGCCGCCCAGGTGACGGCCGTCGGCCGCCAGCGCGTCCAGCGTCAGCGCGGTGCCGACACTGACCAGCACTTGCGCGCGCGGTCGCGCCTGCAGCGCGGCCAGCGCCAGGAAACGGTCGATGCCGAGCCGTTCCGGCTCGGCATAGGCATTGCGCACGCCGAGCGCCGCCGCCGGGCTGCGCACGAAGGCGACCGGTGTGTCCGGGACCGCGGCCTGCAGCAGCGCCTGCAGTTCCGCCTCGCGCTCGGCGGAGACCACGCTCGAAACCAGGACGTCCTCGACCTGCCCCCGCAGGGCGGCGAAGGCGTCGTGCAGGCCGTCCGGCCAGGCGGGGCCGGTGGTGGCGGCGGGTTCCGCCAGCCGCGCCTCGGCGGTCGCGGTCGTCCATTTCAGGCGCGTATTGCCGATGTCGATCAGCAGTTTCATCGGTCGTCCAGGCGGATGCTGACCTCGCCGCTGTCGACCCGGCACTCGCCTTCGGCGGTACGGATCCGCAGCGCACCGCCGGCGTCGACGCCGCAGGCGGTACCGGTGCGGTCGCCGCCGGGTGCCAGCACGCGGACCGGGCGGCCGGCCAGCGCGTCGTGGTCGGCGTAGGCCTCGGCGAACGCCGGGAAGCCGTGCTCGGCGAACACCGCCAGCGCGTCGAGCAGGCGTGCCAGCAGGTGTCCGGCCAGGCGGTTGCGCGACGGCGCGACGCCGCCGGCGAGGGTCGCCAGGTCGGTCCAGGGCTGGCCGACGGCCGCTTCCGGGTCCAGCCGCAGGTTGATGCCGATGCCGATCACGGCATGGCACGGGCCGAGCGCGTCGCCGCCCAGCTCGATCAGGATGCCGGCCAGCTTGCGGTCGGCAACGGTGACGTCGTTGGGCCACTTCAGACGGGCTCCGTCGATCCCGCAATCGGCCAGTGCCTGCACCAGCACCACGCCGACGGCCGCGCTCAGCCCGGCCAGCCCGGCCAGCCCGCATTCGAAGCGCTTGAGCAGCGAGAAGGCCAGGCCGCCGCCGAGCGGCAGGTGCCAGGCACGGCCACGGCGGCCGCGCCCCTGGGTCTGCAGTTCCGCCAGGCAGACGAGGTTGTCGCGACGGTCGCCGCCGGCGCGGCGCAGCAGTGCGCTGTTGGTCGAGTCCAGCTGCCAGTGGACGGCGAGATCGCCGAGCCGGCTCCGCTGTGCGGGCGCCAGCTCGGCCGCGATGGCCTTGCCGTCGAGCAGTTCCACCGGTGTTTCCAGCCGGTAGCCGACGCCCGCCTGCGCCGTCACCGGCAGGCCGGCCGCGCGCAAGCCTTCGATCTGCTTCCAGACCGCGGCGCGGCTGAGACCGAGCCGGCGGGCGAGCTCGGCACCGGACAGGGCAGGGTTCGCGACCAGGGCGGCGAGAACGGCGGGCGGCGCGGCGAAGGACATCCGCGCGAGTGTAGCGGCGCCGGGCCGGCATGACAGCGCGCCGGCGTGTCCAAAGGTGCCGGACTGCCCGCCGGCGGACGGCAGTGTCCGTCCGGGTGTCCGTCCACCTGTCCGCCGGACACACGCAATGTCTTTCCGGACAAGCACTTGCGACTGGCACGGAGTCTGCTAAGCCTTTGGCACATGCACTGGCGTTCAGTCGGCGATCATGCGAGGATCGTGGTCTTAATTGCCGTGCGACCGGTCCCCTACCTTCTGGATTCGACCGATGTCCTTACGCAGCCCGTTTTCCATTCGTCCGGCGTGCCTGAGTCTCGGACTCGTCCTTGCCGCCTGCGTCGCCCCGGTCTACGCGGGCTCGCTTCCGTTCGGCCTCGGCAGCGTGGCCGGTGGCGAATCGGGCATCGAAGCGGCCCGGCCATCGCGCAGCAGCACCGAAACCGACACCGCCGGCGGCGAGTCGGGCAGTTCGGGTTATTTCCGCAACGTCGGCAGCGTCTCGGCCGGCGCGACACCCCCGGCCTTGCCGGCGGCCGCACCGGCCCCCGTCGAGGAAGCCGATGCCGACGATCTGGTCCGGCCGGCACCCCCGGTGCGGCCCACGCTTCCGGCCGCCGCGGCCCCGGCCGGTGAACGCAAGACCGGCCACCGCTGGCAGTCGCTGGTACCCGGCGCCATCAAGTGACCGGCGGACCGGGCCGATTCCGACGGCGGACCCTGCCGATCGGATGATCGGTGTGCGCTGGCTGGCCCGGCTTCGCGATGCCTGGCGTCCACCCGACCGGATCGCCGATGCCGACTGGGCCCGGCTGCTGGCGAGCAGCCGCCTGTTCGATCGGCTCGACGCCACACAGCGCGGACACCTGCGTGAACTCAGTGAGCGTTTCCTCGCACGCAAGCGCTTCAGCGCGGCGGGCGGCCATGTGCTCGAGGATGCGCACTGCCTGGCGATCGCGGCGCTGGCGGCGCTGCCGGTCCTCAATCTCGGTTTCGAGGCGCTCGCCGGCTGGCGCGAAGTGATCGTCTATCCCGGCGAGTTCCGCGTTCGCCGCACGCATCACGACGAGGAGTCCGGCGTCGTCACCGAAGGCGACGAGGCGCTGATCGGCGAAGCCTGGGAACGCGGGCCGCTGATCGTGTCGTGGGCCGACATCGCGACCGACCTGGAGCACCCGTTCGACGGCTTCAATGTCGTCGTGCACGAGATCGCGCACAAGCTCGACATGCTCGACGGCGCTGCCGACGGCATGCCGCCCCTGCCGGCGACCATCGCGCGGCGCGAATGGATCCACACGATGCAGCGCGCGTACGACGCCCTCGCGGCGGCGGTCGATCGCGGCGAGGAGACCGCCGTCGATCCCTATGCCGCCGAGAGCGCCGACGAGTTCTTCGCGGTGGTCAGCGAGCTGCACTTCTCCGACCCGGCCACGCTCGCCACGGCGATGCCCGGCGTGGCCGGCCTGCTGCGCCGCTACTACGGCTGATTCGCGGGCGTCCCGAGCGGCAGGACCGGCTGCTTGAGCTCGATGCGGCCTTCGCCGGAGACGATCTTCTTGTACTCGCGGCGGCTCACCGACACGTAGCGCTCGTTGCCGCCGATCTCGACCTGCGGCCCGTCGGTGATCGCGCGGCCGTGCTCGTCGACGCGCACCACCATCGTCGCCTTCTTTCCACTGTGGCAGATCGTCTTGATCTCGACGAGGTCGTCGGCCCAGGCGAGCAGGTACTGGCTGCCTTCGAACAGCTCGCCGCGAAAGTCGGTGCGCAGGCCGTACGCCAGCACCGGAATGCCGAGCCGGTCGACCACGTCCGTCAGCTGCCAGACCTGCGGCTTGGCCAGGAACTGCGCCTCGTCGACGAGCACGCAGTGCAGACGGCCGTTGGCGGCGATGTCGGACTGGACCACGGCGAACAGGTCGTCATCGGATCCGAAGCGCAGCGCCTGCGCGCGCAGGCCGATCCGCGAGGCGACCACGCCCTCCCCGGCGCGGTGGTCCACGGCCGGCGTCAGGATCAGCGTCCGCATGCCGCGCTCGTGGTAGTTGTACGCGCTTTGCAGCAGCGTGGTGGTCTTTCCGGCGTTCATCGCCGAATAGTAGAAGTGCAGCTTGGCCATCGGAGTCGGCGTCGGAACGGTAGGCGATCAAACCATGAAACGGGCCGGTCCGGCCAACGAAAAGGGCCCGGCCTTGCGGCCGGGCCCCGGTTGTCGCGATCGACCGCTTCAGAAGCGGTCGTTGAACTCGCGGACCTGCTTCTCGGCCTCGTCCTTGGCGATGCCGTAGCGCTCCTGGAGCTTGCCGGCCAGGTACTGGCTGTTGCCTTCGGCGATCGTCAGGTCGTCGTCGGTCAGCTTGCCCCACTTGGCCTTGATCTGCCCCGCCAGCTGTTTCCACTGGCCCTTGATGCGGTCTTCATTCATGGCGATTTCTCCGTTGCGGGAATGGGTGAGCGGCTTCAGCGCGCCTTGAGACCGGACGCATCGACGTCCTTGACGCCCTTGATGCCGCGAGCGACCGCGATCGCCTTGTCGACCGCCGTGCTCGAGTCCTGCACGCCGATCAGCGTCACGATGCCGTTGGTGGTCTCGACCGAGATGTCGGTGCTCTTGACGCCTTCGGTCGTCGCCAGATCGGCCTTGACCTTGGTGGTGATCCAGGTGTCGGACACCGGCTGCTCGGACTTCTTGTCGGCTGCGTTGTCATTGGCCGGCATCTGCGGGCCTGCCAGTGCGATGCCGCCGCCGGCAGCGAGCACCAGTGCGAGTGAATGGACGACAACAGCTTTGGATGTGAATTTCATCGTTCTCTCCTCGATGGGATCCCATGCGTCGGGACCGGAACCGGCCTGAGCGGAGTCAGGTCTCCCTCGTGCCGCCGGTGCACCCTGCCCGAGGCGATGGATACCCCGGATGAACAACGGGAATTTAATTGGGGGCATCATTCAGGCTCGGCGCTCGACCAGACGCCGCGCATGCCGGAAAACGCGACGCAGGCACCGCGGGCGGTGCCGATGTAGGTAAACTCCGCGCCCCCATGAACCTCAATCCGCAACAGCGCGCCGCAATCGAGTACGTCGAAGGGCCCCTGCTGGTGCTGGCCGGCGCGGGTTCCGGCAAGACGCGCGTGATCACCGAGAAGATCGCGCACCTGATCAAGCGGCTGCACCTGCCGGCGGCGAAGATCGCGGCGATCACGTTCACCAACAAGGCGTCGCGCGAGATGCGCGAGCGCGTCGGCAAGCTGGTTTCCGGAAGCCAGGCCGAGGGCCTGACGGTCTGCACGTTCCACGCGTTGGGGCTCAAGTTCCTGCAGATCGAGCACGCGCGTGCCGGCCTGCGGCGCGGCTTCTCGATCTTCGATGCCGACGATGCGCAGAGCATGATCCGCGAGCTGGCGCCCAAGGGCATCAAGAACGACGCGCTGTTCGCGCTGCAGTCGCTGGTCTCGCGCGCCAAGAACGACGGCCTGACGCCGGAACAGGCCGCGGCGCGCGCCGCCAGCGCGCGCGAGCGCGAAGCGGCGATGATCTATGCGCTCTACCAGAAGCGCCTCGCGGCCTTCAACGCGGTCGATTTCGACGACCTGGTGCGGCTGCCGCTGGCGATCCTCGAAGAGGACGCCGAGGCACGCACGATCTGGCGCGAGCGCATCCGCTACCTGCTCGTCGACGAGTACCAGGACACCAACAGCGGCCAGTACCGCCTCATCAAGGCGCTGGCCGGCGAACGCGGCGCGTTCACGGCGGTCGGCGACGACGACCAGAGCATCTATGCCTGGCGCGGCGCCAATCCCGAGAACCTCGACGAGCTGGCTCGCGACTACCCGCGCCTGAAGGTCATCAAGCTCGAGCAGAACTACCGCTGCGCGCGCCGCATCCTGCGCGCCGCCAATGCGCTGATCGCCAACAACGCGCACCTGTTCGAGAAACGCCTGTGGAGCGAGGCCGCCGAGGGCCCGGCGATCCGCGTGGTGGAATGCCGCGACGACGAGCACGAGGCCGAGCGCGTCGCCGGCGAGATCGCCTTCCTGGCCGAGAAGCACAAGGCGCGCTGGAACGAGTTCGCCGTGCTGTACCGCGGCAACTTCCAGTCGCGCGCGCTGGAGAAGGCGCTGCGGCTGGCGCGCGTGACCTACCACCTGACCGGCGGCACCGCGTTCCTCGAACGCGCCGAGGTCAAGGACCTGCTCGGCTACCTGCGCCTGATCAACAACCCCGACGACGATGCGGCGTTCCTGCGCGTGGTCAACACGCCGCGCCGCGACATCGGATCGACGACGCTGGAGAAGCTCGGGCAGCTGGCCGGGGCGCGGCATGTCTCGTTGCTGCAGGCGGCGCAAAGCGACGCGGTGCTGGCGCAGCTGCCCGCGCGGACCGGTGGAGCGCTGGCCGGCTTCGTCGCGCTGGCCGGCGAACTGTCCGTGCTGGCCCGGCGCCTGCCGGCGGCCGAGCTGGTCGGCGAACTGGTGCGGCGCACGCGCTATGTCGAGCACCTGACGGCCCAGATCAAGGAGCCGGCGCTGCGCGAGCGGCGCCTGCAGAACCTCACCGAACTGTCCGACTGGTTCCGGGCGATGCAGAAGGACGGCGCCAGCGGCGACCTGGCTGCGCAGCTCGCGCTGATGACGAACGCCGACCGCGACGATCCCGGCAATGCCGTCCGGCTGATGACCCTGCACTCGGCCAAGGGCCTGGAGTTCCGGTTCGTCTTCATCGTCGGTGTCGAGGAAGGCGTGCTGCCGCACGAGGGCAGCCTCGAGGAAGGTCGGGTCGAGGAGGAGCGGCGGCTGATGTACGTCGGCATCACGCGCGCGAAGGAGCAGCTCACCTTGAGCTACGCCAAGCGCAAGCGCCGCTTCGGCGAGATCACCGCCAACGAACCGAGCCGCTTCCTCAAGGAGCTGCCGCAGGACGACCTGGCCTGGTCGGGCCGCGACCAGACCGCCGATGCCGAGCACCGCAAGGAGCTGGCCTCCTCGCACCTGGCCCGGATCGCCAACCTGCTGGCCGACTGACGCCGCCCTGCGGCCCGGGGCTGCCGCCGTCGGGGCGCGCGGCCCCGGTTTCGGGCCGGACCTGGCATCCGCTCGCGTGGACGGTTCGGGCGCGCCCGCGCCTCAGCCGGCGCGTGCCGGGCCGAGATGGCGATCGAGCCGTTCGGCGATGTAGTCCTCGGTCCAGCTGCGCAGCGAGAAATCGCCGATGAAGGCGCAATGGCCGCCGTAGCGGGCGATGTCGAGCTCGGCGTGGGGCGGCAGCACGAGGCCGTAGAAGTCGGCGATCGGAATCACCGGATCGTCGGCTGCGGTGAGGATGGTGGCCGGCAGCGCGAGGCCCGCCAGCGTCGGGCCGGCCACCGAATAGCCGGCCAGGTAGTCCTCCAGCGAGGCGAACGGCGTGTGCCGCAGGACCAGCAGCCGCGTCAGGTCGCGCAGCCCGCAGCGCAGCTCGCCCTCGCCGAACAGGGCCGTATCGGGGAACGCCGCCTGCTTGCGGCGCAGCGATTCGCGCCACTTGTGCATGAAGTAGCGCTCGTACAGCCGCGGACCGGTCTCCAGGCCGAACAGGCCGGCCTGCGGATCGATCACCGGACAGACCGCGAGCACGTATGCCAGCGCGATGCCGGCGGCCGGTGCCCGCAGCGCGATGCGGAGCGCGAAGTTGCCCCCGAGCGAAAAGCCGACCACGGCCAGCGGCTGCTGCGGGTAGTGGCCGGCCACCGCACGGACGGCGCCGACCGCCTCGTCGATCAGGCACGAATGGAACAGGCCGGGATTGAGATGGTGGGTGTCGCCGTGGTCGCGGAAATTCAGGCGGAAGATGTCGAAACCCTCGCGCAGCAGCCGCAGGCCGGTGGCCACGACATACGAGGAATCGGTGCTGCCTTCCCAGCCGTGCAGCAGCACCACCAGCCCGCGCGAGGCGGCCCTGGCCTGCTGCGCGTTGTAGTAGCCCTGCAGGCGCACGCCGCCGCCGCAGTCGAGGATCTGCTCGACTGCGCCGGGGATGGCCGCGACGGCGGCCGGCCGCCGCAGCAGGCGGCGCACGCCGCTGGAGGCGAGGATCGACTGCAGGTGGCGATTGCGCAGCAGCGGGTGCGGGCGGAAGTCGGCTGCGCGCACCGCCATCGTCAGTCTCCGTAGCCCAGCACGGCGACGATGCGGCGGCGCGACTCCTCGGCCATCAGCCGGCGCGCATCGGGTGTGGAGGGCACCGGTTCGAGGAAGTGGATCTCCGCGTCCATCGGCGCGTTGCCCAGGATGCGCAGGAAATTGGTGAAGAAGCTTTCCTTCACGCCGAACGGTACGTCCGGATGCTGGCGGCCGTCGCGGCCATAGCGCAGCGCCACCGGCTGCACCGGCACCTGGGCGTCCAGCGCGGTCTGGAAGATGCGCGCGTGGAACGTGCCGACGCGGTTGCCGTGGCCGCTGCCGCCTTCCGGGAACACGCCGACCGGTTCGCCCGCGCGCAGCTGGGTCACGACACGCGCCATGACAGCGGCGAGCGAGTCGGTATTGCCGCGGCGATGGAAGATCGTCCCGCCGCGGGTGGCCAGCCAGCCGACCAGCGGCCAGCTCGCGATCTCGCTCTTGGCGACGAAGTTGACCGCGCGCTGGCTGTGCAGCAGCACGATGTCGAGCCAGGAGATGTGGTTGGCGACGAACAGCACCGCCCCCGGCAAGGGCGTGCCGTGGGCGCGGATGCGGAAGCCGCAGATGCGCAGCAGGCTGGCCGACCACCAGCGGATCAGCCGCTTGCCGAGCCGCCGGTCGTCCGAGCCGCCGATGCCGGCCAACCGCCGGCTGGCCAGCAGCAGGGCGATCAGGACGGCGATCAGGACGTGCACCACCAGCAGTGGGGCGCGCAGCAGGTAACGCAGCGGCCGCCGCAGGTCACGGGGCGCGGCGGACGATTCGACCGGAATGCTCATGGGCGTGGATTATTACACCAAGCGGTGCGGGGTGATGCGATGCACCATCAGGGGAACGTCGCGTCCAGGCGCTCGCGCGCCTCGGCGAGGTCGGCCAGGTGCTGGTCCCACCAGCGCGCCTCGCCGACCTGCGGGAAGGCCTGCGGGAACGCCGGATCGTGCCAGCGCGCCACCACCCAGCCGGCCCAGTGCATCTGGCGCATCACGCGCAGCGGCTCGATCAGGCGGCGCTCGTTCCAGTCGAAATCGCGGAACTCGGCATAGCCTTCCAGCAGCGCATCGAGTGCCTCGGCCGACGGCGCCAGCATCCACAGGTCCTGCACCGCCGGCCCCATGCGGCTGTCGTCGAGGTCCACGAAATGGGGGCCGGCGTCGGTCCACAGCACGTTGCCGGCGTGGCAGTCGCCGTGCAGGCGCAGCAGGCGCGGCCCGACGGCGGCGAAGGCCTGCTCGACGCGATCGGCCAGCTCGGCCGCCAACGCGAGGTAGCGCGAATGATGCTGCGGCGGCAGCAGGGGCGAGCCGGCCACGGTGCGCGCCGAGGCGCGCACGAAGGTCTCGGCGTCGATCGTGCCGCGCTGGCGGAACACCTGCCGCGATCCCACCGCGTGCAGGCGTGCCATCAGGCGCCCGATCCAGGCCAGGTGTTCGGACGATTCCAGCTCCGGCGCCCGCCCGCCGCGGCGCGGAAACAGCGTGTAGCGAAAACCTTCGTGCCGGAGCAGGCTTTCGCCGCCGATGCGCAGCGGCGCCACGACCGGCAGCTCGCCCTCGGCCAGTTCGTGGGCGAAGGCGTGTTCTTCGGCGATCGCCACATCGGTCCAGCGTTGCGGGCGGTAGAACTTCGCCACCAGCGGGCTGCCGTCCTCGATACCGACCTGGTAGACGCGGTTCTCGTAGCTCGGCAGCGCCAGCAGCCGCCCGTCCGGCTCGAAGCCGGCGGCGGCGACCGCATCGAGCACGCGATCGGGCGTCAGCCCGGCGTACGGCGCCGGTGCCGGCGCGTTCACGAAGCGGCCGGTCGCGGCACCACGGCCAGGGTGATCCGCGACACGCAGACCAGCCGGGCGCGCTCGTCCTCGATGCGGATCTCCCAGACCTGGGTGCTGCGGCCGATGTGCAGCGGTCGCGCGGTACCGGTGACCCGGCCCTCGGTCACGGCGCGCAGATGATTGGCGTTGATCTCCAGGCCCACCACCATCGCGCCGTCGGCGACGCAATGGTTGCCGGCGACACTGCCGAGGGTTTCGGCCAGCGCGACCGATGCGCCGCCGTGCAGCAGGCCGAACGGCTGGAGGGTGCGTTGATCGACCGGCATCGTGCCGCGCAGGAAATCCTCACCGGCTTCGGTGAGCTCGATGCCGAGCGCGCCGAGCAGGGTCTGGCGGCTACCGCCGGTCAGGCGGTCCAGATCGAGGGGTTGTTTCCAGATCGACATGCGGCGTTCCTCGGCGGGCGTTCGACTATAGCAAGGCGGGGTTCGGGTCCGTGGTGCGACGCTATCCCTCGCACTGGCGTCCCTGGAGCGTGTCGTGGGCTTCGAGATGAGCTGCGTCGAGCTCGCAGTCCATGACACGCTCTGAGTTCGGGCGGCGCTTCCGGTGGTCCGGTGTCTGCGCCGCCTCGATGCGGCAGGAGTGGTATCGATGGGTTCTCGATGGTGGGTGGGGGCGTTGTTGCTGGTCGCCAGCTCCGGCGCCTTCGCGATGCGGTGCGGCACTCGTCTGATCGTCGGCGGCGATCGCGATTTCCAGGTGCGCGAACGGTGCGGCGCGCCGTTCTGGATCGACGACTATGTCGGCGTCGACGTGCTCGGCGCGCGCACGCCGCTGGAACGCCAGATCGACGTGCAGTTTGAGGTCTGGTATTTCAACTTCGGCCCGCGCCAGCTGATGCGGCGGCTGGTCTTCCGCGACGGCGTGTTGCAGCGGGAGGAAACGCTCGGCTACGGCGTGCGCGAGCTGGGCGGTGACTGCCCGGCCGATGCGCTGTGGAACGGCCTCAGCAGCGGCGAGCTGGTCGCCCGTTGCGGCCAGCCGGCGTCACGGCGCAGCCGGCCGACGACGGTCGTCCGGCGCCCGGGGCCACGCCACGAGCTGTGGCGCGAGGAACGCCGCGAGGAATGGGTCTACGACGACGGCGACGCCCCGCGGGTGCGGCTGGTGCATCTTCTGGATGGGCGCGTGACCGCGATCGAGCGGCTGGCGCGCTGAGGCCGCGGTCGCGGCGCCGATGGCCGTCAACCGGCGGCCGGCAGCCGCGGTACCCCGTGGGCGTTGCGTTCTTCCACCATCAGCGCATGGGTGTCGATGCCGCTGCGCTCGGCGCCGGCGCCGCCGAGCGGTTCGCTGCGCTCGCCGCGCGCGACGCGCAGCGCGTTGCGGTAGCACAGCGCCGCACCGGTCGCGTCGCCGCGGCCGCGCAGGCAGTCGCCGAACACTTCCCAGGTGCGCGCGGTCTCTTCCACCGCCAGGGCGCGTTCGAGGTACTGCTCGGCCTTGGGCCAGGCGCCGAGTTCGGTGTGCAGGCGTCCCAGGCTGGTCAGCAGAGCCGGGCTGTTCGGTGCGGTGGCGAGCCAGGCTTCGGCGGTGCGGCTGCGGGCCGGCAGCTCCAGCGGACCAAGTTCGCCGTAGACGCGTGCCAGGTCCTCGTTCCAGGCGCGCTTCTGCGCCGACTGGATCTCGTCCATCGCGGCCAGGATCTGGCCTTGCGCCGCGGCGCGCCGCGCGAACGCGGCGATCAGTTCCGGGTGTCGGCGTTGCTGCCGGCTGAGGCCGCTCCACAGCGCGTTGAGACCCGCCGTGTCGGCTGCGCGTCCGAGCGCCGCTTCGCGCACGCGGACGTCCAGCGTCTCGAGCAGGGCCGGCGAAACGGTCTGCGAGCGCGCCAGGGCTTCGAGCGCGGCCAAAGCGGTCGCCGGGTCACCGACGGCCAGCGCGGTCTCGGTCAGCAGCTGCTGGCCGAGCGGCGGCAGACGGCCCTCGGCCAGCGCAGTCTTGAGCAGGTCGACCGCCGGGCCGGCCTGTCCGGCGTCGATCAACTGCCGGGCGCGCAGCACCAGCGCGGCCGATGCGCAGCCGTCGGGGACCTCGTCCAGCGCGCGGTTGGCACGCGCGTCGTCGCCGCGGGCATGGGCGGCCTGGGCCACGCCGAGCAGCGCCGGTCCGCGCAGCGCGGCCTGGCCCGTGAGCTTGCCGAGGTCGCGCTCGGCCTGGGCATAGCGTCCCTCGGCGAGCGCGGTGAGGCCGCCGGACAGGCGTGCCTGCCCGCGCCGGGTGCGGCTGCGGCCGAGCGCGCGCAGCGGCCATCGGACCAGCCGCAGGGCCAGGTAGGCCAGCAGCCAGAGCGCCACCAGTGCGACCAGCGCGAAGACGACGCTGGTTTCGATCGACCAGCCGCGCAGGCGGATGAGCAGGTAACCAGGGTCGGCCGCCATCCAGTGCCAGCCGAAGGCGGCGGCCGCGGCGATCGCCAGCAGCAGCGCGATCCCGATCCACAGCCTCACGTGCCGGCTCCGGCCGGTACCTGCTCGGCCGGTTCGGCCGCCGGCTCGGCGCCGGATGCGTCGGGCGCCGGCGGTGGCGCCACGGGCTGCGAAAGGGCGCGCGTGGCGCGCAGGTTGCGCAGTTCCTTCAGGGCGGTGCCCAGTGCCGGCAGGTCCGGTGCCAGCGCTGTGGCCGCCAGCTTGGCGAGCTGGTCCTGGCCGGTGCGGACCGGCTCGCTGTCGGTATCGAAGGCGACCTGGATATTGGCGCGCGCACTGGCGAGCGCGCGCGCGTACGCGTCGGCATCACGCGCCAGCACCGCCGCTTCGGCCGACCGCAGGTCGATCGTCACCAGCGAGCGCGCCAGCGTCGTGTCGCGCGAGGCCACGGCGTCGACACCCTCGCGCGAGACCCGCACGAACGCGCCGAACATGCGCGCGAAGCGGGAGTCGGCGGCCGCGGCCGTCGCCGGCTCCAGCGGCCGGGGAGGCCAGGACGCCAGCGCCGAGCGGACCGCTTCCAGCGCCGCCAGCAGCGATTGGGTGTCGCCGGGATGCGCCGCGTTCAGCGCCTCGATCTCGGCGGCGATGGTCTGCCGGGTCGAGGCGTACAGCGGATTCTCCGCCGCCGCCAGCGCGCCGTCGGCCAGCCGGTACGCGGCCAGCGTGCCGGGTACGTCCTGGAACAGCTCCAGCCGCTGGCGTGCGATCAGCAGCAGGTATTCGGCCTCGTTCAACGCGATGGCGTCGCGGCTGCTCAAGCGCTGGTCGGCGAGGTTGGCGATCGCGTCCTCGAGATTGCGCGAGCGTTCGCCGAGGCCGAGCACTTCCTCGCGCAGGCTGCGATTGACGCTGTCGCCGTCGGCCAGGCGGGCGCGCAGGGCGTCCAGTTCGCGCTGCACCTGCTGGTCGTTCTGCAGCAGCGGCTGCAGCCGGGTCTGGATGTCGTCGCGCCCGGCGGCGCTGGCCGCTGCCAGGCCGCGCTCCAGATCGGTCACGCGCCAGACCGCATAGGCCCCGGCACCGATTGCCAGCAGACCCAGCACGACCGCCAGCGGACTGCCGCGCCTGACGCGCGTGTCCGCCTGGGCCGGCGGGGTGGCAGGTGACGGCAGCCGCGGTTCGATCGTCTCATCCATGAGCGGCATCGTAGTGCAGGACTGCCAACAAATCATTAACGAATCGGTCAACGATCGTGGCGAAATCGACCCACGCGCGCGCCGGTCTAGGACACCGGTACGGTGCGCGAACGACCCTCGCCCCCGGGCTGCAGCCGGGCCAGTGCGGTGTCGAGGAGATCGGCCGGCGCCGGCGAGCGCGCGACCAGGATCTCGCCGAAGCGCAGGTCCCGCGCCAGGCCGGCCAGCCGCTCGCTGCTGACCACCACCGGCACGCCGCGCAGCCGCGCCGAGGCCGGCGGCGGCAGGTGCCGGGACAGGTTGTCCAGCGCTTCGCCGCTCGAAACGAGCGTGGCCAACGGCTCTTCCGCTCGGCAGAAGGCATCGATCTGCGCCGGCCGCCACATCGGCAGCGTCCGCCGGTAGACGTGGACCGGTTGCACCGTGGCGCCGCGCGCGTGCAGCGCCGGTGCCAACAGGTCGCGGCCGCCCGGCGCACCGATCAGGGCCAGCGTTTGGCCCTCGACCGCGCCCAGTACCGGCAGCGCCAGCATGCCTTCGCTGTCCTCGCGGCCGGCGGGCGCGATCGCGGTCACGCCGACGCGTGCCAATGCCTGCGCGGTGCCGCGGCCCACCGCCACGACGGAAATCCGTTGCGGCAGCCGCAGGTCCGGCACGAGCGTCCAGGCGAAATGCACGGCGGCCGGGCTGGTGAAGATCCAGACCTGCGAGGACAGCGCTGCCCGCAGATGGCGGCGCGCGTCCGCCGGGTCGGCTGCCGGTTCCAGCGCAAGGCCGGGCAGTCCGAGCGGCTCGGCACCGCGCCGGCGTATGGCGCGGCGCAGGGGCGCGGCCGTCAGCGTCGGCCGGGTCACGACGATCCGCGGCCTGCCTTCGCGTGTTCGCATCGCAGCTGCTCCATGACGGTCGCCGGCGCGTTCGCACCGGCCGAGGCGATGATACCCGCGCGATCGTCGCGCCCTCCCGGAACGGCCGCCGGTCATCGTCCGGCGTGCCGGCGCCGGCTTGTGCAGCCCGGCGCCATTGCGCACACTCGCGCGCCCCGCCGTTGCGCCCCGCCTTCGTTGCTCGATCGATGACCCCGCCTTCCACTCCCGAGACGTCCGCTTCCCTCCCCGAGTTCGAGCGGCAGGTGCGCAAAGAGATTCCACTGGCGCAGGCGATGGACCTGCGGTTCGTGGCGCACGACGCGCAGTCGCTGACCGTGACGGCGCCGCTGTCGCCGAACATCAACGACAAGGGCTGCGCCTTCGGCGGCAGCCTGGCCAGCATCCTCACGCTGGCCGGCTGGGGATTGGTCTGCCTGGAACTCCAGCAGCGCGGCCTGTCCGCCGGGGTCTACGTGGCGGACAGCACGATCCGCTATCTCGCTCCGGTCTGGAGCGAGATCACCGCCGTCGCCCGGCTGGCGGACGGCGAGTCGTTCGACGGCTTCGCCGGCATGCTGGCCGTGCGCGGCCGATCGCGGATCAGCGTGGTGTGCGAGGTCCCGTTGCCGGACGGCAAGCCGGCCGCGGTGCTGATCGCCCGCTTCGCGGCGATCGACGAGGCGCGCAGCCGCAAGGCAGCCGGCTGACCCGCGCGCGGCGACACCGCTGCGACGATTCGATGCGACAATCACGTCGAAGACCGGTGTCCGGCGTTGCGGTTCCCGGCGCGGCGTCGGGCGTGCCCGGCGGAGGACGCCCGGCGACGAGGCCGGTGCACGGCGCACCCACTAGCGGAGGTAGGCGATGAGACTGCGTTGGATTGTGGCGATGCTCGTTCCGGTGCTGCTGGCCGCCTGCGCCAACGATCCCACGCGCACCAAGGAGCGGGCCCTGCGCGATACGCTGCGTTCGTACGCCGGCACGCTGCGCTGGGGCGACATCGCCCAGGCGCAGGTCTTTCTCGACCCGGAGTACCTGAAGGAGCACCCGCTCTCGGAGGTGGACCTGGCGCGCTACCGGCAGGTGCAGGTCAGCCAGTACAACGAGCATCCTTCGGTGCCGGTCAGCGACACGGAAATCCAGCAGGTGGTCGAGATCGGCGTGATCAACGTGCATACGCAGAACGTGCGCAGCATCGTCGACCGGCAGACCTGGCGCTACGACGCCAAGCAGAAGCGCTGGTGGCTGACGTCGGGGTTGCCCGACATCACGCGGCGCGAGTAGCGCCGCCGTTCCCGCCTTGCGCCTGCGGCGCGATCACGCGGGCAGTCGGCTCAGCGCTTCGTTGATGCGGGCGCGGCGCGTTTCCAGCTGCACGACCAGTTCGTTCTGCGGGGTCTGCTGGCGCGAACGCGCATCCTCGATCACCATGTCCAGGCGACCCAGTTCGATCATGAGGTCGTGGCGGAGGAACAGCGGGTTGATGTTCAACGCAGCGGCGGCGGTGCTCATGGCCAGATTCCTGATGGGATATCTGCGTTGGAGCAAGGAGCATGCCAGCGTTGCGGGCGATCCTGCGGCCAAGCCTGCATTGCGAAACATCTGACGTTCCGCGTCGCATTCGGACCGGCCTCGACAGGTCGCAACCTGAATCGAAGGGGGGCGACGATTGTCACAGACTGTGAAGCAACTTGCGGCTAGGCTAGCCGCGTCACAGAATGACAAAAGCCGCAGGCTGTTCACCTGCGGCTTTCATGCAACGTCAGATTTTCAAGTCAACTGACGCCCGGCAATGGTCCTCTGGATTCCCCCTGTTCCTAAGACCGCCGGGCGTCAGCCTTTCTGTGCCGATCCTGCGGGATCCGCGCATGCGCGCCGCGATCGACGATTGATAGCGTCCTCCCGCCGACGCGCGACCGGCCCCTGAATTCCGGTCCGACGAGCTCGCATTCGCCGTGCGTCGGCGGGAGTGCGCTCTCTACCAGCAGTTTTCGTGCCAGGTCCGCCGACGGACTCGGATACAATCGCTCGCTCCGAAGAATCACCCGCCGTTCCTCGACGGACACCCACGCCATGCACTACCCGACCCGTTTCGACGTGATCGTCGTCGGCGGCGGCCACGCCGGAACCGAAGCGGCCCTGGCGGCGGCGCGCTCCGGCGCCAGCACCCTGCTCCTCAGCCACAACATCGAGACGATCGGCCAGATGAGCTGCAACCCGGCGATCGGCGGGATCGGCAAGGGCCACCTGGTTCGCGAGATCGACGCCCTCGGCGGCGCGATGGCCTGGGCGGCGGACCGGGCGGGCATCCAGTGGCGTACCTTGAATGCATCGAAGGGGCCGGCGGTCCGTGCCACGCGCTGCCAGGCCGATCGGGTTTTGTACAAAGCTGCCATCCGCCGTCTGATCGAGTCGCAGCCCGGTCTGTGGGTGTTCCAGCAGGCGGTCGAGGACCTGAACCTCGCCGGCGAGCGCATCCGCGGCGTCGTCACCCAGGCCGGCCTGCGCTTCGAGGCGGCCACCGTGGTCCTGACCGCCGGTACCTTCCTCGCCGGCAAGATCCATATCGGCCAGGCCAGCTATGCCGGGGGTCGCGCCGGCGATGCGCCGGCGCAGCGGCTGGCCGACCGGCTGCGCGAGCTGCCGCTCGGCGCCGACCGTCTCAAGACCGGCACGCCGCCGCGGATCGACGGACGCACGATCGACTTCTCCGGACTCGAGGAACAGCCCGGCGACGATCCGGCACCGGTCTTCTCGTTCCTCGGTTCGCGCGCCGACCATCCGCGCCAGGTCGGCTGCTGGATCACCCATACCTCGGAGCGAACCCACCAGGTCATCCGCGACGGGCTGGATCGCTCGCCGCTGTACACCGGCGCGATCGAGGGCATCGGGCCGCGCTACTGCCCGTCGATCGAAGACAAGGTCGTGCGTTTCGGCGACAAGTCCTCGCACCAGATCTTCATCGAGCCGGAAGGCCTCGACACCCACGAGGTCTATCCCAACGGCATCTCCACCTCGCTGCCGTTCGACGTGCAGCTCGCCCTGGTGCGCTCGATCAAAGGCTTCGAGAACGCCCATATCACGCGCCCGGGCTACGCGATCGAGTACGACTACTTCGACCCGCGCGGGCTGAAGCCGTCGCTGGAGACCCGCGCGATCGCCGGCCTGTACTTCGCCGGCCAGATCAACGGTACCACCGGCTACGAGGAGGCCGCCGCGCAGGGCCTGGTCGCCGGCCTCAATGCGGCGCGGGCCGCCCGCGACGAGGCGCCCTGGACGCCGCGCCGCGACGAGGCCTACATCGGCGTGCTGATCGACGACCTGACCACCAACGGCACGCTGGAACCGTACCGGATGTTCACCTCGCGCGCCGAGTACCGGCTGCAGTTGCGCGAGGACAATGCCGACCTGCGGCTGACCGCGGTCGGCCATGGCCTGGGCTGCGTGCCCGAGTCACGCTATGCGGCCGTGTGCCGCAAGGTCGAGGCGATCGAGCACGAGCGCCAGCGGCTGGCCGCCATCCGGGTCGCGCCGGCCGGCCGCCTGGCCCAGGCGCTGGAAGCCGCGCTCGGGGTCGCCCTCTCGCGTGAATCCACGGCGCTGGACCTGATCCGCCGGCCGGAGCTCGACTATGCCGGGCTGACGGCGATACCGGGCATCGGTCCGGCGGTCGCCGATCCCCAGGTCGCCGAGCAGGTCGAGGTCGGCGTCAAGTACGCCGGGTACCTCGACCGGCAGCGCGAGGAGATCGAGCGCAATCGCCGGCACGAGGAAACGGCGATTCCCGACAGCTTCGACTACGATGCGGTGCGCGGCCTCTCGGCCGAGGTCCTGGCCAAGCTCAAGCGCGGCCTGCCGGCGACGATCGGTCAGGCGCAGCGCATCAGCGGCGTCACGCCGGCGGCGATCTCCCTGCTGCTGGTCCATCTCAAGCGCCACCGCCGCGTCGCCTGAAGGCCCGCTCGGTCTCGGCGTACGCGTCCCGCGAGCGGGATTCCTGCACAGGCCCGCCCGCATCCATCGCGCGAAGCGCGGTCCGGCGCTTCGCGCCGCGCGGGCCGGTCGTCGGCACACCGAATCGGAACGCAGCAGGCCCGGCGTCCGGCAACCTGCAGACCGGCGCGGCCGGCCATCGGAGCCGGCCGCGTCGCGCCGAAACGCCGAGGCCGGTGCGGCAGCTGTCTCAAACTCCGTGACACGCTCTAGAATCGCCCCGGCGGGCCGCTTCGGCGGCCCGCCGCTTTTTCAAGGTCACTCGGATCATCGGACGCATGCTCAGCATCGAACAACGTATCGCAGTAGAAATCGCCGCCAAGCCGCAACAGGTCCAGGCCGCGGTCGCCCTTCTCGACGAAGGCGCGACCGTGCCGTTCATCGCACGCTACCGCAAGGAAGTCACCGGCGGTCTGGACGACACCCAGTTGCGCCTGCTCGAGGAGCGGCTGGGCTACCTGCGCGAGCTGGAGGATCGCCGTGCCGCGGTGATCGCCAGCGTCGAGGAACAGGGCAAGATGACCGATGCGCTGCGTGCCGAGCTGCTCGGTGCCGACACGAAGGCACGGCTGGAGGACCTGTACCTGCCGTACAAGCCCAAGCGCCGGACCAAGGCGCAGATCGCGCGCGAAGCGGGCCTGGAGCCGCTGGCGCTGGGGCTGCGCGAGGATCCGACCCAGGTGCCCGAGGCGGTGGCGGCGGCGTTCGTCGATGCCGAGCGCGGGGTGGCCGACGTCAAGGCCGCGCTCGACGGTGCCCGCGCGATCCTGCTGGAGAGCTTCTCCGAAGACCCGGCGCTGATCGGCGGCCTGCGCGAGTGGCTGGGCGCCAAGGCGCAGATCCGTGCCCGGATCGTCGCCGGCAAGGAGAGCGAGGGCGCCAAGTTCCGCGACTACTTCGCCCATGCCGAGCCGATCGGCACGATTCCCTCGCACCGGCTGCTGGCGCTGTTCCGCGCCCGCAACGAAGGCATCCTCGACCTGGAACTCGCGCCGATGCCGACCACGGCGCTGCGCGCGACGACCGCCACCGACGATCCGGCCGCCGCGCTCGACGAGGCCGTCGCCGCCGGCAATGCCGAGGCGGAGGGGCGCGTCGCCGTCCATTTCGCGATCGCCGACCAGGGCCGCCCGGCCGACCGGTGGCTGCTGGAGACGGTGCGCCAGACCTGGCGCATCAAGCTGCACCTGCACCTGACGCTGGACCTGTTCGGCCGCGCCCGCGAGGCGGCCGAGGCCGAGGCGATCCGGGTGTTCGGCGACAACCTCAAGGACCTGATGATGGCCGCGCCGGCGGGCCCGAAGGTGGTCATGGGCCTGGACCCGGGCCTGCGCACCGGCGTCAAGGTCGCCGCCGTCGACGGCACCGGCAAGCTGCTGACCACGGCCACGATCTATCCGCACGAGCCGAAGAACCAGTGGGACGCGTCGATCGCCCAGCTGGCGGCGCTGTGCCGGCAGTGCGGCGTGCACCTGATCGCGATCGGCAACGGCACCGCCTCGCGCGAGACCGACCGCCTGGCCGGCGAGCTGATCCGCAAGCATCCCGAGCTCAAGCTCGGCAAGATCGTCGTCAGCGAGGCCGGCGCTTCGGTCTATTCCGCCTCGGAACTGGCGGCCAAGGAGTTCCCGGGGCTGGACGTGTCGCTGCGCGGTGCGGTGTCGATCGCGCGCCGGCTGCAGGATCCGCTGGCCGAGCTGGTCAAGATCGACCCGAAGTCGATCGGCGTCGGCCAGTACCAGCACGACGTCAACCAGGTCAAGCTCGCGCATGCGCTGGACGCGCGCGTCGAGGATTGCGTGAACGCCGTCGGCGTCGACGTCAACACCGCGTCGGCACCGTTGCTGGCGCGGGTCGCCGGCCTGTCGGCGGCGGTCGCCGAGAACATCGTCAAGCACCGCGACCTCAACGGACCGTTCCGTACGCGCAAGGCGCTGCTCAAGGTCGCGCGGCTCGGCGACAAGGCCTTCGAGCAATGCGCCGGCTTCCTCCGGATTCCCCACGGAGACGACCCGCTGGACGCGTCGGCCGTCCACCCGGAAGCCTATCCGGTCGTGCAGCGGATCATCGAGCGCTGCGGCCGGGAAGTGAAATCGCTGATCGGCGACGGCAGCTTCCTGCGGTCGCTCAAGGCCGAGGAGTTCACCGACCCGACCTTCGGCCTGCCGACGGTGCGCGACATCCTCAAGGAGCTGGAGAAGCCGGGCCGCGACCCGCGTCCGGAGTTCAAGACCGCTACCTTCGCCGAGGGGGTCGAGGACATCCGCGACCTCAAGCCCGGCATGGTGCTGGAGGGCGTCGTCAGCAACGTCGCCGCCTTCGGTGCCTTCGTCGACCTCGGCGTGCACCAGGACGGCCTGGTGCACGTGTCGGCCTTGTCGAGCCGCTTCGTCAAGGATCCGCGCGAGGTCGTCAAGGCCGGCGACATCGTCAAGGTCAAGGTGCTCGAGGTGGACCTGCCGCGCAAGCGGATCGGCCTGACGATGCGGCTCGACGATCCGGTGGGTGCGCCGGCGCCGACCCGTGGCGCCGAGCCGCGCCGGCCCGATCGCCCCCGCGGTGCGCCCGGTGCCGGCCCCAAGGCCCCGTCGGCGCCGGCCAACACGGCGTTCGCCGACGCGTTCGCCAAGGCACGGCAGCGCTGACCGCGATGACGCCGGTCGCAGCGCCCGCCCCCGTGCCCGCCGGCACATCCGGTGCGGGCCGCTCGCCGTGACGGAGCTGGTCACCGCGCGCCTGTCGCTGCGCCGCCCCGGCGATGCGGACGCCGGCTTCGTCCACGAGCTGGTGAACCAGCCGTCGTGGCTGCGGCACATCGGCGACAAGCAGGTACGCTCGCTCGACGATGCGCGCAGGTACATCGCCGAAGGCCCCCTGGCGACGTTCGCGCGCTTCGGCTTCGGCCTGTACTGCGTGGAGCGTCGCAGCGACGGCCTGCCGCTAGGGCTCTGCGGCCTGGTCAAGCGCGACTACCTGCCGGAGCCGGACATCGGCTTCGCGTTTCTCGACCGGCACTGCGGTCAGGGCTACGCGGCCGAATCGGCCGTGGCAGTGCTCGGGCATGCGGCACATCCCTGCGGCCTGGCGCGCGTCGGCGCGATCGTGGCGCCGGCCAACCTGCGATCGATGCACCTGCTCGAAAAGCTCGGTTTCGCGTTCGAGCGCTGGCTGGAGGTCCCGGATGGAACCGCCCCGCTCAGGTTCTACGGACGCGCGCTGGGCGGCTGACCGACCGCGGCCCGCCGGGGCTATTCGGCCGGTTCCTCGTCGCGGGTGGGGCGAGAAGCGCGAGCGGTCGGGAACGCGATGATCTGCGCGCCGCCCGGCACGGCCGAGCGGCGCCAGAGCACCGGCACGTCGGCGGGGCGCGGCAGCTCCAGCTCCTCGTCCTGGGCCGGCGGTTCACCTTCGTCCTCCCAGCTGTAACGCTTGCGCGGCGGCTCCGGATCGCGCCGGCGCAAGGCGATGGCGGCCAGGATGCCGACGACGGCGCCGGCCATGTGCGACTCGAACGACACGTGCGCCTCGCGCGGCAGGATCGTCATCAGCATGCCGCCGTAGAGGAAGAACACGACCAGCGAGATCGCCACCGCCAGCTTGTCCCGCCGCAGCAGGCCGATCACGAACAGGAAGAACATCAGCCCGTGCGTGAGCCCGCTGGCGCCGATGTGGCTCGAATCGCGACCGAACAGCCAGACGCCGAGGCCCGACAGCAGCCAGATCGCCGGCAGCGCCCAGCGCGTCGCCAGCGGATAGGCGTACAGCGCCAGACAGGTCAGCAGGCCCAGCGGCAGCGTGTTGGACATCAGGTGCTCGAACGAGCCGTGCGCGAGCGGCGCCAGCGCGATGCCGATCAGGCCTTCGGCCTGCCGCGGCACCACGCCGAAATCACCGGGCGGCCAGCCGAGCAGCCAGCCGGCCAGCCAGACCACCCAGATGCCGGCCGCCAGGATCAGGCTGCCGGCGATGGCGTAGCGCAGGCGGATACGGTCGTTGGCGGCCGATACGCGGTCGGGTTCCGGAAGCGCGGGCGCGATGTCCATCCGGATCACGTGGGGCCGCACCCGATCCAGGCAAGGGTGCCGCGATCAGGCGCCCCGCTGCTCGCGCCGCCGGACCAGGTGGCTGGCCAGCATCGACGTGCCGATGCACAGCGCGACGACGATCAGCGAAAGGCCGACCGGCACCTTCCAGACGTCGACGATCAGCATCTTGATGCCGATGAAGACCAGCGTCGCGGCCAGGCCGTAGTTCAGCAGGTGGAAGCGGTCGGCCATGCCGGCCAGCAGGAAGAACAGGGCGCGCAGGCCGAGCACCGCGAACACGTTGGAGGTCAGCACGATGAACGGGTCTTCGGTGATCGCGAAGATCGCCGGGATCGAGTCCACGGCGAAGATGACGTCGGTCACCGCGATCAGCGCCATCACCACGAACATCGGCGTGAAGTAGCGCACGCCGTTGTCGACGATGCTGAGCGCCGTGCCGTGGTAGCGGTCGGTCAGGCGCAGGTGGCGCCGCATCCAGCGCATCAGCGGATTGCCCTCGAAGTCCGCCTCCTCGTTCGGCGCCCGCGCCATCTTGATGCCGGTGTAGACCAGGAAGATGCCGAACAGGTACAGGATCCAGTGGAAGCGCGCGATCAGCGCCGCGCCGATCAGGATCAGCAGCGCGCGCAGCACGATCGCGCCGAGGATGCCGACCATCAGCGCGCGCTGCTGCAGCTCGGGGCTGACGCGAAACCGCGCGAAGATCAGCAGGAAGACGAAGATGTTGTCGATCGCCAGCGCCTTCTCGACCACGTAGCCGGTCAGGAACTCCAGCGCGATGTCGTTGGCGACGACGCGCCCGGCCTGCTGGTCCAGCCACCACCACAGGCCGAGGTTGAACAGCAGGGCCAGGCCGATCCAGCCGGCGCTCCAGATCGCGGCCTCGCGGAACGAGACCTTGTGGGCGCCGCTGGCCCTCAGTATCAGGAAGTCGACGGCCAGGGCGATCAGGACGATCGCGCCGAAGACCACCCAAAGTTCGACCGTACCGATCGTATGCATGAGAACTTCACTCCGGAATGCCGTACCGAGAAAAAGACAGGCCCCGCGAGCGTCAGCGCGCGGGGCCTCGTTTTCTCGGGGCACACCTTCGCCGTCGTCACGGCGAAGGTCTCGCTCGCAGGTCCTTGACGGGCCTGCCCACCGGGCCGGGATCGGGACGATCCGTGATGACGACCGTGGCGGCGGGAGCTACTCCCCTTCGTTGCGGGGCCGACTGTACACCATCCCCGGCCGGCCGTCGCCGTCCGGGATGGACGCCCCGGCTGAACGCCCCCCCGGCGCGGCGGATTACCGCGCCGGGGGCCCCGGCACGCATCCAAAGTCCACGACACGCTCTATCATCTGTCGATGAATTCGCATGCTTCCGGGCCGCTGCCCGTCATTCAGCTCAAGACCGAACGCCGTTCCAACCATCCCTGGATCTTCCAGAAGATGGTCGAGAAGCCCGCCGTCAAGCCGCGACCGGGCACGGTCGTGGACATCGTCGACCGCGAAGGAAGCTTCGCCGGCCGTGGCTTCTACAACGGCCATTCGCGCATCGCCCTGCGGGTCCTGACCGCCGATCCGGACGAGGCCGTCGACGAGGCGTTCTTCGCGCGCAGGATCGCCCAGGCGGTCGCGCTGCGCCGCGAGGTGCTCAAGCTCGACACCGTCACCGATGCCTACCGGCTGATCCACTCCGAAGGCGACGGCCTGTCCGGACTGGTGGTGGACCGCTTCGCCAATACGCTGGTCATCGAGTATTTCTCCGCCGGCATGTTCAAGCAGCGCGACCTGATCCGTCGCTGCCTGCTGGAGCATTTCCCGGACGCCGACCTCTACTGGTTCGCCGAGGAGCACGTCCAGAAGCAGGAGAGCTTCGATTGCGCGATCCCGGCGGCGCCGCAGCCGACGGTGATCCACGAGTACGGCGTCAAGTTCCATGCCGCGCCGGGCACCAAGCACAAGACCGGCTTCTTCGCCGACCAGCGCGACAACCGCCGGCTGCTGGCCGATTTCTGCAACGGCAGCCGCGTGCTGGACCTGTGCTGCAACTCCGGCGGCTTCGCGATCTACGCCAAGGCGATCGGCCAGGCGGCCGAAGTCGTCGGTGTCGACCTGGACGAGGAGATCCTCGGCATCGCCGAGCAGAACGCCCGCTTGAACAAGGCGCGGGTCCGTTTCGTCCAGGCCGACATCTTCCCGTGGCTGCGCGACCTGGCGGTCGCCGGCCGCGAGCGGTTCGACGTGGTCGTGCTCGATCCGGCCAAGATGACCCGCGATCGCGAGCAGGTGATTCCGGCGCTCAAGAAGTACCTGGACATGAACAAGCTGGCGCTCGGCGCGGTCAAGCCCGGCGGCATCTTCGTGACCTGTTCGTGCACCGGCCTGGTCAGCGAGGAGCAGTTCCTCGACATGCTGCGGCGCGCGGCGTTCTACGCCAACCGGACGGTCCAGGTGCTCAAGGTCAGCGGTGCCGGTGCCGATCATCCGTTCCTCGCGCACGTGCCGGAGAGCCGGTACCTCAAGGCGGTGTTCTGCCGTGTCGAATGACCGGACCGCTCATCGCCCGGCGCTGGACGTCGTGGCCGGCGGTCCGTCACACCGTGCGGCGGTTGCCGACCGCCTGCCGGCGCTGCGCATCGCGCTCGAACAGGCCGACCCGTCCGGACTGCTGGCCCGCGACGACGTGCTCGCCGTCATCGGCTTCGGACGAACCGGTCTTCCCGCCGATCCACGGTGCCTGCGCGTCGGCCTGGAACCGATCGGCCCGGCGCCGCTGGAGGTCTGGTACGGCCAGGGCCCGGTGAGGCACGGCGAGGATGCCGGCATCCGCTGGAGCCGCGACGAGGACTACACGTTCTTCGCGATCGAGGTGGCCGAGGAGCCTGGCTCCGCCCTCGGCGGTGCCGCCGAGCGGCTCTACCGCCGGCTCGGTACCTGGCTGGCGGCCCAGCCGCATCACCTGCTGCGGCTGTGGAACTACTTCGACGCGATCAACGATGGCGACGGTGACGAGGAACGCTACCGCCAGTTCTGTACCGGGCGTGTCCTGGGCATGCAGGATCTGTTCGGTGCCGTCTATCCGGCGGCGACCGTGATCGGCCGCCGCGACGGCGAGCGCGTGCTGCAGGTCTACGGCCTGGCCGCGCGCCGGCCCGGCGAGGCGATCGAGAATCCGCGCCAGCTCAGCGCCTGGCGCTACCCGCGCGACTACGGTCCGACCGCGCCGCGGTTCGCGCGCGCGATGCGCAGTCCCGGCGACCAGCTGCTGATCTCGGGAACGGCGGCGATCGTCGGGCACGCGTCGCGCCACCGCGAGGACGTCGTGGCGCAGCTCGAGGAAACACTGGCCAACCTGGACAGCCTGTGCGCGGCCGTTTCATCCGGGCTGCGGCTGGGATCGGGCAGCGTGCTCAAGGTCTACGTGCGCCGGCCGCAGGACGCCGCCGCGATCCTCCAACGCCTGCGCACCCACGTGCCGGGCGGTGCCGTGCTGGTGCTGGCCGGCGACGTCTGCCGGCGCGAGCTGCTGGTCGAGGTCGACGGCATTCACGGCTGAGCCGCAGCGGCGGCGGCCGGCGCAGCCGCCGCTTCCTCCGCGGCCGCCTCCACGGCCGGCGGCTGCTCGCCGCGCTGGCGCAGCTGGCTGAGCGCCGCGAGGCCGGCATCGCCGGCCGGCACGAAGGCCGGTCCGAAAACGGTTTCCTGCCGCAGCTTCTCGGTCAGCGCGAACCACGGGTCGTCGATGCCGAGCAGGGCGAGCAGCCGCCCCGGCAGCATGAACGAGGCGCTGTCCTCGCGCGCCGCCTGCGGGGCCGCCGAATCCAGCAGCAGCCAGGGCACGGGCTGCTGGTGCGGCGGATGGCCGTCGACGAAGCCCAGCGTCTCGAACGTGATCGGCAGCCCCGGCAGGTGGTCGCCGTAGAACAGCAGCAGGGTGCGCCGCTCGCGCTGGCGCAAGGCATCGGCGAGCCAGCCCAGGGCGCGGTCGGCATTGCCCAGGTGATAGAGGAAGGTGCGCAGGCGCCCGGCACTGGCCGGCCGCAGCCGTGCCGGCACCTCGATCGCATCGCGGCGCCGCGGCTCGGCCAGCGGCTTGGACGCATCGTAGGGACCGTGCAGCTCCATGCTGATCGCGACGATCAACTGCGGCGGCCCGCTGTCCGGCAGCCGCTCGACGATGCGTTCGGCCAGTGCCTGGTCGCTGACGAAGAAGCCGTCGCGCGGCGCGCCGGCGAAATCCGCCTCGCTCTCGAAGCGCTCGATGCCGAGGTTCTTCAGCGCCGCCGCGCGGTTCCAGAACGCCGGGTCATTGGGATGCAGCGCCAGGCTGCGATAGCCCTGGGCCGCCAGGACCGACACCAGGCCCGGCAGCCCGTTGCCGACCAGCTGGAAGTACGGGTACTCGTTCTGCGGGAAATGGCGCATCGCCAGGCCGGTCAGCACCTCGAACTCGGTGCGGATCGTGCCGCCGCCGAAAGCCGGCACCCACAGGTCGCCGTGGATCGCCTCGCGCGCGAGGCGCCGGTAGTGCGGCAGGTGCTCGCGCTGCTGCAGTCCTTGCAGGCGGCCCGGATCGAAGAACGATTCGCTCTGCACGATGACGATGTCGGGCAATGCCGCCGGCGGCGGTCGCGGCGCGGTGCCGGCCGGCATCTGCGCCAGCAGTGCGGCTGCGGCGGCACGGTCGGGAGTCGGTACCGGTTCGGAGTACTGCCAGCGGAAGCGCAGCAAGCCGGCCACGAGACCGATGTTCGAGACCGTTTCCCGCGGCGACCACGGCACGAAGGCGACCTTTTCCTGCGCGTAGAGCAGCCGCCACGGCTGCACGCCCGTCACCAGCGTGACGACCACCAGCCCGGCCGCCAGCAGCGGCAGCGACCGGCGGCGGCCGCCGCTGCCGCGCCAGGGACGCTCCCAGCGGGCGAGGCCGGCGGTGACGAGCATCACGCCCAGCCACGGTGCCCATGCGTCCACGCTCGCCGGCAGGTAGTGCCGGAGCAGTCCCGCGCTTGCCCGCGGTGTCGTGAGCATCATGAAATCCGCCGGCAGCAACGGCGTTTCCAGATGCTCGAGTTTCAGCGCGTTGATCCCGTACAGCAGGGCCAGCACGACGGCACCCAGCCATAGCGACAGCAAGGGACGCCGCGTCAGTGCCAGTACCAGCAGGCAGGCCGCCAGAACCGGCAGGGCGTTGAGGACCGGCAGCAGCCATTCCGTTCCGGTATCGGCATCCTGGAACGCCGGGTCGAGGGCGACGACGATCAGCGACAGCAGCGCCAGTGCCAGCAACGAGCCGGCGATGCCGCCCACCAGACGTGAAGCCGAGCGCGCGCCACGGGCCTCGGAAACCGTTCCGTCACGAAGTCGCATCGCGCTGTGCTGGACCTCCCTGGCCGGCCCCCGCAGGCCGACGACTCATGGCGCCATCCACCGGGCGTGCCCGTCCGGACGACTGCGTGGCCGGTTTTCGCGTTCGGGCCGATAGGAAGCTGGCTCGGTCCCCCCGCGTTCCCCTAGGTCCGGCACGGTGGCACGGGCGCTGCCTGCGCCCGGATGCCCCAGATCGGGAAGTATGTTGCGACGCGACGTGGCAATTGTTGCCAAATCGTTAGAATCGGACGGGCAGCAACAAATTTGACTCGTGGGGAGGGAGAGCCCGCTGCGGTCGCTACGGCGCCGCAGCGGGCTTTTTTCTGTCGGTGTGTTTCGCGCTGTGCGCGGTTTCGCAGCGAGCGCGAAACCGTGTCTTCGTTTACGGCGCCAGCGCCTGTTCGTCTTGCGCGGCCGGTTCGGCCGCCAGCGCCTCGTCGAGCAACGAGGGCAGTTCACCGCGCAATTGCAGACGCGCCAGTGCCAGCAGCCCGGCCTGTTCGGTGCCGTCGAGTTCGCGGTCGTCGAGGTCGATCTGCGAGCGCAGCGTGTCGATGACGGCGAAGTAGGGTTCGTCGTGGACGCCGGCGGCATCGAGCAGCAGCGAGGGCAGCAGCCAGCTGCGCGTGTTGAAGCGCTGCGGCCGCGTGCGCGCGCTGTCGTACAGCAGCCACGGCACGGTCTGCAGCTGCGCGTCGCGTTCGTCCTCGAAGCCGAGCTGGTGGTACACCGGCGGCAGCGCCGGCAGGTGGTCGCCGTAGAACAGCACCAGGGTGCGGCGCTCGCGCTTCTTGAGCGCGCCGATCAGCCGGCCCAATTCGCGGTCGGCGTCCTCCAGCAGGTACAGGTAGTTGCCGAGCCAGTAGCGCCCGCCCTCGTCCAGGCGCTCGGGCATCGACAGCCGCGACAGCCGCTCGGCGTCCAGGCCCGGGCGCCAGTCGAACGGGCCGTGGTTCTCCATGCTGATCGCGAAGATGAAGTGGGGCTGCCCGCCCGTGTCGAGCTCGGCCAGGATGCGATCGGTCAGGGCCGCGTCGGACGTGAACAAGCCGACGACGTCCTCTTTCGAGAATGCGCCGATATCGAGGAAGCGGTCGAAGCCCAGCGCGGGATAGGCCTTGCTGCGGTTCCAGAACGCGGCGGAGTTGGGATGGATCGCGGTGGTGCGATAGCCCTGCCGTGAAAGCACCGAGGCCAGGTTCGGCAGGTCGTGGCGATGCAGCTCCAGCCACGGATACTGTAGGCCGCCGAGCGTATCGAGCGGCACGCCGGTCAGCACCTCGAACTCGGTGCGGATCGTGCCGCCGCCGAAGGTCGGCACCGTCATCTCTCCGGCCTTGGCGCGCTTGCGCAGCCGGTGGTACTCGCGCAGGTACTGGCCGCTGGGAATGTCGCGCAGGCGCGCCGGGTCGAACAGCGATTCGCTCTGTACGACGACGATGTCCGGTGCCGGCTCGCCGGCGGCGGTGGCGGCCAGGCGCGCGCGCAATGCCGGTCCGTGATCGTGCAGCAGGGCCAGCGCCGCCTCGCGGTCCGCGCGCGGCACGTCGCCGCCGCCGAGCTCCCAGTGGTACATCAGCAGGGCGCCGATCAGGCCTACGTGCGTCGTGCTCTCGGCCAGTGCCCAGGGCTCGAACCCCAGGCGCCGGGCGTCGAAGACCCGCTTCCACGGGCCGCTGCCGGCGACCATCGTGACGGTGGCGACGACGGCGACGGCGCCCAGCGCCAGCCGGCGCCAGCCGGCCAGCCCCGGCAAGCCGGGCCGGTTCCACAGCAGCAACGTGAACAGGATGACGGCGGCCGCCGGCAGCAGGTGGCGCATCTCGAACGAGACATAGTGGCCGAACAGCTCCAGCGCCGGACCCGGCTCGCTGAAGAAGCGCAGGTCCGCCGGCAGCAACGGCGTCTGCAGGTGCTCGATCTTCGCGGCGTTCGCCGCGTACAGCCCGGCGATCGCCAGCAGGGTCAGCCAGCAGGCCAGCAACAGGCGCCGGGTCAGCGCCCACAGCGCCAGCAGCAGGGCCACGGCCGGCAGCGTATTGAGTGCGAGCAACCCGAGATTGCCGCCGGCCGACGCGGCGCGCGCGGCAAAGGCGGGATCGAGCCGGTCGACCACGCCCATCAGCAGGCCGGCGCAAAGGACCAGCGCCAGCACCAGGCGCATGGGCGTGCGTCCGGCCGGCGACTGGCGGAGAGCGAGAAGGATGTTCATGACAGGGCTGTGACAATGCCATGAACCGATGAGTCGCGCATGAATCTTCCGGGTCGCGGGCGCCTGGCGCCTGCGGCGACACCGAAGTTCAAACATCGGCGCGATCCCCGATAATCACCCGATGCCCGCCTCCCCTCGACGGCCGCTCTGGCCCCGCGACCTCGCCAACCAGCTCGACCAGCGCCTGTCGCGCCTGGAGGCGGCCTGCCGCCAGGCACAGGTACCCTTCTACGACGACGCCGGTGTCGACACGCACCTGCGGAAGGTGCTGCTGGTCAGCGATTTCGCCTATGAAACGCTGCTGCGCTCGCCGATCCTGCTCGGCCCGGAACTGGTGCGGCTGATGGGCGATCCGCGGCACGCCGATGCCCGCGCCGGCCTGCTCGCGACGATCGAGGATGAGGCCGAGCTGCGCGCCGAACTGCGCCGCTTCCGCAAACGCGAGGCGATCCGCCTGATCTGGCGCGACGTCAACGGGCTCGATCCGGTCGAGTCCACCCTGGCCGGCGCCAGCGTCCTGGCCGAGTGCTGCCTGGAGGCGGCGCTGCGCCATGCCGAGCGCCAGCTCGCGATGCGGCACGGCCAGGTCCGGTCCGCCGACGGTGCAGGCCAGCGCCTGGTCGTGTTCGGCCTCGGCAAGCTCGGCGGCAGCGAGCTCAATTTCTCGTCCGACATCGACCTGATCCTCGCCTATCCGGAGGGCGGCACCAGCGACGGCGCGCGCCCGCTCGACGCGGAAACCTGGTTCACCCGCCTGGGCCAGCAGCTGGTCTCGCTGCTGGCCGAACATACCGTGGACGGCTACGTCTACCGGGTCGACCTGCGCCTGCGCCCGTTCGGCAGCGTCGGGCGCGTCGCGCTGTCGTTCGCGGCGATGGAGCAGTACTACCAGCGCGAGGGCCGCGACTGGGAGCGCTACGCCTGGATCAAGGCGCGTCCCGTCGCCGGCGACCTGGCCGCTGGCAACCGGCTGATCGAGGCGCTGCGGCCGTTCGTGTTCCGCCGCTACTTCGACTACACCGCCTTCGCCGGCCTGCGCGAGATGAAGGCGCTGATCGATGCGGAAGTCACGCGCAAGGATCTGGCCGCCAATCTGAAACTCGGGCCGGGCGGGATCCGCGAGGTCGAATTCGTCGTGCAGCTCATGCAGCTGATCCGCGGCGGCCGCGAGCCGGCGCTGCGCGCGCGCGGGTTGCTGCCGGCGCTGTCGGCCTGCGAGCAGCTCGGCGTGATACCGGCGCAGCGCGCGCGCCGCCTGCGCGAGGCCTACCGGTTCCTGCGCCAGGTCGAGAATCGCGTGCAGATGTTCGCCGACCAGCAGGTCCACGACGTGCCGGACGAGGAGGCGCCGCGCCGGCGCCTGGCGCTGGGCCTGGGCTACCCGGACTGGCCCGCGCTCAAGGCGGCGATCGATCACCAGCGCGGCGTGGTGACCGAGGAGTTCGATGCGGTCATGGCGCCGGCGCGGCAGGCACGCGAACAGCGTCCGCTCGCCGGCTGGACCCGCCTGTGGCAGGACTTCGCCGAGCACGGCGTGCAGGCGGCCGTGCTGGCCGAGGCCGGCTTCGACCCGCCGCAGGATCCGGCCGGCGCGCTGGAGGCGTTGCTGGCCAGCCCCGCCCTGCGCTCGGCTTCGGCGCGCGCGCGCGCGCGTCTGGATCGCGTCGTGCCGGCCCTGCTCGCGGCCGCGATCGAGACACCGGCGCCTTCGGCCTGCCTGGTGCGCCTGCTGGGCCTGGTGCACGCCGTGGCACGCCGCTCGGCCTATCTGGCCCTGCTCGACGAGCAGCCCGCCGCGCTCAAGCGGCTGACCAGCGTCTTCGCCACCAGCGCCTTCCTCGCCGAGCGCGTGATCGCCCATCCCCTGCTGCTCGACGAGCTGTTCGACGACCGGCACGAAGCGCCGGTGCCCGATCGCGACTCGGTCGAGGCCGATATCCGCCGCCGGCTGGCGGCGATGCCCGACGCCGACGCCGAGGCGGAAATCGAGGTGGTCCAGGAGCAGCGCCTGGCGGCGGCATTCCGCATCGGCCTGGATTTCCTGGCCGGCCGCATCGACGCGGTGGCGGCCGCACGCGCCCTGGCCGCGGTGGCCGAGGCCGTGCTGGCGACCGTGCTGCGCCTGGCCGAGCGTGACCTGGCGGTGAACCATGGACGCCTGCCGGACCGGACCGAGGAAAGCTCGGGCCTGGTCATCCTCGGCTACGGCAGCCTCGGCGGTCGCGAACTCGGTTTCGGCTCCGACCTGGACCTGGTCTTCCTGTACGACGCCGCGCTGGCGCAGGCCGAGTCACTCGGTCCCCGTCCGCTGGACGGCGCCCGCTACTACGCACGGCTGGCGCAGCGCGTCGTGCATTTCCTGACCACGCTGACGCGGTCGGGCCGCCTGTACGAAGTCGACGTCCGCCTGCGCCCGGACGGCGGCAAGGGCCTGCTGGTCACCAGCCTGGACGCGTACGTCGCCTATCAGCGCGAGCGTGCCTGGACCTGGGAGCACCAGGCGCTGGTGCGCGCGCGCGCGGTGGCGGGCGACGTCGCCCTCGGCCGCCGTTTCGGCGAGCACCGCAACGAGCTGCTCGCCGCGCCGGTCGACGTCCAGCGGCTGCACGACCAGATCGTCGACATGCGCGCACGCTGGCGCAGCGAGCGTGACCGCTCGGATGCGGAGCGGTTCGACCTCAAGCAGGGATACGGCGGACTGGTCGATCTGGAGTTCCTGCTGCAGGGCCTGGTCCTGCAGCACGGCGCCGCCCACCCGGCCCTGCTCACGGCCAGCAACAGTGCCGACCTGATCCGGGTCGCGGCCGAGGTCGGCTGCCTTTCCGCGACGCAGGCCGAGCACCTGGGTGCGGCGCATGCCGAGCTGCTGGCGCGCGCGCTGTCGTGCACGCTAGACGCGCGCTCGCGCGTGGTCCGGCGCGATCCGCAGATCGAACAGCATGCCGGCCAGGTCAGCGCCGTGGCCGGCCAGCTCGGTTTCCGGTTCGAGGCGAGCGGCCGCGGCGCCTAGCGGACCGTCGAAAAACAGGCCGCGTGCGCGGCCCGGGATGGATCGCTCGCGGGCCGGCAGCGCAGGCCGTTGATCTGCGCGACAGATGTGGCCTTGCCGCGACCGCGCGCATCTGGAATCGGCAGGACCGCCGTTTCCCGACAACCGGCCGGTCGTGCGCGCTAGTAGTCCGCGAGGGCGTGGCGGATACCGGCCACGACGGCACGTTCCGGCGTCGTCTCGTGGCGGTTCAACGGCAGCCCGAGGAGCAGGCGGATCGCGTGGTCGTAGGCATCGCCGTGCACGTGCTGCTCGATCTGCCCGGCGTACTCGGTCACGACCAGCAGGCCGAGCTGGCGCAGCGTCGGCGTCGGCGCGGCCACGGCGGCCTGCAGCGCGGTGATCGCTTCGTTGCGTGCCTGCAGCGAGCGGATGGGGTAGTGGATCGGTGCCCACGGCCACCAGGCCGGCCGGCGCGTGCGGTGCAGGTGGTCGCGCCGGACCATGCCGTCGAGCACCTCGCGGGCGAGCGGGGCCATGCGCGTGGCCAGAAGGTCGATGGCGGCCGAGACACGCAGGCCGTGGCTGGGCGTGCCGAGCACGCGCAGCGCCTGGGCCAGCAAGGGGTGGCTGATCGGCAGGGTCGCCCGCAGCGCGATGTGATCGGCGTCGTAGCGAAGCCGCTGCTGCTCGGCCAGGTCCAGCAGCAGTGCGCCCGCTGCCAGCACGTCCGGATCGATGTGGCTGCGGACCGGTGCCAGGACGCCGCTGGCCGGATCCAGCACCAGCAGCATCGATTGTTCGGCGATCAGCACGATGGTCGTCCTTGCGGCTCCGGGCGCGGATGGTCCCTGCCCGGTAGGATCATCACGCAGCGGCGCGGCGCCGTACAGCCCGCCGGTGTCGAAAAATGCCTCGTCGCGCGGCCGCTCAGTTCGCGCGGCGGGCCGGGACACCGGCGATCGCCGCCGGCGGCACCTCGATGCCGGCCCAGTCCACGGCCGGAAGACCGAGGTAGCGGTCCATGACCATCGGCAGCAGGCCCGACGGCAGCGGGCTTTCGCTGTTCCAGAGCATCACGATGCCGAACCGGTACTTGGGCAGGAAGCCGACCACGCCGCGGTAGCCCTGGACGGCGCCGGCGTGAAAGACCATCGTCTCGCCCGCGTAGTCGAACACCCGCCAGCCCAGCCCGTAGTGCGCGGCCAGCAGCCGTCCGCGCCGCCACGGCGTCGTGGTCTGCTCGTGGTCGGTGGCGATCTGGGGGGTGTGCAACAGGTCCAGGATCGGCAGCGGCAGCACGCCGGGCCGCCCGCCCATCTGCGCGATCAGCCAGGCCTCCATGTCGCGGATGCTGGCGTTGACGCCCGCGGCCGGGGCGATCCGGTAGTAGGTCTCCTTCGGCTGGAACGACCGGAAGCCGGTGCCCGCGCGGCGGTGCGGGCGCGCCCAGGCGGCGGAGCTCTCCAGGCCGTCGCGGCCGTAGGTGGCCGTGTCCATGCCCAGCGGGTGGAACAGCCGCTTCTCGACCTGGTGGTAGAAGAAATCGCCGGTTGCCGCGTAGGTGACGTCGCCGATCAGGCTGAAGCTGATGTTCTGGTAGCCGTAGCAGGCGCCGACCGGACAGACCAGTGGCACGTCCCTGAGCCGCTCGACCAGCAGCGGGTACGGCTCGTCGGCTTCGAGAAGGCGGTCGTAGGTATTGCTGGGCAGGCCGACCCGCTGGCTCAGGATGTCGCGCACGGTCAGCTGCTGGCCGCCCTCGATGTCGGCCAGCGTGAACGTGGGCAGCAGGTCGGTGATCCGCGTTTCCCAGCGCAGGCGGTTCTCGCCGACGATCAGGGCCGCCAGCGCGCTGGCGAAGCCCTTGGACAACGAGGCCAGCCGGAACACCGTGGTCGCGGTGACGGGCGTGCGCGTATCCCAGTCGGCGTAGCCGGCGACGCGCTCGAGGACGACCGCGTCGTCCTTGACGATGGCGACCGCAAGGCCGGCCACCTGGCCCGAGCCTTCGATCGCATCGATCCAGCGGTTCGCGTCGCCGACGACACCTTCCGCATCGGCCGCGACCGCCTGCGGATCGACGCGCGGAATCGGCACCGGCACGGCCAGCACCGGCGGTGCGGCGCGCGTGGCGGCCTTCTTCTTGCGTGCTGCCGCAGCATCGGTCGTCGCCGTCGCCGCGGCCAGCAGAACCAGAAAAAACGCGAACAGAGTACGGGTGGTACGGCTCAACGAGACCCTCCGGGAGGTCGACGGCCTCATGCTATTCTGCGTGCGGCGCCGGTTCAACCTCGGCCGGCGACTCAGCCATTCATGCATGAGGATGTGATCCGATGGGTTTGATCATTTTTCTGGTCATCATCGCGGCCCTCGCGTTCTGGGCAGTCGGTCTCTACAACGGCCTGATCACCGCCCGCAACGGCTACAAGAACGCCTTCGCCCAGATCGACGTGCAGCTGACGCGGCGCTACGACCTGATCCCGAACCTGGTCGAGACCGCCAAGGGCTACATGAAGCACGAGCGCGAGACGCTCGAGGCGGTCATCCAGGCACGCAATGCGGCAATGTCCGGCCTGTCCGCCGCCAAGGCCAACCCGGGCGACGCGGCGGCGATGCAGCAGCTGGCCCAGTCCGAAGGCGCGCTCGGCGCGACGCTCGGCCGGTTGTTCGCCCTGGCCGAGGCGTATCCGGACCTCAAGGCCAACCAGAACATGATGCAGCTCTCCGAGGAGCTGACCTCGACCGAGAACAAGGTGGCCTTCGCGCGCCAGGCGTTCAACGACGCGGTGATGAACTACAACAACCGGCGCGAAGTCTTCCCGAATTCGATCGTCGCCGGCATGTTCAATTTCCAGGCCGCCGAGCTGCTGCAGATCGAGGCGCCGGAGAAGCGCGAGGCAGTGAAGGTGTCGTTCACCTGATCCGCTAGTGCCGGCGGGCAGGACCTGACCGAAAGGCCGTTCCGCCCGCCGATTCCCAGGGACAGCGCCCGATGGATTTCTTCGCCCACCAGACCCAGGCGCGCAGGCAGTCGCGCCGGATGATCGCGCTTTTCGTGCTGGCGGTGATCGCGATCGTCGCACTGATCGACGCGGTCTTCCTGGCCGCCTTCGGCCGCGACCTGGGCGTGGGGTCGCCGGCCGGCAACGGCATCGCGGGCGTCGCCGTGGTCTCGTTGGTCGTCGTCGGTGCGATCGCCGCCGGCTCGATGTACCGGATCGCCACGTTGCGCGGCGGTGGCGGTGCGGTGGCCCGCCAGCTCGGCGCGGTGCCGGTTCCGGAGAACACCCCCGATTTCGCCTACCGGCGGCTGCGCAACGTCGTCGAGGAGATCGCGATCGCCTCGGGCGTGCCGGTGCCCGAGGTCTACGTGCTGGAGGAGGATGCGGGCATCAACGCGTTCGCCGCCGGCTATGCGCCGACCGACGCGGCGATCACGGTCACGCGTGGCGCGCTCGACAAGCTGGACCGCGACGAGCTGCAGGGTGTCATCGCGCACGAGTTCAGCCACGTGCTGAACGGCGACATGCGCCTCAACATCCGCCTCATCGGAGTCGTCTTCGGCATCCTGGTCATGGCCACGATCGGCCGCAAGATCATCGAGGTGACCGGCCGCGGCCGTGGCCGCAGCAGCGGTGGCATCGTGCTCTTCGGCGCCGCGCTGTTCGCCGCCGGATACATCGGCGTGCTGTTCGGCCGCATGATCAAGGCCTCGATCTCGCGCCATCGCGAGTACCTGGCGGATGCATCTGCCGTGCAGTTCACGCGCCAGACGGACGGCATCGCCGGTGCCCTCAAGAAGATCGGCGGCCTGGCCGAGGGCTCGCGGCTGTCCGGCGATGACCGCGAAGAGGTCGCCCACATGCTGTTCGGCGACGGCGTGGGCTATTCGGCGTTGTTCGCGACGCATCCGCCGCTGATCGGCCGGATCAAGCGCCTGCAGCCGGCGTTCGACCCGTCGGAGCTGGCGGCGATCGCCGCTGCCTGGTCCCATCCGGTGCGCGTCGGCGACGTCGAGGCCGCGCAAGTCTCGATCGCGGGGTTCGCGCCGGCCGAGGTGGCGTCGCGGCTGGCCTCGGCGCACCCGGCCGGCGCGGCGGCGCGTCTGCCGTCGGTCGAGGTCGCCGTCCAGGTGGATCCCGAGCGGGTATCGCGGCAGGTCGGCAACCCGGGCACCGACGACCAGCGCGCGGCAGCCGCGATCCACAGGGCGATTCCCGATCCGTTGCGCGAGGCGGCCTATCGCCAGGAGCGCGCGATGGCGGTGATCTTCGCGCTGCTGCTGGGCCAGGAAAGCGCCGTACGCGCTCGCCAGCTGCAGACGATCGAGCAGCGCTTCGACCGCGGCACGCGTGCCGACGTCCAGGCATTGGCGATCGGTGTCGCTGCCTTGCACCCGGTCCAGCACCTGCCGCTGGCTGCGCTGGCGTTCCCCGCGCTGCGCCGCCGCCCGCGTCCGCAGCTGCAGGTGTTCCTGGCGGTGTTGCAGGAGCTGATCGCCGCCGACGGGCAGGTTTCGCTGGCCGAGTACTGCCTGGCGCGCCTGATCCGCGTACAGGTGATCGAGGCGCTCGATCCCTCGGCCACGCATATCGCCGGCCGGCTCAAGCTCCCGCAGGTGGCCGCTGAACTCGCCGACGTGTTCGCGACGCTCGCGCAGAAGGGGCATGCCGATCCGGTGGTCGCGCTGCGCGCCTATCGACTCGGGCTGCACGAGGCGCTGCCGGCCTCGACCGCGCCCTACGCTCCGCCGGCCGACTGGGGTGCGGCGCTGGACCAGGCGCTGCCGCGCCTGGACCGGCTGGCACCGGCCGGCAAGGAACTGGTCGTGCGCGGCCTGACCGCCGCGATCAGCGAGGATGGCGTCATGAGCGTGGCCGAAGCGGAGCTGTTGCGGACGATCTGCGCGTCCCTGCACTGCCCGTTGCCGCCGATTCTGCAGCGGTAACGTCCGCGGCGATCCCGTGCGCAAGCGGGCTGTCGAGAAACAGCCTGCTTGCGCGATCCAGGGATGGATCGCCCGCGGGTCAAAGGCTTGAGCGGTTGATCCGCGGAACACGTGGCGCGGCTTCGCCGCGACCGTGCGGGGTGAGGAAGGGCAGGACTGCCCTTCCTCGCCAATCGGCTAGAACACGCCGGTATCGAATGCCTCTTCGGCGATCGGCGTATCACCGCCTTCGGCAAGGCGGATCTTGAGCGCCAGGCCGTCGCGCGAGTCGGCCTTGTTGAGCGCTTCTTCCAGGTCGATCTTGCCTTCCTTGTAGAGCGCGTAGAGCGCCTGGTCGAAGGTCTGCATGCCTTCCTGGAGGCTGCGGTCCATCGCTTCCTTGATCTCGTGGACCTGGCCGCGCCGCATGAGGTCACGGATCATCGGGGTATTGATCAGCACCTCGGCGGCCGGCAGCCGGCGGCCGTCCTTGCCCATGACCAGGCGCTGGCTGATGACCGCCTTGAGGTTGAGCGACAGGTTCATCAGGATGTTCTTGTGCGCCGACTCCGGGAAGAAATTGAGGATGCGCTCGAGGGTCTGGTCGGCGTTGTTCGAGTGCAGCGTCGCCAGGCACAGATGGCCGGTCTCGGAGAACGCGATCGCCGCTTCCATCGTCAGCGCGTCGCGGATCTCGCCGATCATGATGACGTCCGGCGCTTCGCGCATCGCGTTCTTGAGCGCCTCGTGGAAGCCGTGGGTGTCCAGGCCCACCTCGCGCTGGTTGACGATCGACTTCTTGTGCCGGTGCAGGTACTCGATCGGGTCCTCGACGGTCAGCACGTGCCCGGAGATGTTGGAGTTGCGGTAGTCGATCATCGAGGCCAGCGTGGTCGACTTGCCCGAGCCGGTGGCGCCGACGACGAGGATCAGCCCGCGCGGCTCCATGATCAGGTCCTTGAAGATCTGCGGCAGGCGCAGTTCCTCGATGGACGGGATCTCGCTCTTGATGGCGCGGATGACCATGCCGACTTCGCCGCGCTGCTTGAACACGTTGATGCGGAAGCGGCCGGCGTCCTTGACCGCGATGGCCATGTTGAGCTCCAGGTCGCGCTCGAACTGCGGTACCTGGCCTTCGTCCATCAGCGAATAGGCGATCTTCTTGACCATGCCGTTGGGCAGGCCGGTGTTGCCGAGCGGATACAGCTTGCCTTCCACCTTGATGTGCACGGGCGCGCCGGTCGTCAGGAACATGTCCGACGCCCCCTTTTCGGTCATCAATTTCAGGAAGTAGCCGATATCCATCGCACGATTCCCCCAAGCCGCCGGCGGCGCGGTTGCCAAAGCCGTGCCGAGCTTCCCACAATAGCCAGCCTCAGCCCGCTCCGCACGTTAGAAGATGTTTATGACATCAGCGCTCCGAAAAATCCATGCGTGGATCGCCCTTTTGGGCATCTGCCTGCTGGCTGCCTGCAGCCCCACCCGGCCGCCGGGCGACCTGTTCGCGGGCGCCAACCGCAACCTGGCCGCGGCCCGGCAAGCCGGCGCGCAGACGTATGCGCCGCTGGAGCTGCGCTTCGCGGAGGAGCGCCTGGCCCAGGCGCAGGCGGCCAACGCCCGCGAAGACTATCCGGTGGCGGTGCGCCTGGCGCGCGAATCGGAAGCCAACGGCGAGCTGGCCACCGTCAAGGCGCGCCTGGGGAAGGCGCGCGAGACCGCCGATACCCTGCGCCAGCAGAACGCGGCGCTGCAGCGCGACCTGGACACGCGCGGCGGGGAGGTGCGGCGATGAGCCCGGCGTTCCGATGGACCTGGACCGTGGCGCTGTCGGGCCTGATCCTCGCCGGCTGCCAGACCACCTCGCCCCAGCGCGACATCGATCTGCAACGCCTGGAGCGCAGCCTCGATCAACTGGCCGGCGACGCCCGCCTCGGGAGCCTGGCACCGGCCGAGATCGCGCGTACGCGCGCGGCCTTGTCCGCGTTGCGCGAGTCGCGCCTCGGTGGCGAGGAAGGCACGCACCAGGTCTACGTGGCCGAACGGCTGCTCGACATCGCCTGGGCCACTGCCCAGGCGCAGGAACTGGAGAACGAGAGCGAACGCCTGCAGCGCGAGCACGACCGCCTGCAGCTACAGGTCGCGCGGCTCGATGCGGCGATGGCGCGCGCCGAACTCGAACGGCAGCGCCTGGCATCGCAGATCCAGGCCGAGGAAGCCGCGCGGCTGGCGCAGGAAGCCGAGGCGGCGCGGCTGCAGGGCGACGAGGCCAACCTGGCGGCCGAGTCGGCTCGCGCCGAAGCGGCGCAGGCGCGGCGTATCGCCGACGCACAGTCCCAGGCGGCCGCCCTGGCCAAGCAGGAAGCGGCATTGGCGGCATCGGCCGCCGAATCGCTGCGCGCGCGCCTGGGCTCGCTGCAGGCGACCCGCGGCGCCCAGGGCATGCAGATGACGCTGGACGATGTCGCGTTCGCTCCCGGGCAGGCTGCACTCAAGCCGGAGGCACGCGCCGGCCTCGGCAAGGTGGTCGACTTCGTCAACGCCGATGCGGGCCGGCCGATCCGCATCCTCGGCCACAGCGATTCGACCGGCAACGCCAATGCCAACCAGGTCCTTTCGCAGCGGCGGGCCGAGGCGGTGCGCGATGCGCTGGTGGCGGCCGGGGTCGACGCCGGGCGGATCACGGCGGTCGGTGCCGGTTCGGCGCAGCCGGTGGCCGGCAACGACACGCCGCAGGGACGCGCCCGCAATCGCCGCGTCGAGGTCATCCTCGAAGAGCGCTGACCGGGCGGTCCCGGGCCTGCCGCCACCGTCCGAGCCGGGGGCTGGGGGGCGCGTGCGTTTCCTCGAAATTCGTTAAAAAAAGGTTTGTAAATCACCGATGAGGAAGGCGGCCGATGGCGGTTGCGCCGGGTCCTGTCGAAGAGTAGTTTCGATCTCCCATGCGGGGATGGAAATTCCAGGTCCGCATGGGTCAAGCCCATGCCGACGAACGCAGACATGCCAGCGGAGAGGGTCGCCTCGGTGGGCGAGCACCGGCCCGTGCGTCCGGGTGTTCCTGGCAGTGACATCCTTCTGCGCGCTTCCTCCGGGTCCGTCCCGCGTCCTTCGGCCTGGCGGCCTGCCCATGGCAGGCTCATTGACCTGCACCACCCGCCGACCTGTGGCGTGGCGCCCAGCTCCGCGCCACGCCACCGGGTCCGCGACCCCGGCCCGTGGAATCGCCGGAAGCCTTCCGGCGTTCCCCTTCGAGGAGAGATGCTGATGTTCGAAGAGAATGAGAAAGACGTCGAATCGCTGATGCAGTCCAACAGCGAGTTCCGCACGCTCTACTACAAGCACAGGGAGCTGGACAGCAAGGTGCACAACGCCGAGATCGGCGTCCTGCCGCTGGACGACGTTACCCTGCACAATCTCAAGAAGGAAAAGCTCTGGGCCAAGGAAAAGCTCCTGCAGATGTGGGAAGCGCAAAGCCCGTCGCGGTCGGCCTGACCGTTCCCGAATCCCGCGCGCGCCGCCCCGTGCACATCGGGGCGGTGTCGCCTCGGGTATGATCCCGGCGCGTCGACCCCCTGGCGGGTGTTTCCGGGAATCCGAATGACGATCCACCACAGCGTTCTGGAGCTGATCGGCCGCACGCCGGTCGTCAAGACGCAACGCCTCGATACCGGCCGTTGCGACCTCTTCCTCAAGTTGGAAAGCGCCAATCCCGGCGGTTCGATCAAGGACCGTATCGGGCTCAGCATGATCGAGGCCGCCGAGAAGGCCGGGCGCATCCGGCCCGGCGACACCCTGGTCGAGGGCACGGCCGGCAACACCGGCATCGGTCTGGCCCTGGTCGCCCAGCAGAAGGGCTACAAGCTGATCCTGGTGGTGCCGGACAAGATGAGCCGCGAGAAGATCTTCAATCTTCGCGCGATGGGTGCGGACGTGATGCTGACCCGCTCGGACGTCGCCAAGGGACACCCGGACTACTACCAGGACCTGGCCGAGCGCGTCGCGCGCGAGACCCCCGGCGCGTACTTCATCAACCAGTTCGGCAACCCGGACAACCCGCTCGCGCACGAGCAGACCACCGGACCGGAGATCTACGAGCAGTTGGAAGGCCGCGTCGACGCGATCGTGTTCGGCTGCGGCTCGTCGGGAACGATGACCGGCCTTTCGCGCTATTTCGCCCGGGTTTCGCCGGCCACGGAGTTCATCCTGGCCGATCCGGTCGGATCGATCCTGGCCCAGTACATCAACGAGGGCACCCTGTCGACCAAGTCCGCGAGCTGGATGGTCGAGGGGATCGGCGAGGACTTCCTGCCGTCGATCAGCGATTTCAGCCGCGTCACCAAGGCCTATGCGGTCGCCGACAAGGACAGCTTCCTGACCGCGCGTGAGCTGCTGGCGAAGGAAGGCATCCTCGGCGGCTCCTCGACCGGCACGCTGGTGGCCGCTGCGTTGCGCTATTGCCGCGAGCAGACCACGCCCAAGCGGGTCGTGACGCTGGTGTGCGATACCGGCAACAAGTACCTGTCCAAGATGTACAACGACTACTGGATGCTCGACAACGGTTTCATCGAGCGTCCCAACCACGGCAACCTGCGCGACCTGATCCTGCGCCCCTATGCCCAGCGCGATACCGTCGTGGTCAGTCCCGGCGATCTGCTGATCGTCGCCTACAACCGCATGAAGCTCTACGACGTCTCGCAGTTGCCGGTGATGGACGGCGACCGCATCGTCGGTATCCTCGACGAATCGGACGTGCTGATGCACGTGCTCGACGATGAGGGCCGGTTCCGAGATCCGGTATCGACGGCGATGGTCAGCAAGCTGCAGGTGCTCGACGTGCACGAGCCGATCCGGGCGCTGGTGCCGGTGTTCGGTGCCGGGCACGTCGCCATCGTCGTGGAGGGCGAGCGCTTCCTGGGCCTCATCACGCGTATCGACCTGCTCAATTTCCTGCGGCGGCGTGCCGGCTGAACGCTCGGCCGCCGGTGTTCGGGCGGATCGGGGGTGCGCACCCGCCGGGCCGTTCTCTAGGAGGCCTCGCGGCACATCCGGAGCGGATCGGAAATGATAGGTTTCTCGCCGCCGATGCGTCCGGATAGTTCTCCGGTGCCACAGCCAGACACACCCCCGCCTTTTTCAGGAGAGAACCCATGTTCGACAAGCTCGTCGACCGCCTGGTCCGCTCGGGAAACAAGACTGACGTGATGAAGGAAGGAGTATCGCGGGAAGCCGTCGAATGGGCTTACCGCCTCCTGTTGGGGCGGGATCCCGAAAGCGAGGCGGTCATCGCGCTGCAGATGGAGGGCAACCAGAACCTGGCCCAGCTGCGCAACAACTTCCTGGGCAGCCCCGAATTCGCGCCGACCTTGCCGCCGGGGGTGCGCATCCAGTTGCACGGCGGAGAGCCTCCGAGCGTGATCGAGAGCGACGGCAGCCCCGAGCTGCTGGCGCGGTTGTTCGAGCACGTGCACCGTTCCTGGCATCAGTTCGGCGAAGAGCAGCCGTTCTGGTCGGTGCTGACCGCGCCCGAGTACCGCGACCAGCCCCAGGACGCCGCGATCGACCGGTTCTTCGCCAGTGGGAAGGCCGAGATCGAGCGCTTCCAGAAGACGCTGGCGCGCATCGGCCTCGGCTTGGACGGCCGGCGGACGTGCCTGGAGTACGGCTGTGGCCTGGGCCGCGTGACGCGCCACCTCGCCCCCCACTTCGAACGGACGACCGGTGTCGATATCTCCGCTGCGCATCTGGCCAAGGCCAAGGCGCTCGCCGAAGCGAAGGGCATCGGCGGCATCGACTGGCTCCACCTGCGATCGCTCGACCAGCTGGCCGATCTGCCGGAGGTCGATGTCATCTACTCGCTGATCGTGCTGCAGCACAATCCGCCGCCGGTCATCGAGCGCATCATCAAGACGTTCGCACGGATCCTGCGGCCGGGCGGGATCGCCTACTTCCAGGTGCCGACCTATCGAGTGGGCTACGACTTCCGCCTGGCCGAGTACCTGCGCAATCCGCTCAAGCCGGGCATGGAGATGCACGTGTACCCGCAGGACCGCATTTTCCGCATCTTCGCGCAGGCCGGCGCAGTGCCGGTATCGATCGTGGAGGACGGTTGCACCGGCATCCCGCGCGAGCGCTCCAATACGTTCGTTTTCAAGAAGGACTAGGGCAGGTCATCCCTTCGCGGATGCGTGCGGACACCGGCGAAGCGTCGGTGTCCTTGCATTCCACCTGTTGCATGACCGTGCCCCCGTTGACCGTCCGGCGCGGGCAGGGTGTCAAAGGTCCGGGGCCGGTCGGCAGCCGGTTTGCAGGGAAGCGACCGGCCGGCCGGGCTGGCCGGTGCCGATCGGCGGCCGGGCAACGTATTCAGGTCGGGCGCGGCTCGTTTTCCAGCTCGTGTGCGATCACGTCGCGCTCGAGCGCCAAGTGGCTGGCCAGCAGCGCGACCTGGGTCCGGTTGGACACGCCGAGCTTGCGCATGATCGCGGTCATGTGCGCCTTCACGGTGGCCTCCGAGACGCCCAGGTCGTAGGCGATCTGCTTGTTGAGCAGGCCTTCGGCGATCATCGTCAGCACGCGGAACTGCTGCGGCGTCAGCTCCGCGACGCGCGCGGCGGCCTCCGCTTCCCCGGGCGGCAATGACTTCTCGGGGCCGACGCTGCCCGGCGGCAGCCAGACGTCGCCGTCCAGCACGCTCTGAACCGCGCCGACGATCGTGTCGACCGATACGGACTTGGGGATGTAGCCCGAGGCGCCATGCGCGACCGCGCGCGCCATCACCGAGGTTTCCTCGTGGGCCGAAACGACGATGATCGGCAGCCCCGGGTACTGGCCGCGCAGGTGCGCCAGCGTCGAGAAGCCGCTGGCACCCGGCATGTGCAGGTCCAGCAGCAGCAAGTCGGCGTCGGGGTACTGGTCGATCAGCGCCTGCAGGGCCGGCACGCTGTCGGCCTCGCGAAGGATCGCGTCGGGTAGCGCCTTCAGTACCGCGCGCTTGAGCGCATCGCGGAACAGCGGGTGGTCGTCGGCGATCAGGACTTCGCGCATGACGTGGCCGTGGCAGGGAGTGAGGGCGCCAGGAGGCCGGATGGCCGCTGCGGAGTCGTCGCGTTCGCAAGCGCCGGCGACGGGCGGGTCGTCGCGATCGCGAAGCCGGCGGTTTTCACGGCGGGCGGCCTACCGGACCAGCCGCTCGTTGACGAGATTCGCCACCACGGACGGATCGGCCAGCGTGGAGGTGTCGCCGAGCGCGTCGGGCTGGTTCTCGGCGATCTTGCGCAGGATGCGCCGCATGATCTTGCCCGAGCGGGTCTTCGGGAGGCCGGGTGCCCATTGCAGGTGGTCGGGGGTGGCGATCGGTCCGATCTCCTTGCGCACCCAGGCGACCAGTTCCTTGCGAAGCGCGTCGGTCGGCTCGACGCCGGTCTTCAAGGTGACATAGGCGTAGATGCCCTGGCCCTTGATGTCGTGCGGGCAGCCGACGACGGCGGCCTCGGCCACCTGCGGATGAGCGACCAGGGCGCTTTCGACCTCGGCCGTGCCGAGGCGGTGGCCCGACACGTTGATGACGTCGTCGACGCGGCCGGTGATCCAGTAGTAGCCGTCCTCGTCGCGGCGCGCCCCGTCGCCGGTGAAATAGGTGCCGGGGTAGGTACGGAAATAGGTGTCGATGAAGCGCTGGTGATCGCCGTAGACGGTCCGCATCTGGCCGGGCCAGGAATCGGTCAGCACCAGGTTGCCTTCGGCCGCGCCTTCCAGGACGGCGCCGTTGGCGTCGACGATCTGCGGCGTGATGCCGAAGAACGGCAGCGTCGCCGAGCCGGGCTTGAGGTCGGTCGCGCCCGGCAGCGGCGTGATCAGGATGCCGCCGGTCTCGGTCTGCCACCAGGTGTCGACGATCGGGCAGCGGCTGTCGCCGACCACGCGGTAGTACCACTCCCAGGCCTCCGGATTGATCGGCTCGCCGACCGAGCCGAGCAGGCGCAGGGATGCGCGCGAAGTCTTCCTGACCGGATCCTCGCCTTCGCGCATCAGTGCGCGAATCGCCGTCGGTGCCGTGTAGAACAGCGTGACCTTGTGCTTGTCCACGACCTGCCAGAACCGCGAGGAGTCCGGGAAGTTCGGCACGCCCTCGAACATGACGGTGGTCGCGCCGTTGGCCAGCGGTCCGTAGATCAGGTAGCTGTGCCCGGTGACCCAGCCGATGTCGGCCGTGCACCAGTAGACGTCGTCCTCGCGCAGGTCGAAGACGGCTTCATGGGTGAAGCTGGCGTAGACCAGGTAGCCGCCGGTGGTGTGCAGCACGCCCTTGGGTGTGCCGGTCGATCCGGAGGTGTAGAGGATGAACAGCGGATGCTCGGCTTCGCAGGCGACCGGTGCGTGCGTCGCCGGCTGGTCGGCCAGCAGCGCGTGCCACCAGCGGTCGCGTGGCACCTGCATGTCGATCGCGCCGCCGGTGCGGCGCACGACGAGAACGGTCTCGACGCTGTTGGTGTTGGGACGCTTGAGTGCCTCGTCGACGTTGGCCTTCAGCGGCACCTTCTTCTTGCCGCGCAGGCCCTCGTCGGCCGTGATCACGAGCTTGCACTGGCTGTCGGCGATGCGGCTGGCCAGCGAGTCGGGCGAGAAGCCCGCGAAGACGATCGTATGGATCGCGCCGATGCGCGTGCAGGCCAGCATCGCCACTGCCGCTTCGGGGATCATCGGCAGGTAGATCGCGACACGGTCGTCTTTGCGGATGCCGAGGCTGGTGAGCAGGTTCGCCGCCTTGCACACCTCGGCGTGCAGCTCGCGGTAGCTCACGCGACGTGATTCGGCCGGATCGTCGCCCTCCCAGATGATCGCGGTCTTGTCGCCGCGTGCGGCCAGGTGCCGATCCAGGCAGTTGGCCGAGACGTTCAGCTCGCCGTCGTAGTACCAGCGGATGTGCAGGTCGCGCGCGTCATAGGAGACGTCCTTCACCTGGGTGTAGGGCGTGATCCAGTCCAGGCGTCGGCCGATCCGGTCCCAGAACGCGGCGGGATCCTTCACCGATTCGGCATAGGCCGTCTCGTACTGCGCCCTGTCGATGCGCGCATGGGCCGCGAAGGTGTCGGGGACGGGATGGAGCTTGGTCATGGCGGCCTCCCAGGTCGGATCGGGCGATAGGGTACTGAGCCGCGAATGGTGCCACGCCGCTCGGAGGCCCGGTCCGATCGTACGACTTTGGTCGCAGATTCGACCATAGGCGAATAGGCCCCGCCGGTTTCCCCTGCGCATGCTGGCCCGACAACACACCATCGGGAGGGGATGTCATGTATGTACGCAGCGGAACCTCGTTGCGCAGGACCGCGCTGGCGCTCGCCTGCGCGCTGGGCTTGCCCGGCCTGGCAGCGGCCGACGAAGCACGTGAAGCGGCCCTGGAGGCGCGCGTCAGCCAGCTCGAGCAGCAGCTGACCGAGGTCCTGACCGAGCTCAGATCCCAACGGGCCGCTGCCGCCGCGGCGCCGGCCCCTGCCGCGGCAGCGGTGGTTCCGGCGGGCAAACAGCCGATCCAGGTCGTTTCGATCACGCCCGGCTCGCCGGCGGGCACCACGTTCCGCTACGGGGGCTTCATCAAGGCGGACTTCATGGCGACCAAGGCGCACGACGGGCAGCTGGCCGACGGCGCCGTCGGCCGTGCGCTCTACGTGCCCAGCCAGACGCCGGTCGGCGGATCGGCTTCGGACATCGACTACGATGCCCACGCCAAGTTCTCGCGCTTCGGCCTCGGTGTCGACACGGTCAGCGAGAACGGCGACAAGGGCGGCGCCTTCGTCGAGATGGACTTCTTCGGCAACGCGCTCGGCAACCAGAACGCGACGAACACCTACGGCGTGACGCTGCGCCATGCCTACGCCTACTGGAACAAGTGGCTGGCCGGCCAGACCTGGTCCAACTTCATGGACGTCGGCGCGCTGCCCGAGGCGGTCGACTTCATCGGCCCGACCGACGGCGTGATCTTCGTGCGCCAGGCGCAGGTCCGCTACACCACCGGCGGCTTCTCGGTCGCGCTGGAGAATCCGGAAACCCTGATCATCCCGAACGGCGGCGGCGCCACGGTGGCGTCCGACCGCGGCGCCTTCCCGGATCTCACGCTGCGCTACGGCTGGAAGGGCGACTGGGGCACGTTCGGCATCGGTGGCCTGATCCGCGACCTGTCGGTCGACCGTCCCGCGGCCGGCAGCGTAGCCGCAGCCGACGACCGCTCGGTCGGCGGCGCCGTGACGGTCGGCGGCAAGTGGAACCTCGGCAAGAACGACGATCTGCGCTACCAGCTGACCGCCGGCAACGGCTTCAGCCGCTACATCGGTCTGGGCATCACCGGCGATACGGCGATCGACACCGACGGCAATCTCGATTCGATCGGCGGCCTGGCCGGCTTCGTCGCCTGGCGTCATGCGTTCTCGCCGAAGACGCGGTTCAACCTGATCTACGCGCGCAGCCAGTACGACAACCCGGTCGCGCTGACCGGCGGCAACGCGACGGAGATGGTGCAGAGCATCCGCGCCAACGTGTTCTATTCGCCGTTGCCCAAGGTCGACGTCGGTGCCGAGCTGATGGTCGGCGAGCGCGAGCTCGAGAACGGAACGGACGGCAGGCTCACGCGCCTGCAGTTCACCACGAAGTATTCATTCTGACGACAGGGGAGAACACACGATGGCATCCGTTCCAGCATCGGGCGCAGCGCTCACCCAGAGCCACAGGCGCGTCATTCTCGCCTCCAGCCTCGGCACGATCTTCGAGTGGTACGACTTCTACCTGTACGGCTCGCTGGCCGCGATCATCGCCGCGCACTTCTTCACGTCCCTGCCCTCGGGCAGCGCGTTCGTGATGGCGCTGCTGACGTTCGCCGCCGGCTTCGCCGTGCGTCCATTCGGCGCGATCGTGTTCGGTCGCCTCGGCGACATGATCGGACGCAAGTACACGTTCCTGGTGACGATCGTGATCATGGGCATCTCGACGTTCCTGGTCGGCATCCTGCCGACCTACGCGTCGATCGGCATCGCCGCGCCGATCCTGCTGGTGGTGTTGAGATGCCTGCAAGGCCTGGCGCTCGGCGGCGAGTACGGCGGCGCGGCCACCTACGTCGCCGAGCATGCACCGAACGGCAAGCGCGGCCTGTACACCAGCTTCATTCAGACCACCGCCACCATCGGCCTGTTCCTGTCGCTGCTGGTGATCCTCGGCTGCCGCACGATGCTCGGCGAGGACGCGTTCAAGGAGTGGGGCTGGCGGGTGCCGTTCCTGATCTCGTTCGTGCTGCTGCTGGTCTCGATCTGGATCCGCATGAAGTTGAACGAGTCACCGGTCTTCCAGCAGATGAAGGCCGAGGGCAAGCACTCCAAGGCACCGCTGACCGAAAGCTTCGCGAACTGGAAGAACGGCAGGATCGTGCTGCTGGCCCTGCTCGGCGCCACCGCGGGCCAGGCGGTGGTCTGGTACGCGGGCCAGTTCTACGCGCTGTTCTTCCTGACGCAGACGCTGAAGGTCGACGCGGTCACGGCCAATCTGTTCATCGCCGCGGCACTGGCGATCGCGACCGGCGGTTTCATCTTCTTCGGCTGGCTGTCGGACAAGATCGGCCGCAAGCCGATCATCATGGCCGGCTGCCTGCTGGCGGCGATCACCTACTTCCCGATCTTCAAGGGGCTGACGCATTACGCCAACCCGGCGCTGGAAGCGGCCGCCAAGAACTCGCCGGCGGTGGTGGTGGCCGATCCGAAGGACTGCGCGTTCCAGTTCGTGCCCGGCGAGCTCAAGGGCCACGTCAAGTTCAACAGCTCCTGTGACTTGGTCAAGAACCTGCTGAACGGCCGTAGCGTGACCTACACCAACGAACAGGCACCTGCCGGCACCCTGGCCAGCGTCCGCATCGGCAGCACGACCATCCAGGGCGTCGACGTCAGCAGTCTCTCGCCGGAAGATGCCAAGGCCGCGCAGGCGAAGCTGACCGCCGATCTCACGGCCGCCATCAACGCCGCCGGCTATCCGGCCAAGGCCGACAATGCCCAGATGAACAAGCCGATGGTGTTGCTGCTGCTGGTGCTCCTGGTGCTCTACGTGACGATGGTCTACGGACCGATCGCGGCCTGGCTGGTCGAGCTGTTCCCGACACGGATCCGCTACACCTCGATGTCGCTGCCGTATCACATCGGCAACGGCTGGTTCGGCGGTTTCCTGCCGACGACCGCGTTCGCTCTGGTGCTGCTGACCGGCAACATCTACTCGGGCCTGTGGTATCCGATCGTGGTGGCGGTCTTCACCTTCATCGTCGGCACGCTGTTCCTGCACGATACGAAGGACGTGGACATCAACCAGTAGCAACCGGGCGCCCCACCGCCGGCCGCCGCCGGCGGTACCCGACGGCCTCTCCCCGGTTGGGGAGGGGCCGTTTCCTTTGCGGGAGGTGCCGGGCGCGCCCGGAGGTCGCCCGCGACAGCGCCGTGGCGAGCTTCAGGATCCGCGCCGCCGCCAGCGCGCCATCAGGCGGGCACCGAGCCCCGCCCGCACCGCCTTGCCGATCCGGCGCATCGTTTCGCGATCCAGCCGCGGGACCAGCGCGACGGCCTGCAGGTTCTGTTCGAGCTGCTCGCGGTGACGGGCGCCCAGGATCACGGTGGAAACGGCCGGATGCATCAGGCACCACGCGATCGCCAGGTGTGCCAGCGCGACCCCCAGGTCCGCTGCGATGGCGTCCAGCTGACGGATCGCGCGTTGCCGCTGCTCGTCCGCGACGCGTTCCCGCAGCCACGGGTTGCCGGCTGCGGCGGCCCGTGATCCGGTCGGGATGCCGTCCCGGTACTTGCCGCTCAGCAGGCCGGACGCCAGCGGCGACCAGATCGTGGTGCCGAGCCCCAGCTCGCGCGCCAGCGGCGCGTACTCGGTTTCGAAACGCCGCCGGTGCAGCAGGTTGTACTGCGGCTGCTCCATGCGGGGTGCCTGCAGGTGATGCAGGCGAGCGATCCGATGGGCTTCGCGAATCGCCTCGGCCGGCCATTCGCTGGTGCCCCAATAGAGCACCTTGCCCTGCCGGATCAGGGTGTCCATCGCGAACACGGTTTCTTCCAGCGGCGTATCCGGATCGGGGCGATGACAGAAGTACAGGTCCAGATGGTCCACGCGCAGCCGCTGCAGCGCCTGGTTGCAGGCTTCCACGACGTGCTTGTGCGAAAGACCCTGCTGCGTCGGTGCCGGATCGGGGACCGCGCCGAACCGGACCTTGCTCGAGACGCACCAGGCATCGCGCGGATGGCGCAGATCGGCCAGCACGTCGCCCAGCAGCCGCTCGGCATCGCCGTGTGCGTAGTTCTCGGCGCCGTCGAAGAAATTGACGCCGTTGTCGAGCGCAGCGGCGACCAGCTCGCGTGCCGCGCGCCGGTCGACCGTCTCGCCGAAGGTCAGCCAGGTGCCCAGCGACAGGGCCGACAGCTTGAGGCCGGAGTCTCCCAGGCGGCGATAGATCACCGGCTTTCCCTCCGGCCGGGCAAGACCCGGTACCGCGCGGTCAAAGCGCGTCGGCGTCGAGGTCGCCGGTCCGGATGCGCACGATCCGTTCCAGCGGATAGACGAAGATCTTCCCGTCGCCGATCTTGCCGGTGTTGGCGGCCTGGATGATCGTTTCCACGACCCGGTCGACCGCGTCGTCGGCCACGGCGATCTCGATCTTCACCTTGGGAAGGAAATCCACGACGTACTCGGCGCCGCGATAGAGCTCGGTATGCCCCTTCTGCCGGCCGAATCCCTTGACCTCGGTCACCGTGATGCCCTGGATGCCGACCTCCGCCAGCGCCTCGCGCACGTCATCGAGCTTGAACGGCTTGACGACCGCCATGACCATCTTCATCGGCACCTCCGGTTGTTGGATCGCCGGCAGGTTGGCCATCGCCACCGGCGGCCGCGACTATACCGGATGGTCGCCAGGCGCCGCATCGGCGGTCCGCTCGTGTAAGAAATTTCCTACACGATCTTCCGAATCCAGCCGATGGCACCGCTCGGGAGAGCGCCTAGACTTATTTCCAGCACGGAACGCCGCGCTGGCCAAAGGGACCGGAAGCGCGGGGGCAAGGACGCATTGCAGGATGCATGCAGGGACGCCGCGCCTGCCGGTTCAGGGAACGAGCCGGCAGGCGCATACTTGCGTCTCCTTAAAACAGACCGGCCGCCCCAAGGGCACCGAGCCGGCAGCTGACGAATTCAAGCGGGGTGTATCCATGACGGTAATCGGCTCCATCGACGAACTCGCCGCGCGCCTGGCCGACCTGATGCCTTCGGGCGTGCGCCAGGCTCGCGAAGATCTCACATCCAACGTCCGCAGCATCCTGGTGAGCGGTCTGCGCCAGCTCGATCTGGTCACGCGCGAGGAGTTCGACGTCCAGCGCTGCGTACTGCTGCGGACCCGCGAGAAGCTCGAGGAACTCGAGCGCCAGATTGGTGCGCTGGAAGCGGCGCTCGTGCTGCCGGGGCGCGGCCCGGCCACCCACTGACGAGAGACCGGTCCGCGGCCGCCGCATAGCGGCCGGGCCGCGGTCCACCCTGCATTCTTGGGCTCCGGCGTGCCGGAGCCCGCCGGTCGGCGTTTCCCGGGAAGCCCGCCATCCCGCTACGCTCACCCCAGTCGGGGTGGCGGGCCCTTTTTGCAGGATGCAGTCCGATGAGCCTTGCCCGCGTCTACAGCCGCGCCCAGGATGGCGTCGCGGCTCCCCTGGTGACCTGCGAGGTGCATCTTTCGGGCGGCCTGCCGGGCACCTCGATCGTCGGCCTGCCGGAAACGGCGGTGAAGGAAGCGCGCGACCGCGTCCGTGCGGCGATCCTGACGGCCCGGTTCGACTATCCCGCCCGCCGGATCACCGTCAACCTCGCGCCGGCCGACCTTCCCAAGGATGGCGGGCGGTTCGACCTACCGATCGCGCTCGGCATCCTCGCGGCCAACGGCAACCTGCCGGCGGCGGCGCTGGCGGAGCACGAGTTCGTCGGCGAACTGGCGCTTTCCGGCGAGCTGCGGCCGATCCGGGGCGTCCTGCCGGCGGTGCTGCGTGCCGCCCGCAGCGGCCGGCGCGTGATTGTCCCGCGCGGCAACGCGGCCGAGGCCGCGCTGGTCGGCGCGGCGGACGTGCGTGCGGCGGACACCCTGCTCGACGTCTGCGCGCACCTGGCCGGCCGTGCGGAGCTGCCGGTGGCGGTCGCGTCGGACGGTTCCGGCGAAGCTCCCGAGGACGAGCCCGACCTCGCCGACGTCCGTGGGCAGCCGCAGGCGCGCAGGGCATTGGAGCTGGCCGCGGCCGGTATGCACAACCTGCTGCTGGTCGGCCCTCCCGGTACCGGAAAGACGCTGCTGGCCAGCCGGCTTCCCGGCATTCTTCCGCCGCTCGAGGAGGACGAGGCGATCGAGCTGGCCGCGATCCGGTCCGTTGCCGGCCTGGGAGGGGACCTGCACGGCTGGAAGCGGCGTGCGTTCCGCAGTCCGCACCACACGGCTTCTGCCGTCGCCCTCGTCGGTGGCGGATCGATACCGCGTCCCGGCGAGGTCTCCCTGGCCCATCACGGCGTGCTCTTCCTCGACGAGCTGCCGGAGTTCGACCGCCACGTGCTCGAAGTGCTGCGCGAGCCGTTGGAATCGGGTCGCATCGTCATCTCGCGCGCCGCGCGCCAGGCCGAGTTCCCGGCCCGCTTCCAACTGGTCGCGGCGATGAACCCGTGTCCCTGCGGCTACGCCGGCGATCCGTCGGGCCGGTGCCGCTGCGCATCGGAACAGGTCGCGCGCTATCGGTCGCGCGTGTCCGGGCCGCTGCTGGACCGGATCGACCTGAAGCTGGAGATGCCGCGGGTTCCGCTGGCCGAGCTGCGCGCGGAGAATGCCGGCGAATCCAGCGCCTCGGTCAAGGCGCGCGTCTGCGCGGCGCGCATGCGCCAGCTCAGGCGTGCCGGCAAGCCCAATGCCTGGCTGGGCAACCGGGAAGCCGAGCGCGACTGCGCCTTGCGCTCGAGCGAGAGACATCTGTTCGACCGGGCGGTCGAGCGGCTCGGCCTTTCGGCGCGCGCCTATCACCGTGTATTGCGCCTGGCGCGCACGATCGCCGACCTCGCCGACAGCGACCGCATCGAGGCGCCGCATCTGTCCGAGGCGATCCAGTACCGGCGCCTGGACCTGCACTGACAGTGCGGCGTGCGCGGCCGGCGGGGGATGCCCGCGGCCGGCTCATCAGGCCGGCCATACCGCATGCAGCGGATCGAACTCGATCTCCTCGCGGGTATCGGCTCGATGGCCGAAGCCGCCGACGCCAATGACGCCCTGCGTCATCGGGTCGAGACCGAAGGCCGCCTCGATGTCGACCTCGTTGACGGCCGCCGTGAAGAACGCCGCCAGGCCGCGTTCGGTCGCCGCGAGATAGAGCGTCTGGGACAGGTGGCCGACATCGAGGATCGTCGCCCGATACGCCTTGGCGTGCTGGCGGTACTTCCAGAAATTGCGCTCGAAGCGGCTCGCATAGATCACCAGGACAGGCGCCTCCAGGAAGTAGCGCTGCACGGCGACGAAGCGCAGCGCCAGTGCGTCGGCCTCGGCGGCTTCCAGCTGGCGCAGCGGCTCCAGCGCGTGGGCCACGGCGTGGTAGTGATACAGGCCGGGCGCGACGCCGTCGACCCGACGGACCAGCAGGTAGGCCTCGGTCGGGTGCAATCCGCCGGCCGACGGCGAGCCCTTCTTGAGCACCGGAACACCGGTGACGGTCGCTTCGGCGCGTGCGCCGAAGACCAGGCCCAGGACCGAGGCCAGGTCGTCGGGCGCCAGCGGGCGGACCGGATCGAAGTTCCGGCAGGTCACGCGCCGGGCCATCAGCGCAGCCAGCGGCGAGGCGGGCGTGCCGGGAAGCGCGATCCGTGCCTCGGGCGGGCCGCGCTCGACCGAGGTGGCAGGAGGCGGGCCCAGGTGCGCCAGGGGTTCGCCCTCGACGAGCTCCTGGAAGCGGCCGCGTTCGCGCTCGCTGTCGATGTCGCGCCAGCGCAGATGACGATGCGCGACAGCCGACAGGCCTTCCCAATGCGTCGTGCGGACGCTGTCGTCGGCGTTGGCCGTCGCCGTGTGCTCGGCGACCAGCAGGCCCTTGGCTTCCAGTGACTGCAGGGTCTGGGTGGGGTGTTCGTATTCGAGCTGCGAGCGATCGGTCCAGGCATGAGCCGATACCTTGCCCAGGACGGCGATCTCGTCGAGGTCCACGCGGACCTCGGCGTCCAGGTGCGCCGCCAATGCCACCCACTCGAAGGTCGAGGCGAGGCGCGGTGTTTCCCTCAGCATCAGCTCCAGGTCGATCGTGAACCGCTCACGGGGCTGGATGACGACACAGTGACAACGGCGCAGGCGCATGGACATTCCGATCGGAACAAAACCGGGATTGTAGGATGCCGGGTGCGATCCGGGCCCGGCCGCCGGTGCCGCCGCGCGGATCGGGTGATGACGCCGATGAGGTTCGACCGGCAATGGCAAGCACGAAGTTCTGAAGGTAAACTGAGAACCTCGTCAGGGGAGTTGTCATGGGTGAATGCGAATTGACGGCCGCGCAGGCCGAGGCTCTGCTCAAGCGCGTCGCGACCGACGATACGTTCCGGGCCCTGTTTCAGGCGGCGCCGGCCAAGGCCTTGAGCGTTCTTGGCATTCCGGACGACATCATCATCAACCTGCCCGCTGCGTGCCTGATTCCCAAGACGCTCGCGTCCAAGGCCACGCTGGACGATCTGCTGAAGAAGTACCGGGAAGTGACCGTCAACGCGGCGATGGGCATGAACGTGCCCTGGATCAAGATGGAGCAGTGCTGACGGGCGAGGCCTGCCGGTCCGATCCGGGCTTCTGACGGGTCGGAGCGTCAACCGGCGGCGTCATCGAGCCGGCGAGGTGGGACGCTCGGCGAGCTTCACCGCGGCCAGCCGTTCCTTGAATGCAGGCACCGCCTCGATACCCGGCCACAGGCCCAGGAACCTGTCGTAGAACTGCCGGGCATCCTCGGCCTTCCCCTTCACCGACGACAGGCGTGCCGATTCCAGCACGGCCAGGTCGGAAAAAAGCACGTTGACCGGTATCAGGACCAGCTGGCCGAACTGTTCGGCGTAGGCGCGCCCGCGATGGTCGCCCAGCCATTTGGCCTGGGCCAGCGCGGCGTCGATGTCACCCTGTTCGGCGTAGGCCCGCATCATCACCTGGTGGCTGAAGTAGAACTCGTGGCCGTCGAAGTACGGCTTGAGCATCGCGATCGCCTCGCCGGGCTTGCCTTGCGCGCGGGCGATCTCCGCCTCGACGACGGTCAGCAGGCTTGCCAGAAACGGATGATCGCCTTTGCGGCTGAATGCCGCGGCGCCGGCCAGGAACCGCTGCGCGAGCGCCACGTCGTTCTGAGTCGCCGCGAGATACGCCCCCATCAGCCGATGGAACTGCAGGTCCACGGGACGGATCTGTGCCGCGTCGAGTTCCTTGACGTAGGACGACAGCCGCGCGACGACCGCATCGCGTGAGTCGGTCTGCGCCCTGACGATGTTTTCTATGGTCTGGAAATCGAAGTAGAACGATCCCTTGATGGCCCGGGTTTCCGCTTTCGCGTGCCCGAGGATTTCGAGTGCCTGCTGCCATCGGCCGCGGTCGATCGTCAGCGCGGTCCGCGCGAACCAGACCTCGGCATCGCTGGTGGGCAATCCGGTCGCGGCGCCTTTCGCGAGAATCTGGTCGGCCTGGTCGAACTTTCGCTGCGCGGCGTAGAGGTAGGCGTAGAAGATGTTCTGCGTCGCGTAGTCGTTGGCCGCCGCTTCGCGGAAGCGGCGCTCGGCATCGTCGAAGCGCTCCTGGCCGAGGTAGAGCGTCGCCAGGAGGTAGTCCGCCATCGCGCGCCGCGGGTTGGTCGATACCGCGATCTTCTCGATGGCACGGATGGCGTCGTCGAAGCGATTGGCGGCCTGCCACGAAAAATAGCCCAGGCCGCCGCTGGCAGGGATCGAATCGGGGTAGAGCTGCTCCATTAGGCGCCACTTCTCCAGGGCGACCCGCGGCGTACCGTTGTTGCTCAGCCAGGCCTGTGCGTACAGCGCGTCGCGCGTCGACAGCCGGTCGACCATGTTCACGGCGTGCTCGAGTTCCTTGGCGATCTCGGCCGGGTCGCCGGCTCCGGTCAGCAGCAGGGTCCGGCCCAGGCCGACCCGCGCCAGCGCGAAGTCGGGGTCGAGCGCGACGGCCTGGCGAAACAGCGGAATGGCCTCTTTCCGGTTTCCCTTGCTGTCCTCGGTGACGGCCAGCGTATAGGCGCGCAGCGCGTCGAGGTTCGAGGTGGTCACCTTCTCGAGCGGCTTGCTGTCGGTGGAGATCACCGCGACCGCTTCGCCCAGGCGTTCGCGCAGCTGGCGATTGACCTTGTCCATCGACGGCAGCACCGAATCGGCACCCAGGCCGTCGGATGATTCGGAATACACGGTGGTCTGCGTCTTCGGGTCGATCACCTCGGCGGTGACGCGCACGCGGCCGCCGATCTCGGCGATGCTCGGCAGGATCAGGGCCCGGGCGCCGTCGCGCAGGGCCACCTCCGAGCCGATCGCGCGATCGATCGACGTGCCGTTCGGGTCGCGCTTCATGCGCGCGATCGTGTCGCGGACCTTCAGGTCGGAGAGGATGTTGACGTAGCGCGACTGCTCCAGGCCGATCCGGAACGCCATTTGCAGCGAGTCGTCGAAGATCGACTGGTCGGTGTGGTTCTGGAAGTCGCCGACGACGACCCAGTCGCGGCTGGCGAACGCGATGGCCGGCGGCGACCGGAGCATCGTGTAGACCGGCACGATGATCGCGGCCGCGATCAGCAGCGCTTCGAGCACCAGCACCGAGGGCCGCCGCCAGAACGGTACTTCGCGATAGGCCTTGCCCGACCACGGCGGGGTCTGGAACGGCGCCAGCCCTTCCTCGCCGACCTCGAACACCGGCACCGGCTCGGGCACGCCCTTGAAGCGGTAGCGGCCGTGGGCGCGCCAGCGGATCTTGTCGACCGCCTCGGTCAGTTCGCCCTGCGCGCGGTGGGCCAGGGCCCAGGTGATGCCCGACAGCAGGATCTGGCCGGGGCGCGCCAGCGAAGCCAGCCGCGAGGTGATCGGCTTGGCCAGGCCTTCGATGTCGACCGGCTTGGCGCCCTTGGCGATTTCCTCCTCGGCATTGTCCCAGAGCAGCACGTCGCCGACGTGGATGCCCACGCGTGCCTTCAGATTGCTGCTTTCCTGCAGATTGAACTGGTGCAGCGTGCGCTGATAGTCGAGCGCGAAGGCGACGGCCTGGATCGGCCGGTCGAACATCAGCAAGAACCCGTCGGTCTTGTCGATCTCGTGGCCGTCGTGGACCTGCAGCAACGCGCGCGTGAAACGGTCGTGGCGGCGGATCAGCTGCGTGGAGGCCAGGTCGCCGAGGTTGTGCACCAGGGCGGTCGAATCGACCAGGTCGCACAGGACGAGCGTGCGTAGCAGCGGCCTGGCGCGATCGGGTGACGCAGATCCTGCGGCGGGCAAAGACTGGGCGATGGCTTCCATGAAGCAGCGACACTCCCTGGCTACACGCGGGGCTCAGGAACCCCGCACCTCATTGACCGGCGTATGGCCGATCGATCTAGGTACGCATCCGGCGCCATGCACGGCTGCGCTTGTTCCCGAAACCGGTTCTATCGGATCGGTTTCGCTTCGACGATTCCAGTGGTCGAAAGTCCCTCAACTTCCGACGATAACCGGCCACCGCATTAGCAGAATGCCGGAGAATCGCCGCCGGCGTCCATATGCTTTACGTTTATACCATCGCCGCCCTCGCCTTTTACCGCGTAGAGCGCGGTATCGGCATAGCTGTACCAGGCAGTCCAGGTAGCCTCCAGGGGGCAGAGGCCGCCGCCGATGCTGACGGCGATCTGCAGCGTATCGGCACCGGCCGGGAAGCGCAGCGCGCGGATCGCCCCGGCGATCTGGTCGGCGCGTGCCTGGAGCTCGTCCAGGGACGTGATTTGGGCCAGGAAGGCGAATTCGTCGCCACCCAGGCGGCAGGGCATGTCGCAGGCCGCCGCGGCGTCGCGCAGGGCGTCGGCGATGGCCTTCAGCACGGCATCGCCGACCAGGTGGCCGCAGCGGTCGTTGATCTGCTTGAAGTGGTCGACGTCGATCAGCAGCAGGCCGAGTGTCGTGTCGTGGATGCGCCGCTGCTGCAGCTGCTCCAGGTAGAGATAGAGACCGCGGCGATTGCACAGGCCGGTCAGCTCGTCGGTCTGGACCAGCCGCTGTGCGGTCGTCAGCTGGGTCTGGGCCTGTCGCAGCGAATCGAGCGTGACCATCAGGTCCTCGTTCCTGCGGCGCAGGTTGGCGATCAGCTGCTGCTCGCTGGCGACCAGGTACGAAAACGAGCGCTGCATGAAGCGCGCCAGCAGGCGCGGCTCGCTGTCGAGCAGGTCGGAGAAGGCGTCGTGGCTGACCACCCACAGCGTGGTCGGCTGCGCTGCGATCGCGTTGGCGACACGGGCATGGTTGCCGATGAAGAGCGCCAGCTCGCCGAAGAATTCACCCGGACCGATCAGCTTGTCGACGACGCTGTCGCCGAACTGCAGGCGCACCTGGCCGGCCTGCACGATGAACATGCTGCGGCCTTGCTCGCCCCGGTGGAAGATCAGGTCGTCGGCGAGTGCTTCGCGGCGGGCGCCGACACGTGCGAAGAGCTCGATCTCCGCGGTGGACAGCTGGCGGGGGTGCGTCGCGTTCGAGGCAGACGGATGCCTGGCCGCAGCCGGAGCGGCATTCGCTTCCGAGACGGACGACGGCGCTGACGACACGATGACCACCCCGCGTGGTTCGTACCAAACCGCGAATCATAGCGTACTGGATAAGGGCCGCCAGTGCAGCAGGGCCGCCGCGCGCGTCTTGCGCGAGGACCGGCCGTGGAACCGGCCGGCCCGGACGTGTCGCGGCCCGGCCGCCGGCGCCGGCAGGGCCGGCGCCGGGTTCGTGACGGCGCTGGCTCAGGCGGCGCTCTTGGCGCTGCCGTGGAACTGCTCCTCCTCGGTCGATCCGGTCAGGGCGGTGGTCGAGGACTGTCCCTGCTGGATCGCCTGGGTGACCTGATCGAAATAGCCGGTGCCGACCTCGCGCTGGTGCTTGACCGCCGTGAAGCCGCGATCGGCGGCGGCGAACTCCGCCTCCTGCAGCTCGACGAAGGCGCTCATCTGGCGCCGGGCGTAGCCGTGCGCGAGGTTGAACATCGAGTAGTTGAGCGCGTGGAAGCCGGCCAGCGTGATGAACTGGAACCGGTAGCCGTAGCCGGCGATTTCCTTCTGGAACCGGGCGATGGTCGCGTCGTCGAGATTCTTCTTCCAGTTGAAGCTCGGCGAGCAGTTGTAGGCGAGCAGCTTGCCGGGGAACTTGGCATGGATCGCCTCGGCGAACTGGCGGGCGAACGCGAGGTCGGGCTTGCCGGTCTCGCACCAGACCAGGTCGGCGTAGGGCGCATAGGCCAGGCCGCGCGAGATCGCCTGATCCAGGCCGTTGCGCGTCTTGTAGAAGCCCTCGACGGTGCGCTCGCCGGTCGTGAAGGGGCGGTCGTTCTCGTCCACGTCGCTGGTCAGCAGGTCGGCGGCCTCGGCATCGGTGCGCGCGACCAGCAGGGTCGGCACGCCGGAGACGTCCGCGGCCAGGCGCGCCGCATTGAGCTTCTCGACCGCCTCGCGCGTCGGCACCAGCACCTTTCCGCCCATGTGCCCGCATTTCTTGACGCTGGCCAGCTGGTCCTCGAAGTGCACGCCGGCGGCGCCCGCCTCGATCATCGCCTTCATCAGTTCGAAGGCGTTGAGCACGCCGCCGAAGCCGGCCTCGGCGTCGGCCACGATCGGCTGCAGGAAGTCCACGCTGTCGTCGCCTTCGGCGTGGTGGATCTGGTCCGCGCGCAGCAGCGCGTTGTTGATGCGCTTGACGACCGCGGGAACCGAGTCGGCCGGATAGAGCGACTGGTCCGGGTACATCTGGCCGGACAGGTTGGCGTCCGCCGCCACCTGCCAGCCGGAGAGGTAGATCGCCTTGAGGCCGGCCTTCACCTGCTGCATCGCCTGGTTGCCGGTCAACGCGCCGAGCGCATTGACGAAGTTCTCGGTGTGCAGGTACTTCCAGAGCTTCTCGGCGCCCAGCCGGGCGAGCGAGTGCTCCACCGCGACGGTGCCGCGCAGGCGCACCACGTCCTCGGCCGTGTAGTTGCGCGTGATTCCGGCCCAGCGCGGGTTGTTGTCCCAGTCCAGCTTGATCTGGTCGGCGGTCGGCAGCGAGGTCTTGCTCATCGAAGGGACTCCTGATTGGCAAAACCCGTCTCCAGCGGAGGCGGGGCAAGGGGGAGCGATCGGCCTGTGCCGGCGGGAGACGCTCGCTCTGTGCGCTTCCCGTGGTTGCCCGCCGGGGGCGGGGGTGTGCTGGCGCCCGCGTCAGGGCAGGCGCTCGTACGCCGGAACGGTCAGGAAATCGGCCAGCGTGCGGGCCCGCGTCAGCGCGTCGAGCATCGCGATCGCCTCCCGCACGCGGTCCTGGCCGGGCAGGCCGGCCTTCGGAAGGCGGTCTTCGGTGCCCGTCAGCACGGCCTGGAACAAGGCGAAATCGATCGGCGTGCTGTCCTCGAGCGACAGGCCGCTGTGATGCAGCCATTGCCACAACTGGGCACGGCTGATCTCGGCGGTGGCCGCGTCTTCCATCAGGTGATGGATCGGAACGCAGCCCAGGCCGTCCAGCCAGGCCGCCAGGTAGCGCACGCAGACGTCCACGTTGGCCTGGAAGCCGGCACGCGTGATCGTGCCCGCCGGCGCGGTGATCAGGTCGTCGCGGGTGACGCGAACGTCCTCACGCCGCACGTCGAGCTGGTTGGGACCGGGCATCGCCGCGTCGAACTCGGCGACCGCCACCGCAAGCAAACCCGGATGGGCCACCCAGGTTCCGTCGTGCCCGGCACCGGCTTCGCGCTTCTTGTCGGCGCGCACGCGTGCCATCGCCGCTTCGTTGGCCTCCGGATCGTCGGCGATCGGGATCTGCGCGGCCATGCCGCCCATCGCGAACGCGCCGCGCCGGTGGCAGGTCCTGACCAGCAGCTCCGAATAGGCCTTCAGGAACGGCACGGTCATGCCGACCTGGCCACGCTCGGGCAGGATGCGGTCGCGGTGGGCACGGAACGTCTTGATGTACGAGAAGATGTAGTCCCAGCGCCCGCAGTTCAGGCCGGTGATCCGGCTCTTCAGCGCGTGCAGGATCTCGTCCATCTCGAAGACCGCCGGCAGCGTCTCGATCAGGACGGTGACCTTCATCGTGCCCGGCGGCAGGCCGAGCGCGTGCTCGGTATGGGCGAGCACCTCCTCCCAAAGGGCGGCCTCGTGGTGGCTCTGCAGCTTGGGCAGGTAGAAGTACGGGCCGCGGTCGCGCGCGTGCAGTGCCGCCGCGTTGTGGAACGCGAACAGTCCGAAGTCGAACAGGGACCCGGACATCGCCTGCCCGTCGACCTGCACGTGCTTCTCGTCCAGGTGCCAGCCGCGCGGCCGGACCATCAGGACGGCGGTCTGCGGCTTGAGCGCGTAGGCCTTGCCCTCGGCCGTGACCAGGCTGATCGTTCCGGCCACCGCGTCGGCGAGATTGGCCTGGCCCTCGATCAGGTTGTCCCAGGTGGGCGCGGTGGAATCCTCGAAGTCGGCCATGAACACCTTCGCGCCGGAATTGAGCGCGTTGATGATCATCTTGCGGTCGACCGGCCCGGTGATCTCGGTGCGCCGGTCGGCCAGTGCCGCGGGAATCGGTGCCACCGTCCAGTCCGCTTCGCGCAGCGCGCGCGTCTGCGGCAGGAAATCGGGCAGCTCGCCGGCGTCGAACCGCGCCTGCCGCTGGTCACGGGCGTCGAGCAGCGCCCGGCGGCGGCCGTCGAAGCGCCGGTGCAGGTCCTGCAGCAGGTCCAGGGCGGCCGGCGTCAGCACGCGCTCGTGGCCGGGCTTGATCGCGCCGGTGATCGTCGGCGACGGGCCCGGGTGACCGTTCAGCATCGCAACCATTGCCTACTCCGCGTCTTTCGAGCGCCTACCGTATGTCGCGTTGCGCCAATTTTACAAAGCAAATATTTAAATGGATGGTATTAACTTTGATAAAGTCGACTGCAACGTATTGATTGAATATGGCGATGGCCACGCGAACCCCAGCCAAACGAACATCGCACGCCTCCCCGGGCACGGCCGCGGGCGCCGCGCCGCGCTTCTACTACAAAGGCAACAGGATCAAGCAGTTGAGGGCGTTCTGCACGATCGCCAAGCTGGGTACGCTGTCACGCGCGGCCGAGGCGCTGTTCCTGTCGCAGCCGGCGGTCAGCCTGCAGCTGGCGGCGCTGGAGCAAGAGCTGGGCGTGGTCCTGGTCGAGCGTCGCCGCCGCCGTGTCGCCCTCAGCCGCGAAGGACAGCTGCTCTATGAGCTGGCCCAGCCGCTGATCGACGGGTTCGATGCGCTCGACGGCGAGTTCCGCTCGCGCATGCAGGGCCTGGCGGGTGGAGAGCTCAACATCGCGGCGGGCGCCTCGACGATCCAGTACCTGCTGCCGCCGATGGTGGCGCGCTACCGCGAGGTGCAGCCCTCGGTGCGGCTGCATCTGCACAACGTCACCGGTCGCGACGGCCTGGCCCTGCTGCGTTCGGACCAGGTCGATTTCGCGGTGGGGTCGATGCTCGAAGTGCCGGTGGACCTCAGCTACGAGCCGATCTACCACTTCGATCCGCTGTTGATCCTGCCGCTCGACCATCCGCTGGCGGCGCGGACCGACATCCACCTGGAAGACCTGTCGCCGTACGGGCTGATCCTGCCGCCGAAGCGACTGACGACCTATCGCCTCGTGGACCTGATCTTCCAGCAGCGCAAGGTGCCGTTCCACGTCGCGATCGAGGTGGGCGGCTGGGAGGTCATCAAGGAGTACGTCGCGATGGGCCTGGGTATCTCGATCGTCACGGGCATCTGCGTGACCGATGCCGATCGCGCGCGGCTCGCGGTACGCAACCTGCGGCAGTACTTCCCGCAGCGCAGCTACGGGGTGGTGATTCGCAAGGGGCGCTACCTGACGGCCGAGGCACGGGCGTTCGTGGACCTGATCCGGCCGGGCCTGTTCATGCGTCGCGACTACTTCGAGCCGGGACATTCGGAGCGCTGACCGGATCGCCCCGCAGCCGTCGCAGCACCCGCCCGACGAAGCGCCAGATCTTCGGCAACAGCCAGGCCACCAGCGCCAGGAACGCGACCAGCAGGACCAGGAACACCAGCGGGTGCGCGATCGCCAGGTACAGGCCGCCGAGCACTAGACCGTCCTCGCCGAGGCTGGCGCCCCAGTTGCTGAAGGGTTCCGGCGAGGTGTTGATCGCGGCGCGGCCGCCGCTCTTGAACAGGTGCGTGCCGCTGGTGACCGCGCCGCCGAGCAATGCCGCGGCGACCTGCGCCGCGGGCCCGGCGTCGCCCATCGCGCCCCAGGCCAGGAATGCGCCGGCCGGGATGCGCACGAAGGTGTGCAGGGCATCCCAGAGCGAATCGAACGCCGGAACCTTGTCGGCCAGGAACTCGCCGAACAGCATCACGCCGGAGGCCGCCAGCACCCAGTCGTGCTCGAGCACCGCAAGGTGCTGCGGCAGGTCGAGGTAGCCGAAACGGCCGAGCAGCCCGACCACGAAGACGGCGGCGTAGAGCCGGAACCCGCTGGCCCAGGCGAGACCCGCGGCCAGTGCGATCTGCGACAGCGATTCCATGACGGTCTCCGGTCCGGCCGTGGGGCGGCGGCCGTGCGCCCAGGGTAGCGTGCCGGTTTGCGGCGGCAAACAGCCGACCGGCGGGGCAATGCGCGAACGACTTTCTGGTAGCGTTGCGTCGCCGGCCGCAGGCCGGGTCCTCGGGGTGTGCGTGATGGTTCGCTGGATCATGATCGGCCTGGCCGTGCTCGGCCTTGCCCTGTCGTTGACGACACGCAGCCCGGGGCTGCTCGGCCTCGGCCTGTTGTGCACGGCGATCGGGCTGTTCGGCGTGGTCTTTTCGCTGGCTGCCGAGCGGGTGGCTTCGCGCAGCCGTCCCGATTCGGCCATGCTCGGTCCCGAGGCGCTGGCTGCGATCCGCGAACGCGCGCGCGCGCAGCGCGCCGCCGGTCCGGCCCGTCCTCCGTCCTCCTCCGATTCACGCCAGGGCCACTGACGAGGCGGCGGCTCCGGCGCGCTGCCGCACTGCGCCATGCTCGAAGCCGGAGCTGGGCGCAGAATGGGCCGCGTCGCAAACCGCGACACTGCGGAGAGGGGATCCATCGTGGCTATTGAAACAATCCTGGTCTGGCTGATCGTGGGTGCCGTTGCAGGCTGGTTGGCCGGACTGATCGTGAAGGGGCATGGTTTCGGCCTGGTCGGCAACATCGTGGTCGGCATCGTCGGTGCCTTTCTCGCCGGCTGGTTGCTGCCGCAGGTAGGCCTGGCCATCGGTGGCGGCATCGTCGCCGCGATCATCAATGCACTGATCGGTGCGGTGATCCTGCTATTCATCATCGGGCTGATCAAACGAGCCTGACAGCCGTTCGTCTGCGCCGCGCAGCCAGTCGCTGCGCGGCGCCTCGCCTTGCCGGGGCGCGTTCCGTCCCGGGTCTGATACGCTAAGGAACGTGCGGTGCCCCTGTGCGCCGCTGGCGATCGACCCGTCCAGCGGCAGCCAGCCGGGATCGGATCTTCCTTCGGTATCGGGTCTGCGCCCGAGCCGGTGTTTGCCCTGCATCGGCGTCTCATGAGCTCGCGCGACAACGACCCCAGCACCACCCAACGACGCACGATCCGCCCGCAGCGCGAGCTGGGTGTCGAACACGGACAAGCCTGCCTGATCGTCCTTCAGGGCCAGCGGCTCGGCCAGCGCATCGACCTGGGACGCAGTCCGCTGGTGATCGGCCGCGCGCCGGACGCGGACCTGCAGCTGCTGGAGCACAGCATCTCCCGCCAGCACAGCCGGATCTGGCTGGAGCCGTCCGGTTACCGGATCAAGGACCTGGATTCGACCAACAAGACCTTCCTCAACGACCAGCCGATCATCGAGGCGGAACTGAAGGACGGCGACCACATCACGATCGGCAGCTGGGTGTTCAAGTTCATGGACGCCTCCTCGCTGGAGATGCGCTACCACGAGGAGCTGTACCTGCTGGCGACGCTCGATCCATTGACCGAGCTGTACAACCGGCGGCAGTTCCTCGAGCTGCTCGAGAAGGAATTGGCGCGCTCGGCCAGCCACAGCCGTCCGCTGGCCCTGCTGATCATCGACCTGGACAACTTCAAGGAGGTCAATGACCGGTACGGCCATCCGGCCGGCGACATCGTGCTGCGCCGCGTGGCGTCGATCCTGCGCGATCAGGCGCCGCAGGAGCTGATCGTGTCGCGGATCGGTGGCGAGGAGTTCGCGATCATCGTGCCGGAGCAGCCGATCGAGCACGCCGTCGCCTTCGCCGAAGGCGTGCGGGCCGCGGTCGCCGCGCTGGACCTGCATGCCGATACCGGACCGCCGGTACCGCCCGGCATCACGATCAGCATCGGGGTGGCCAGCCGCGACGCGGAGACGTCCACCGTCAGCAAGCTGTTGCGTGCAGCCGACGAGCAGCTCTACCGGGCCAAGCAGGCGGGGCGCAACAAGGTGTGCTCGCCACTGCGCTAGGCCGGCCGTTCGTCCCGGGGGCGCGTCGCTGCGATCCCGAAGCGTTCTTCGGCAGGTTGGTACACCGGCTGCGACCCGTTCAGGCCTCCTTCGGCGCGGCAGGGGGATAACCTTCCCGCGGCGAAATCGCAGATCCGGTCCGTTTTCGCGGTGCTGGTATCATTGACGCATTGCAGCACCTCCCCGTGTCCTTTTCGAGCAGCGCCGATGGGGCTTTTTTTCGCGTCCCGCAAAGCGCGCCGACCCCGTTTCGTTCTACGATACGTTTCGTTGATTGACTTGCCGACTTAATCTGGAGGATGTACTCATGCGGAAGCTCCTCGCCCCGACGCTGTTGGGGTTGATCGTGCTGGGCGGTTGCCAGTCCGGCGAACAGAACGCGGGCGCGCCGCCAGCCGGAACGGCGCCTGCGTCCGGCGCGCCGCCGGTGCAGCAGGCCACCGCGATCAGCGGTACGGTGACGCTGCGCGATCAGATCCCGCTGAGCGCCGAGGCCAAGCTGACCACGCGGCTGGTCGATCTGGCCCAGCCCGAGGTCGCGCTGGCCGAGAAGGTCCAGGCGGTGGGCGGAGTACAGCCGTTCCAGTTCGTGCTCGATTTCGACCCCGGCAAGATCGATCCCAAGCGGACCTATGTCGTCGAGGCGATCCTGGTCGACGGCGAGCGCCGCTTCCTTCCGGCCCTCAACTCGCCGGTGCTGACCGGCGGGAACGGCGTGACGACCCAGGTCGTGCTCAATGCCGAGGCGACGCCCGGCGAGAAGCTGAAGGAAGAGATCGGAAAGATCCGCACCAATTCCGGCGGCATGCGGCGCATCGAGGGCTCGTATCTCAACGATCAGGTCTCGGTGGCCTGGGACGCGTTCGTCGAGGACGGCCACGTGCGTTTTGCGCGCGTGATCACCGATCGTGGCGAGGCCGGCCGTTCGACCGTGCAGTACGCGTTCAAGGACGATCGGCCGCTCGGCGTCATCAGCGGCTCGACGCGCCTGGGCTGGGACGAGGGCGGCACCGCCATCCTCAACGAGGACGGCAAGGGCGGTCGCCTCGATGACGGCGCCGTGAAGGCCTTCCAGGAAGAAGCGGTCAAGGCGCTCAAGATGGCGCAGGAAAAGGTGCCGGCGCCCAAGCGGCGCTGAGCCGCCTGCTTCAGCTCGAAGACGAAGAAAAGGCCGGGTGCATTCCCGGCCTTTTTCGTTCACGGGGTTCGACTCGATCGCGTGAAGATGCCGTGGCCGGTGTCGGAAACGCCGTCGCGGCGTCAGTGCGGCAGCGCCGGCAATGCCGCCGGCAAGACGACCGATCCGCGAATCAGCGCCTGCCGCCAGTCCGCCGGCAGCGGCGCCGATTCGGCTTCGACCGCGCTGCGGCCGACCAGCAGGCTGGTCTTTCCGCCGTTGAGCACCGCCACCGGCAGTCCGTCCTCGAAGAGGATGCGGGTGCCGAGGACGGCGGGCACGCGCGCACCGGGCGTGACGATGCCGACCAGGTTGAGCGGATCGGTGGCGGCGACCACCGTCAGCGCGCCGTTGCAGGCCCGGCGGCGGATCGTGCGCAGCAGCGGAATCGCCTCGGGCAACGCAAACTGCTCGCCGGACAGTCCGGCGATGAAGCGGCCGCCGCGGATCTCGCCGCGCGCCTCGAGCCGATGGCAGACACGGACCAGCTCGCGCCAGCGCGGCAGCCACTCGGCCTCGCGTGCCAGCAGCTGCCAGGCGATCACGCCATAGCGCCGCAGCAGCACGCGCACGATGTGCTCGAGTGTGTCGCCGTCGATACTGGCTGCGGCGGTGGCTGGATTCGGCGCGGTCCGGATCGGCGCCCAGCGCCCGGCATCCTCGATGCCGAGCAGGGCGTTGCGGCGTGTACGCCGTGCGTGATGCGAGCTGCGCTTGGAAGCCGGCGTCAGCAGCGCCCGGAGGCCGGCGAAGCTGTCGGCGTGGATCAGGCCGCGCGAAACCAGCTCGCCGAGTGCGTCTTCCAGCTCGGTCTTGAGCAGGCGCGTGCCCTGGGTGAGTTCGTCGAAGAACGATGCGCCGCGTTCGTCGAGGAGGTCGAGGACGGCACGGGCGCGCGAGGACAGCGGCGCGTCCGCGCTGGGCGGCGCACCCAAGCCGCTCCATCGCGCCAGCTCGCGCCGCGGCAGCACGACGATCGGCGTGCTGCGCAACGGACCGGCGGCGCGCTCGCGGCCGGCGACGGCCGCGTCGGCCACGCGTGCCCAGACGCTGCGGCCGCTGCGGCACAGGTCGTCGAGCCGGCCGGCCGCATAGTCGGCCACGCGTGCCGGCAGCAGGTCGGCCTCCCAGGCGCCCGCGGCGGCCTGGTAGCCCTCCAGCTGCGCCAGCACGCCTTGCAGCGCTTCGGGACCCTGGGTCCGGGCGTCGCTCGCGACGTGCTGCCATTCGAACAGGAAGCGCATGAAGTCGCGCGGCTCGACCGGCTCGATCTCGCGCCGCAGCCGCTTGAGCGTGTAGCGGTGGATCCGCGCGAGCAGATGGCGCTCGCACCATTCCTCCTCCGCAGCGCCGGGCGTGAAGCGGCCGCGCAGGACGTAGCCTTCGGTTTCCAGCGCCGTCAGCGCGGCCACGATCCCCCTGGCCGGTACGTCCAGCGTCGCGGCCAGGGCGGCTACCGTGGTCGGTCCCAGTCCGGTCAGGCGCCCGCGCAACAGCTCGACCAGCGCCGCCTCGGCGCTCCAGGTGACCGCGGCGTACTCGGCCGGCGCGGCGATCGGCGGCTGCGGGACCGCAGCCGGCAGCAGCGCGGTGAGCGCCGGCAGGCGCTCGGCGGCGCCCCAGACGGTCAGCGCTCCGCTGCGAAGACGCGTCGCCCGTGCGGCCTTGGCCAGCTGTTGCAGCCAGTCGCTCCAGCCGGCATTGGCCTGCGCTTCGTGCTCGGTGATCCAGCCCAGGCCCATCAGGACCTCGTGCATCTCGTCGGCGTCGCGGGCGTCGGGCCAGGCTTCCTCGCGGACGCCGGCGATCGCGTCGGCGTCGAGCGCGCCGAGATCCCCGGCCGATTGCGGCTCGCTCCAGCGGCGCATCTGCACCGCCTGCGTGCGGCGCTCCTCGAGCGGTGCGTCGTCCAGATAGGCATAGGGCCGCGCCGACAGGATCTCGGCGGCCAGCGGCGAGGGTTCGGGCAGGTCGCGCGCGGTCATCGTGATCGCGCCGCTCTCCAGCCCTCGCAGTACCGCCAGCCAGCCGTCGAGGTCCATCGCCTCGTGCAGGCAGTCGCGCAGGGTCTGGCGGACCAGCGGGTGGTCGGGGATCTGGCGCTCGCCGACGATGTTCTCGAGGCAGGCGACCTGGTCCGGGAACACCGTCGCCAGGAGGTCCTCGGCCTTCATGCGCTGCAGCTGCGGCGCCACGCGGCTGCCGCCGGCATAGCGCGGCAGGGCCAGTGCCGTGGTCGCGGCCCAGCGCCAGCGCACGCCGAACAGCGGCGCGTCCAGCAGCGCCTGGATCAGCACATCCTCGGCGCTGGACGAGTGCAGGTAGCGCGCGACGTCGGCCAGCGGGAAGCTGTGGCTGGTCGACAGCGACAGGATGATCGCGTCCTCGGTGGCGGCCGCCTGCAGCTCGAAGTTGAACGTGCGGCAGAAGCGCTTGCGCAGCGCCAGGCCCCAGGCCTTGTTGATGCGGCTGCCGTAGGGCGAATGGATCACCAGCTGCGTGCCGCCGGATTCGTCGAAGAACCGCTCCATCGCCAGGTGCTCGCGGGTCGGCAGCAGGCCGAGCGCGCTGCGCGCGCGTGCCAGGTACTCGACCAGCGCGCGTGCGGCCACGGGATCGAGCCCGAGCGTCTCGACCAGCCAGTGCTCGGCCGCCGTGGGGCCGGCCTCGAGCTGCTCGGCCACCTGCGCGCGCAGGCGCGAGACGCCGGCCGACAGTTCGTCGCTGCGGCCCGGCGCTTCGGCGATCCAGAACGGGATGCTCGGCGGCTGGCCCTGCGCGTCCTCCACGCGGACGCGGCCGCGCTCGACGCGCAGGATGCGATAGGACGTGTTGCCGAGCTGGAAGATGTCGCCGGCCATGCTCTCGACCGCGAAGTCCTCGTGCACGGTGCCGACGGTGATCGCCTGCGGTTCGAGCACGACCGTGTAGTCGGCGGTGTCGGGAATCGTGCCGCCGGAGGTCAGCGCGGTCAGCCGCGCATTGCGGCGTCCCTTCAGGCGGCCGTGCACGGCGTCGCGATGCAGGTAGCCGGCGCGGGCGCCGCGACGGCTCGTGAAACCCTCGGCCAGCATCCGCACGACCGCATCGTAGGTCGCGCGTTCCAGGTCGCGGTACGGCCAGGCGCGGCGCAGCCAGTCGAACAAGGCGCCTTCGTCCCACTCGGCGCAGGCCGCCTCGGCGACGATCTGCTGGGCCAGCACGTCGAGCGGGGCCTGCGGAACGTGCAGCAGGTCGAGCTCGCCGCGCCGGATGCAGTCGAGCAGGGCCGCGCATTCGACTAGGTCGTCACGCGACAGCGGAAACAGGCGCCCCTTCGGCGTCGCGCCGACGGCGTGGCCGGACCGGCCGACGCGTTGCAGGAACGCGGCGATCGAATGCGGCGAGCCGAGCTGGCAGACCAGGTCGACATCGCCGATGTCGATGCCCAGCTCGAGCGAGGCGGTGGCCACCAGCACCTTGAGCTCGCCGCGCTTGAGCCGTTGCTCGGCATCCAGCCGCAGCTCCTTGGCGAGGCTGCCGTGGTGGGCGGCGACGTGCTGCCGGCCGAGACGCTCGCCGAGGTGGCGGGTGACGCGCTCGGTCAGGCGTCGCGTATTGGCGAAGACCAGGGTCGTGCGGTGCGCCTGCACCTGCTGGGCGAGGCGGTCGTAGACCAGTTCCCAGGCCTGGTTGGACATGACCGCTTCCAACGGCACCGGCGGCATCTCGATCGCCAGATCGCGCGGACGCGTGTGGCCGCTGTCGACGATCGCGCAGTCGGGGCGGCCGTCGCGATCGACGTGGCTGGCGCCGACCAGGAACCGCGCGATTTCCTCGATCGGCTTCTGCGTCGCCGAAAGACCGATCCGGACCAGGCGCCGCTGGCACAGCGCTTCGAGGCGTTCGAGCGTGAGCGCCAGGTGGCTGCCGCGCTTGTCGTCGGCGATCGCATGGATCTCGTCGACGATGACCGTGCGCACGTCGCCGAGCAGCAGGCGCCCGGAGACCGAGCCGAGCAGGACGTAGAGCGATTCGGGCGTCGTCACCAGGATGTGTGGCGGCGTCTTCAGCATGCGCTGGCGGTCGGCCTGGGCCGTATCGCCGGTGCGGACCGCGGCGCGCAGATCCAGGTCGGCGAGGCCGCGCTGCGCGAGTTCCTCGCGGATGCCGGCCAGCGGCGCTTCCAGGTTGATCGCGATGTCGTTGGAGAGGGCCTTGAGCGGGGAGACGTAGACGACCGTGGTGCGATCCGGCAGGCCGCCGGCGGCGACGCCTTCGCGGACCAGCCCGTCGATCGCGGCCAGGAACGCCGCCAGCGTCTTGCCCGAGCCGGTGGGCGCCGCGATCAGCGTGTGGCGTCCGGCGCGGATCGCCGGCCAGGCCTCGCGTTGCGCCGGTGTCGGCGCGGCAAAGCGGCGTCCGAACCAGGCGGCGACCGCGGGGTGGAAATCGTCGAGCACGGAAGCGGCCGCCATGGCAGGTACCTGCGGTTGGTCGTCGGAAACTCAAGCAGCCCCGGGGTGTAGCCGGCTGCCGTCTCCGGGCGTGAGACGGCGTGAACCGCGCCGGCCCGGCGGGCGCATTCAGTCCCGTGCGGCGCGGACCTGCCCGGCGCGTGCCCGGGCGGCATGGATCGCCGCCCGGCTGGTTTCCGCCCAGCGGATCAGATGCCCCAGTGGCTCCAGCAGCGAATCGCCCAGCGGCGTCAGCGTGTAGTCGACGCGCGGCGGAATCGTCGGGAAGACCGTGCGCGTCAGCAGGCCGTCGGTCTCCAGCGTGCGCAGCGTCTTGGCCAGCATGCGCTGCGAGATGTCGGGAATCGCGCGCCGCAGTTCGGTGAAGCGGCGCGTGCCGGTCGACAGCGCGTTCAGGACCAGCACCGTCCAGCGGTCGCCGATGCGGTCGAGCACGTCACGCACCGGACAGGCCGGGTCGATGACGGCATCGCGGATCAGGCGCAGGCTCATGGCGGCTCTCCAGGGGTGGCAGGGCGGGCGGGTTACCGGGCCGTAACCGAGGCACTTCAAAAACCCTTCTTGAAGCATTCGTGCCGAATCGTATCTTGCTCTCGCCAAGTAACCAACATCCGTTCCGACCCTTACTTCAGGAGACGCTCATGATCGTCATCACTGCCGCCGGCGGCCGCCTCGGCCGCGCCGTCGCTGCCGCACTCGAGCAGCGCATCGCTCCGGCCGGCGTGCGCCTCGCCGCCCGCGCACCCGAAAAGCTGGCCGACCTCGAAGCGCGCGGGTTCCAGATCGCGCGCGCCGACTACGACGATCCGGACACGCTCGCCGCCGCCCTGGCCGGTGCGGACAGCCTCGTGCTGATCTCCAGCATGGGCGTGGACGCCGACCGGCTGCGCCACCATCGCAACGCGATCGAGGCAGCCGAACGCGCCGGCGTACGTCGCATCGTCTATACCAGCGCAACGCATCCGACCCTGGACAGCCGGTTCGAGTGGGCCGGTGCCCACCGGGAGACCGAGGCGGCGCTGAAGGCCTCACGCCTGGCGTGGACGGTCCTGCGCGACAACGCCTACGCCGCCAACAATGCCGCGCTCTATGCGCAGGCCCGCAGTACCGGCGTGCTGGCCCTGCCGGGGCCGGATGCCAAGGTCGCCTACGTCACCCACGAGGACGTCGCGGCGGCCCTGGCCGGCGTGCTGACCACCGCCGGCCACGAGGGCCGGACCTACGAGATCACCGGACCGGAAGCACTCGACGGCCACCAGGTCGCGGCGCTGCTGGCGCAGGTCTACCGGCGCGACGTGCGCGCGGTCGACGTGCCGCTGGCCGATTTCGCCGACGGCCTGCGCGCTGCCGGCCTGCCGGAGTTCGTCGTCACCGGCGTCACCAGCTTCCATGCGGCCCTGGCGGCGGGGGAATACGCCGCCGTCTCCGACGACGTGGCCCGCCTCGCCGGCCGGCCGGCGACGCCGCTCGCGGACTACCTGGCCCGGCTGGCCTGAGGCGCCGTCAGACCGTGGTGCCGACCAGCCGGCCGATCGCGGCCGTGGCGATCATCGCCAGTGCGCCCCAGCCGAGCACGCGCAGTGCCCCGGTCAGCGCGGAGGCGCCGCCGGCGCGGGCGGCGATCGCACCGAGGCCCGCCAGCGAGACCAGCGAGGCGCCGGCCACCACCGGCGCGATCCAGTCCGCGGGCGCCAGCACGGCCGCCGCGATCGGCATCGCCGCACCGACCGAGAACGTCAGGGCCGAGGTGACGGCCGCCTGCACCGGCCGCGCTTTCAGCGTGCCGGACAGGCCGAGTTCGTCGCGGGCGTGGGCGGCCAGGGCGTCGTGGGCGCTGAGCTGGTCGGCGACCTGCAGGGCCAGTGCGCGATCGAGACCACGGCTGACGTAGATGTCGGCCAGTTCCTCGCGTTCGCCCTGCGCATTGGTCGCCAGGGCGCGGCGCTCCAGTTCCAGGTCGGCGCGCTCGGTGTCGGCTTGCGAGCTGACCGAGACGTACTCGCCGGCCGCCATCGACATCGCGCCGGCGACCAGGCCGGCGACACCGGCCAGCAGCACGTTGCCGGCGCTCGCCTCGGCGCTGGCCACGCCGATCACCAGGCCGGCGGTCGACAGGATGCCGTCGTTGGCGCCGAGGACCGCCGCGCGCAGCCAGCCGATGCGCTGGCTGTGATGATGGATGGCACTGGGCATGACGGACTCGATACGGTGAGGCAGGCAGTCTGCCAGCGCGGCGGCTGCCGCTACAACGCCGCGCGGGCGGCACGCAGCCGGCGCGGCACGTAGCGCGCGGCGGCGAGCGCCGCATCGGCCCGTGCGAGCGTGTCTTCGGCGGCGCGCGGATCGCCCGCCCGCCGCTGGCAGGCCGCCTGCAGCAGCAGCGCCGCCGCCAGGTCGAGCCGCAGCGCGCTGCCGCCGCCGGCGAGGACCTCGATCACGGCCGGCAGGCGTGTGTCGGGCGCAATGCAGCCGTCGGCCGCCAGACGCAGGGTCGCCAGCTCGATGCGGGCACGGCGCGGATGCCCGGCCGGGAACGCCTGCTCGGCCGCGGCCATGGCCTGGTCGGCCTGTGCACGCGCGTCCTCGCTGCGGCCGGCCGCCTGCAAGGCCTCGGCATAGGCGACGCGCGCCTGCGCGACATCGGCGTGGCCGGCGCCGAGGCCGCTTTCCAGCACCGCCAGGCCGGCTTCGTACTCCGCCAGTGCGGCATCCAGCTCGCCGCGTTCGCCCAGCGTCGTGGCCAGGCCGACCCGGCCCACGCCCACTAGATAGTGGTTCTCGCCCAGCGCGGGCCGGACGATCGCGAGGGCCGCGCGCTGGTCGCGCTCGGCGTCGGCCAGGCGGCCGCTGGCGCGCTCGAACGAAGCGAGGTTGCCGAGCATCGTCGCGACCGTCGGATGCGATGCGCCGTAGGCCGAGCGGGCCGCCGCCAGCGCTTCCTCCATGTGCGCGATCGCGGCGTCGGCATCGTCGCGCTGCCAGGCCAGCATCGCCAGGGAGTTGAGGGTGCCGGCGACGTCCGGGTGGGTCGGTCCGAGCAGGTCGCGCTGCAGGTCCAGGGTCTCGCGGTAGAGGCGGTCGGCGGTGCCGGTATCACCCAGGCGCTGGCGTGCGACGGCGAGGTTGAACCGGCTCTGGGCGACGTCGGGATGGCGCTCGCCGAGCAGCTGCACGCGTGCGGCCAGCGCCTCGCCGAGCAGGTCGGCCGCTTCGGCGGCCGCACCCTTCTGCAGCAGCACGACGGCCAGGTCATGGGCGCGGCGGGCCGTCTCGGTATGCGGCTGGGCATGATCGTGGCGGCTCAGGTCCAGCGCCTCGCGCAGGGCCTGTTCGGCGCCAGGCAGGTCGCCGGCGCGGAAGCGGATGCTGCCGAGTGCGGCGAGGTCGCGGGTCAGGCGCCCGGTCGCCGCAGGATCGGCACGATCGACGCCGAGGTTGGCGTCGAGCAGGGCCAGCGCTTCCTGCGGCCGGCCTGCTTCGGCCAGCAGCTCGGCGAGCCGCGTGCGGGCCTCGCCGGTCGCCGGTTCATCGCTCGCGGTGGCGAGGGCCTCGCGCAGCACGCGCTCGGCATCGTTCAACCGGCCCTGCGCGACGCGGACGGCACCGACCTCCAGCAGCGCCGCCTGCCGTTGCGCATCGCCGGTCGCGGCGGCCAGGGCGCGCTCGGCCAGGTCGCCGGCGCGGTCCAGCGCACCGAGCTGACGCCAGGCGCCGGCCAGCGCCGCCGACAGCTCGCTGTTGAGCTGCGGCTGGCGCGCCAGGACCTCGGCCATGCGCCCCTCGCCGCGTTCGAGCAGCTCGCGCGCGGTCACGCTGCGGCCGCGGCTCTCGTCCGGCGTCACTCCGGCGAACAGCGCCATTACGAAGGTCCTGACCGCGTCGGCGCGTTCGGCTTGCCGCGCCGCATCGACGGCCGCCTGGCGCGCCGCACGCGATTCGCGCAGCGTGGCCGCGACCCCGATCGCGATGCTGGCGGCGATCAGCGCGGTGGATACCGCCGCGACACGGTGACGGCGCAGGAACTTGCCGAGGCGATAGCGCGCCGATGCACGCCGGGCGCGGATCGGATGCTGGCGCAGGTGGCGCTCCAGGTCGTCGGCCAGCGCTTCGGCGCCGCCGTAGCGGCGCTGCGGATCCTCGGCCAGCGCCGTGGCGACGATCGTGTCCAGGTCACCGCGCAGCGCGCGCGTCAAAGCGCGCGCCGTCGATCCGCGCGGATGCGCCAGTGCCTCCCGGTCGGCCTGTACGGACAGCGCGGCCGAAGCCGCCTGCGCCTCGCCGTTGCCGCCGGCCGCCGGCCGCAGGCCGGTGAGCAGTTCGTGCAGCAGGACGCCCAGCGCATAGACGTCCGTCGCGGTCGTGATCGCGCCGCTTCCGAACTGCTCCGGCGCGGCATAGGCCGGCGTCAGCCGGCGCAGGCCGGTACGCGTGTCGTCGCTGCGCTCGGAGGCATCGAGCAGCTTGGCGATGCCGAAGTCGAGCAGGTGCGGGCGCCCGTCGCGATCGACCAGGATGTTGGCCGGCTTCAGGTCGCGATGCACGATCAGCAGGCGGTGCGCGTACGCGACTGCCCGGCACACCGCGACGAACAGCGTGATGCGCGCCTGCAGTCCGCAGCGGCGGTTGTCGCACCAGGCGGTCAACGGCTCGCCCTCGACGTAGTCCAGCGCGAACCACGGCACGCCCTCGTCGGTGAAGCCGCCATCCTGCAGGCGTGCGATCGACGGATGCGTCAGCCGCGCCAGGATGCGCCGCTCGCGGCCGAAGCGCTCCTGCTCGGCCGGGTCGCGCAGGCCCACGCGCAGCAGCTTGAGCGCGACCTGGCGGACATAGCCCTCGGCTTCGCGCTCGGCCAGGTAGACGCTGCCGCTGCCGCCTTCGCCGAGCAGGCGCACGAGCCGGTACGGACCGATCCGCGCCGGCATTCCGGGGCCTTCGCCGTGCAGCAGCCGCTCGGCATAGCGGGCGCTCTCGCCGTCGAGGACGCCGTCGGTATCGTCGCCGGCCAGCAGCTCGCCCAGGAGGTCGCGCAGTTCCTGGTCTTGCACGTCCTCGCGCAGGAAGCGCTCGCGCGCCTCCGGATCGAGGTCGATCGCGCGGTCGAACAGGGGTTCGAGTTCCGGCCAGCGCGCGCGCAGGCCCGGCTTCACGCGTCGTCCTGCAGTGCCTGGTGCAGGAACGCCCGTGCCTTGCGCCAGTCGCGCACGACGCTGCGGGCGGTGATGCCGAGCACGTCGCCTGCCTCCTCGACCGACAAGCCGCCGAAGAAGCGCAGCTCGACGACCCGGGCCAGGCGCGGATCGAGCTCGGCCAGCTCGTTCAGCGCGCCGTCCAGCGATACCAGGCCGGCGGCGACCTCCTCGACCGGCAGCTCCTGGGCCTGCCAGTCGAGCACCGGTTGGCCGCCGCCGCGCTTGTGCGCCGTCTTGCGACGCGCATGATCGACCAGGATGTGCCGCATCGCGGTGGCGGCGTAGCCGAGGAAGCGCGAGCGGTCGGCGAAGGACAGGCCGCGTTGCTGGACCATGCCGAGCCAGGTTTCGTGGACCAGCGCGGTCGTGCTCAGCGTATGGGCTCCCTCGCCGGCCAGCTGGCGGTGGGCCAGCCGCCTCAGCCGCTCGTAGACCTGTGGCAGCAGGGCATCGAACGCCTGCCGTTCGCCGGTACCTGCGCGAGCCAGCAGTGCGGTGATGTCGGCGGTATCGGACATGGCTGCGCTATCGTAGCGCCTTCGGCCAGCGGGTTTCCGGTCGCGGCTTGGCGGTCGCCCGGTGCTCGCGTTCACACGGAGAACCGGAATGCGATCACAGTGGTACTTCGACTTCGTCTCGCCGTTCTCGTACCTGCAGCTGCCGAAGATCGTCGCCCTGCGCGACCGCCTGGCCGTTACGCCGGTGCCGATCCTGTTCGGCGCGGTGCTCAGGCATCACGGCCAGCTCGGGCCCGCGGAGATCCCCGGCAAGCGCGCCTTCACCTACCGCATCGCGCAGTGGCAGGCCGAGCGCGACGGCGTGCCGCTGCGCTTCCCGCCCGCCCATCCGTTCAATCCGGTGGCGGCGCTGCGGCTGGCGATCGCTGCCGGTTCGGGTTGGGAGGCGATCGAGGCGGTCTTCGAGCATCTGTGGCGCGAGGGCCGGAGCGGTGACAGCGCGGCGACCCTGGCCGATCCCGCGCTGCGGCTCGGCATCGCCGATCCGGCGGCAGCCGTGGCCGATCCCGCCGTCAAGGACGCCCTGCGCGCCAACACCGAGGCGGCGATCGCCGCCGGCGTCTTCGGGGTGCCGACGCTGGCGGCCGGCGGGCTGCTGTTCTGGGGCAACGACGCCACGCCGATGATCGTCGACTGGCTGGACGATCCGGCGCGCTTCGCGCACGGGGACTACGCGCGCCTCGCCGACCTGCCGGTCGGCATCGAGCGCGCGCGCTAGGCGACCTTCCGTGCGGCCATCGCGTGACCGGCTACCCGGCCGGCCGCGCTAGCGCTTCTTCGCCGGAGCATCCGGCGCGATCGCCGTGCAGGTGCAGCTGTCCAGCAGGCAGGCCGCCGCCTTGGTGATCGAGGTGATCGGGCCGCTGTTGTCCGGGAAGGTCAGGCGCGTGTAGAAGCCGCCTTCGAGCAGCAGCATCAGCGCGTCGCCGAGCGTATCCGGCTCGCGCGCGCCGGCCTCGGCCGCCAACTGGCGCAGCCGGCGCCGGATCTCGGACTTGTAGTTGTGGACGATGTCGCACAAGCGCTCGTTGTCCTGGGGAATCTCCACCGCCGCATTGCCGAGCGCGCAGCCGCGCGCCGTATTGCAGCCCGCCGCGGCCTTGGCCTTGATCCGCGCCAGGTCCACCGTGGATTCGATCAGGGCCTCGATCTGGCGGCGCGGATTGCCGGCATGGGGCGCGACGATCTCGTCCCACCACTGCCAGTACTCGCGCTGCTGGCCGCACAGGTACTCGGCCACCAGGTCGTCCTTGGATGGGAAGCTCCGATAGAAGCTCATCTTGTTGGTACCGGCTTCGCTGGCGATCGCATCCACGCCCACGGCGCGGATGCCATGGCGATAGAACAGCTCGCTGGCCGTCTCGAAGATGCGGTCGCGGACGCGCGGCTTGTCCGACGCGGCCTTCTCGACCACTTCGGACCGGGTCTTGTTCATGACGCAAAACTCCTCTTGACAGGTGAGTTACCGGTCAGTAACACTATCACAATGTTACTTACCGGTAACGCACTACCGGCACGATCGGGGACCGAAGGGTTCCGGTCAAGCGGCAGCGCAGCACGCCGGTTCCATCTTCAGTTTCCGCCGGGCCGCAGGGCGATCCGGCGTAGTCCCGTTCCGAGCTCGAGGAATTCTGCCATGTCCGCCTTCCGCTATAGCGTTCTGATTCTGGGCCTTGCCGCGCTGATCGGCGGCTGCAGCCGTGGCGCTGCCGATACCGCCGCCGCGGCCGCCCCGCCGCCGACGGAGGTGACCGTGGCGGCCGTGGTGGCCAAGCCGTTGCGCGACTGGGAGGAATTCACCGGCCGCCTGGAGGCGGTCGACAGCGTCGAGATCCGGCCGCGGGTGAGCGGTTTCATCGATTCGGTGCAGTTCGCCGAAGGCTCGCGCGTCAAGAAGGGGCAGCTGCTGTTCCGCATCGACCCGCGCCCGTTCCAGGCCGAGGTGAACCGCCTGGCCGCGGCGCTCAAGCAGGCGCGCTCGCAGGCCCAGCTCGCGACCTCCAACCACGAGCGCGGCCAGCGCCTGGTCGCCCAGCACATGATCTCGCGGCAGGAATTCGACCAGCTCGCGACGCTGGCCAGCACCAGCGCCGACGGCATCGGCGCCGCAGCGGCGGCACTGGAAGCGGCCCGGCTCAATCTGGAGTTCACCGAGGTGCGCTCGCCGATCGACGGCCGCGTCTCGCGCGCGCTGATCACGGCCGGCAACCTCGCCTCGAACGCGAGCGTGCTGACCACCGTCGTCTCCGACAATCCGGTCTATGCCTACTTCGACGCCGACGAGCAGACCTACCTGCGCTTCTCGCGCACGGCGACGCGCGAAGCGGACGGCCGCCACGCGGCCAGCCCGGTGTTCATGGGGCTGATCGACGAACAGGGCTATCCGCACGAAGGCCGCCTGGACTTCATCGACAACCAGGTCGACACCCAGAGCGGCACCATCCGCGGCCGCGCGGTGTTCGACAACGCCGACGGCCGCTTCACGCCGGGCCTGTTCACGCGCATCAAGCTGGTCGGCAGCGAGAGCCGCGACACGATCCTGGTCGACGACCGGGCCGTGGGCATCGACCTCGGCAAGAAGTTCGTGCTGGCGCTCAAGCCCGACAACACGCTGGAGTACCGCTTCGTCGAGCTCGGCGCCGCGATCGACGGCCTGCGCGTGGTCAAGCAGGGACTCAGCCAGGGCGACGTCATCGTCGTCAACGGCCTGCAGCACGTGCGTCCCGGCGTGACGGTGAAGCCGACCACGGTGACGATGGACGCGAACCGCACCGGCGTTGCGCAGGTGACGGCCGGCGAGAGCCCGCTGCTCGCGAGCCGGGCGGCGCCGACCGAGCACGCCCAGCGCTGATCGCGCGCCAACGAACGACCGGACGAACGGATAGGCCCAAACGCGGATGCCCCGGGCATCCCGAAGGACACGCAATGAATTTTTCCCAGTTCTTCATCACGCGCCCGGTGTTCGCCGGCGTGCTGTCGGCACTGATCCTGCTTGCCGGCCTGATCGCGATCCCGTCGCTGCCGATCTCCGAGTACCCGGAAGTCGTGCCGCCGACGGTGGTCGTGCGCACCACCTATCCCGGCGCCAACCCGCAGGTCATCGCCGATACCGTGGCCGGGCCGCTGGAACAGGCGATCACCGGCGTGGAAGGCATGCTCTACCAGTTCTCGCAGGCGACCAGCGACGGCGTCATGACGCTGACCGTCACCTTCAAGCTCGGCACCGACGTCGACAAGGCGCAGGTGCTGGTGCAGAACCGGGTCGCGCAGGCCACGCCCAAGCTGCCGCAGGACGTCCAGCGCATCGGCGTCACCGTCAACAAGTCCACGCCCGACATCACCATGGGCGTGTTCCTGACCTCGCCGGACGGACGCTACGACCTCAACTACCTCGCCAACTACATGGTGCTGCACGTCAAGGACGAGCTGGCCAAGATCGACGGCGTCGGCGACGTGCAGCAGTTCGGCGGCGGCAACTACTCGATGCGCGTATGGCTCGACCCGGAGAAGGTCGCCGCGCGCGGCCTGACGGCCACCGACATCGCCAACGCGATCCGCGAGCAGAACGTGCAGGTCGCCGCGGGCCAGCTCGGCTCGCCGTCGGCACCGAGCACCTCGGACGGATCGGCCAAGCCGAACTTCCAGGTCGCGGTCAACACCAAGGGCCGCCTGGTCGACGAGGAGGACTTCGCCGACATCATCATCAAGACCGGCAGCGCGGGCCAGATCACGCGGCTGCGCGACGTCGCGCGGGTGGAGCTGGGATCGGACAACTACGCGCTGCGCGCGATGCTGAACAACCAGACCGCCGTCGGTGTCGGCATCTTCCAGCGCCCCGGCAGCAATGCGATCGCGATCTCCGACGCGGTCCGCGCGAAGATGGCCGAGCTGAAGAAGTCGTTCCCCGAGGGCATCGACTACGACCCGGCCTACGACCCGACCGTGTTCGTCCGCGGCTCGATCGAGGCGGTTTCGCACACGCTGCTGGAGGCGATCGCCCTGGTCGTCATCGTGGTCATCGTGTTCCTGCAGACCTGGCGCGCGTCGATCATTCCGCTGCTGGCCGTGCCGGTGTCCCTGATCGGCACGCTCGGCGTCATGCACCTGTTCGGCTTCGGTCTCAATACGCTGTCGCTGTTCGGCCTGGTGCTGGCGATCGGTATCGTCGTGGACGACGCGATCGTCGTCGTCGAGAACGTCGAGCGCAACATCGAAGAAGGCCTGTCGCCGCTGGACGCCACGATCCAGGCGATGAAGGAAGTCACCGGCCCGATCGTCGCCACCGCCCTGGTGCTGTGTGCGGTGTTCGTGCCGACGGCCTTTATCAGCGGCCTCTCCGGCCAGTTCTACAAGCAGTTCGCGCTGACGATCGCGATCTCGACCGTGATCTCGGCGATCAACTCGCTGACCCTGTCGCCGGCGCTGTCGGCGCTGCTGCTCAAGGCGCACGGCGCGCCGCCGGACCGGCTGACGCGCATCCTGAACGCCTCGCTGGGCTGGTTCTTCCGGCCGTTCAACCGCTTCTTCGCACGGGCGTCGAACGGCTACGTCGGCGCCGTCAATCGCATCCTGCGCACCAGCTCGATCGCGGTGTTCGTCTACATCGGCCTGATCGGCCTGACCGCGTTCGGCTTCTCGCACGCGCCGACCGGCTTCGTGCCGGCGCAGGACAAGCAATACCTGGTCGGCTTCGCGCAGCTGCCGGATGCCTCCACGCTGGACCGCACGACCGACGTGATCCGGCGCATGGGCGACATCGCGCTGAAGACGCCGGGCGTCGAATCGGTACCGGCGTTCCCGGGCCTGTCGATCAACGGCTTCACGAATGCCCCCAACTCCGGCATCGCCTTCACGCCGCTCAAGCCGTTCGAGGAGCGCCGCGATCCGTCGCTGTCGGCGGGCGGCATCGCGATGGCGATGAACGCGGAGTTCGCGAAGATCCAGGATGCGTTCATCGCGATCTTCCCGCCGCCGCCGGTACAGGGCCTGGGCACGATCGGCGGCTTCAAGCTGCAGGTACAGGACCGTTCCAACTTCGGCGCCAACGAACTCTACAAGCAGGTGCAGAACGTCATCGCCAAGGCCAGCCAGCGGCCGGAGCTGACCGGCGTGTTCTCCGGCTTCCAGGTCAACGTGCCGCAGATCGACGTCGAGGTCGACCGCGAGAAGGCCAAGGCGGCCGGCGTGGCGCTGCAGGACATCTACGACACGATGCAGATGTACCTCGGCTCGCTCTACGTCAACGACTTCAACCGCTTCGGGCGCACCTACCAGGTCAACGCCCAGGCCGAACCGGGTTTCCGCATCAACGCCGAGGACATCGGCCGCCTGAAGACGCGCAACGCGCGCGGCGACATGATCCCGCTCGCGAGCTTCGTGACCGCGCGCGAGACCTCCGGGCCGGACCGCGTGCCGCACTACAACGGCTACCTCGCCGCCGAGATCAACGGCGGGCCGGCGCCCGGCTACAGCAGCGGCCAGGCGCAGAAGGCGATCGAGGAGGTGCTCGCGCAGGAGCTGCCGAACGGCATGGCCTATGAATGGACGGACCTCACCTACCAGCAGATCCTGGCCGGCAACACGATGGTCTACATCTTCCCGCTGGTGGTGCTGCTGGTGTTCCTGGTGCTCGCCGCGCAGTACGAGAGCCTCTCGCTGCCGCTGGCGGTGATCCTGATCGTGCCGATGTGTCTGCTCTGCGCGATTCTCGGCGTGCTCGCCTCCGGGGGTGACAACAACATCTTCACGCAGATCGGCCTGATCGTGCTGGTCGGCCTCGCCTGCAAGAACGCCATCCTCATCGTCGAGTTCGCCAAGGACCGCGAGGCACAGGGCGAGACCGTGTGGCAGGCCGTGCTCGACGCCTGCCGCCTGCGCCTGCGCCCGATCCTGATGACCTCGCTGGCCTTCGTGATGGGCGTGGTGCCGCTGGTCCTGTCCACCGGTGCCGGCGCCGAGATGCGCCGGGCGATGGGCGTGGCGGTGTTCTCGGGCATGCTCGGCGTGACCTTCTTCGGCCTGCTGCTGACGCCGGTGTTCTACCTGCTGGTGCGGCGCCGGCGCGCGCGGCGCGCGACCGCTGCGGTGGCGCTGCAGCCGGCGCCGGGCCACTGACCGTCGGCGACCCTTTCGTTCCCGAGGTCCGCATGTCCGAATCCCTCGCCATTCCCTGCAACGACGAGTGCCGTCCGACGGCGCGCTGGACGGCGGTGATCGCCATGAGCGTCACCGCCTTCATCCTGGTCACCAGCGAATTCCTGCCGGTCGGCATTCTCAACGTCCTGTCGGCCGACTTGCGCATCAGCGCCGGCGATGCCGGCGCGACCATCGTGCTGCCCGGCATTTCCGCGGCGCTCGCGGCCGTGCTGGCGCCGTACCTGGGGCGCAGGGCCGACCGTCGCGACCTGATCCTGCTGGCCGTCCTGGCCGGCGTGCTCGGCAACCTGATCTCCGCGGCGGCGCCCACGTACGCCCTGCTGCTGATCGGGCGTCTGTTCCAGGGCATCGCCGTCGGCGGGTTCTGGTCGATCGCGCTGGCGGTCGTGCCGCGCGTGGCACCGAAGGGGGTCCACATCGCCAAGGTGATGTCGGTCTACATGCTCGGCGTCACCGCCGCGACCGTACTCGGCGTGCCCCTCGCGACCTGGTTGACCGGGGCGATCGGCTGGCGCGCCGCGTTCGCGGTCATCAGCCTGGTCTGCGTGCTGGCGATGCTGGCCTTGCTGCGCTTCATGCCGCGCATTCCGGTGATCGATCATTTCCGCCTGCGTGACATGGGACTGCTGCTGTCCTCGATGCCGCCACGGGTCGGGTTCGCCGCCATCCTGCTGGTCGGCACGGGGCATTTCCTGTCCTACGCCTATCTTGCGCCGTTCCTGCAGCAAGCGGCGCATTTCGGTGTCGACCTGATCGCCATCACGTTGTTGATCTTCGGCATCGGCGGTGTCGTCGGCACCTGGATCGGCGGACACCTCGGCAGCCGGGACGTGCGCTACGGATTCCTGGCTACGGCGGTCGCCCTCATGCTGAGCATCGGCCTGCTGAAGGTGTTCGCGGAATCGACGATCGCGATCGTGGTGCTGGTGAGCGTGTGGGGCGTCGCCTGGGGCTGCTTTCCGATGCTCGCCAACACCTGGATGTTCGTGACCGCGCCGGACAAGGCCGAACGCGGCATCTCGGCCCTGGTGGTGGCGTTCCAGATCATGATCGGCGGCAGCGCCCTGCTCGGCGGCTGGCTGGTCGATCACCGGGGCATCGACCCGGTCCTGATGCTCAGCGCGGGGGCGGCCTTCCTCGGTGCATTGCTGGTACTGACCTACGCGAGCCGGATCCCCCTGCACGCGGGCGTTGCGAACGCGGCGACGCACTGACGACGAACGTACTGACGACGAACGTACTGACGACGGACGTACTGACGGCTTCCGCGGGTTGACGGCCGAAAACGGCCAGCCGGCACGCGCCGCTTCGGACAGCATGGCGCTCGACACCCCTGAAGGATTCACCGATGGCTTCGACGACGACTCCCTCCGACGCCCGCCGCAACTCGATCGCGCTGGTCGCGGTCTGTCTCGCCTCGCTGATGTTCGGCCTGGAGATCTCCAGCGTGCCGGTGATCCTGCCGGCGCTGGAGAAGATCCTGCGCGCCGACTTCAAGGACCTGCAGTGGATCATGAACGCCTACACGATCGCCTGCACCACCGTGCTGATGGCGACCGGTACGCTGGCCGACCGCTTCGGTCGCAGGCGCGTGTTCCTGCTCTGCATCGCCGCATTTGGCGCCACCTCGCTGCTGTGTGGCGTGGCCACGGACGTGACCGTGCTGATCGCCGGCCGTTTCCTGCAGGGCATGGCCGGCGGCGCGATGCTGATCTGCACGGTGGCCGTGCTGTCGCACCAGTTCCGTGAAGGCGCCGAGCGCAGCCGCGCCTTCGTCGCCTGGGGCGTGATCAGCGGCATCGGCCTCGGCTTCGGCCCGCTGGTCGGCGGCCTGATCGTCGCCGTGTCGAGCTGGCAATGGGTGTTCCTGATCCAGGTCCCGCTCGCCGCCGTGGCGTTCCTGCTGGCCTGGGCGTACGTGCGCGAATCGCGCGATCCGCATGCCGAGCGCCTCGACCTCGCCGGCATCGTCACGCTGTCCGTGGCGGTGTTCGCGCTGACCTATGCCATCACGCAGGGACCGGATCTCGGCTTCGCCAGCCCCGCCGCGCTGGCGATCTTCGCCGTCAGCCTCGTCGCGTTCGCCGCCTTCGTCGTCGTCGAGCAGCGGCATGCGCATCCGATGTTCGACTTCTCGGTGTTCCGGATCCGCCGCTTCGCCGGCGCGATCGTCGGCTGCGTCGGCATGAACTTCAGCTACTGGCCGCTGATGATCTACCTGCCGATCTATTTCCAGGGCGCGCTCGGCTACGACAGCACGACCGTCGGCCTGTTCCTGCTCGTCTATACGCTGCCGTTCCTGGTCATGACACCCCTGGCCGAACACCTGCTGCAGCGCTACGGTGCACGCGTCGCCGTACCGCTCGGCCTCGCCACGATCGGCACCGGCTTCCTGCTGATGTTTCTCGGCAGCACGGCCGACCAGGCCAGCGGCTGGACCCTCCTGCCCGGCATCCTGCTCGCCGGCGTGGGCATCGGCCTGACCAACAGCCCGGTCACCAACACGACCACCGCCTCGGTGTCGGGCGATCGCGCCGGCATGGCGTCGGGCATCGACATCAGCGCACGCCTGATCGCACTGGCGATCAACATCGCCGTGATGGGTCTGCTGCTGCAGGAAGGGGTGCGCGCGCGCCTCGCGGCGGCCGGTCCCGGCACCGATCCGGCGCAGCTGCGGGCGGCAGCCGAGCGCGTCGCGGCCGGCCATCTCGAAGCGTCCGACCTGCTCGCCCGTGCGGCGCTGGCGCAGGGCTTCGGCTGGGCGCTGCTGTACGGCGGTCTCGGCGTGCTCGCCCTGGCTGCCCTGAGCGTCGTCGTATTCGGCGTCCCGCACCGTCGCGCCGCAGCCTCGGCGAAGCCGCCGGTCGCGGACGGCACCGCCCGCCCGAACGCGGCATCCTGTACCCCGTGATCCCACGTTCCTGGATTCGTCCACCGCGCGGGACACCCGCGCCACCATCGGAGATTTCGACATGACCCAGAAGATCGCCCTCGTCACCGGTGCCACCCGCGGCATCGGCCTGGAAACCGTACGCCAGCTCGCGCAGCACGGCGTGCACGTCCTGCTCGCCGGCCGCGACCCGGCCAAGGCCGCCGAAGCCGCGGCGAAGCTGCAGCAGGAGAACCTGCCGGTCGAAGCCATCGCGCTCGACGTGAACGACGCGGGCAGCATCGCCGCCGCCGTCGCGGAGGTCGAGCGCACGCAGGGTCGCCTCGACATCCTCGTCAACAATGCCGGCATCCTCGTCGACGATCTCGCCAAGGCGCCTTCCGCACAGTCGCTCGATGCCTGGCGCAAGACCTTCGAGACGAACCTGTTCGCCGTCGTCGCCGTGACGCAGGCCTTCCTGCCGCTGCTGAAGAAGGCCGAGGCGGCGCGCATCGTCAACGTGTCGAGCATCCTCGGCTCGCTGACCCTGCACAGCGATCCGACCTCGGGTATCTACGGCTTCAAGGTGCCGGCCTACAACGCCTCCAAGTCGGCGCTCAACGCCTGGACCGTGCACCTGGCCTACGAGCTGCGCGACACGCCGATCAAGGTCAACGCGATCCACCCCGGCTACGTGAAGACCGACATGAACGGCGGCGAAGGCGAACTCGACATCGCCGACGGTGCCAAGTCGAGCGTGGAGCTCGCCCTGGTCGATGCCGGCGGCCCCACCGGCAGCTTCACCCACCTCGGCCAGACCTTGCCCTGGTGATTCCCGGGTGACGGAATCGGCGGCGTACACTCGGCCGATGCGCCGCCATCCGTCCCTGATCCTGGCCTTGCTGGCCGGGGTGCCGTTCGCCGCTTCTGCCGCCGAAGCGTTCAAGTGCACCGCGGCGGACGGCGCGGTCAGCTTCCAGGATCGTCCCTGTGGAGGCGGCGCGCGCCAGCAGCGCCTGCAGTTGCCGGAGTACACGCCGCCGCCGCCGCGTACCGCCGAAGCTATCGGCGGCGAGGCACCGGCGCCGTCGGTGGAGACCACATCGCCGCCGCCCGCGCCGCCGGTCCCACGCGAACCACCGCCGAGCTTCTTCCTGTGTACGCGCTACGACGGCAGCCGCTATCTCAGCGACAGCGGCGTCGGCGATCGCTACGCGGTTCCGTACGGCCTGCTCGGCGGCTCGGGCCGCGGTCTCGCGCAGAGCTACGGCGGTCGCAACGGTATCGGCGTGTCGGCGCCCGGTCTGCGCGCGATTCCGACCCTGCCGGCCACCGAGGCGCCGCTCGCCGCAGCCTATGTCGAGGTCCAGGACGCATGTCATCGCGCCGCGCCGCAGGAGGCCTGTGCCTATCTGCGGGAGGAACTGGACGGCGTGCGCGACGCGCTCACGCGCGCGTTCAGCGACACCCAGCCGACGCTTGAGCGGCAGGAGCGCCAGTTGCGCGAACGTCTGCGCGGCTGCTGAGCCGCACCGCTGCGGTCATTGCAGAATGAATGCCGTGGGCGGCGCATGCCGCCGCTCGTGCTCGAGCAGCCATTGCTTGGTCGGCAGGCCGCCGCCGAACCCGGTCAGCTTGCCGCTGCTGCCGATGACGCGATGGCAGGGCACGATGATCGGCAGCGGGTTGGCGCCGTTCGCGGCGCCGACCGCCCGGCTGGCATTCGGCTGGCGAATCCGCCGGGCGAGTTCCCCGTAGCTGATCGTCTGGCCGTACGGAATCCGCACGAGTTCATCCCAGACCGTCTTGCGGAACGCGGTGCCACGCGCGGCGAGCGCGACATCGAACGCCGTGAGATCGCCGGCGAAGTAGGCCTGGAGCTGTTCGATCGTGGCGCCGAGGAAGCGGCGGCCGCGGTTCCAGCTCGCGTCGATGCGTGCATCCTGGTCCGCGTTCGGGAAGTCGATGTGCCGCAACCCGGCTTCGTCGGCGACCAGCAGCAGCCGCCCGATCGGTGTCTGGAGGTAGTCGAACTCCATCGTCAGGGTCCTTTGTTTGTGCGATCGTCCTTGATCGCTGCTTCGGTCGAGTTGCATCAGCGTGGCGTGTGGTGCCGGCGGCAGGTCCAGAAGCGGCCATCCATGGCCGCACGTTTGGAAAAGGCTTTGCGATCGATCCTTGATCGCTGGTTCGGTCGAGTTGCGTCAGTGTGGCGTGCGGTGCTGGCGGCAGGTCCAGAAGCGGCCATCCATGGCCGCATGTTTGGGAAGCGCTTTGCGATTGTCCTTGATCGCTGGTTTGGTCGAGTTGCATCAGCGTGGCGTTCGATGCTGGCGGTACGTCTAGAAGCGGCCGTCCATGACTGCACGCTTGGGAAGCGCTTTTCGATCGTGCTTGATCGCTGCTTCGGTCGAGCTGCAACAGGCTGTGCACCGCTTGACGCACCGTTCAACTCGCGCGCCACAGCAGCATGACCGCATAGGCGCGCCACGGCCGCCAGGCCTCGCTCGCCTGTTCCAGTTCGCGCGTCGACAGCGGCCGGTCGCCGCCGGCGGCGCGCCGCAGGATCAGGTCCGCTGCCGGGAACGCGTCGGGCTGCGCGAGGGCGCGCATCGCGATGTAGTGGGCGGTCCATGCGCCGATGCCCGGCAGGGCCACCAGGTCGCGCTCGAATGCGGCCAGTGGTTGCTCGGCGCGGAACTGCACGCGGCCGTCGAGCAGTGCGCGCGCGAGGCCGCGGATCGTGGCGGCGCGTGCGCGGGTGATCCCCAGTTGTTCGAGGTCGGCCTCGACGAGGTGCTGCGGCGTGGGAAACAGCCGGCCGAGGCCGACGGCTTCGCCGGCCGGATAGACGGCGCCATGGGTGGCGGCGACGCGGGCTGCCAGCGTGCGGGCCGCGGCGACGCTGACCTGCTGGCCGAGCACGGCGCGCACGGCCAGCTCGAACCCGTCCCAGGCGCCCGGCAGGCGCTGGCCGGGCCAGCGCCGGATCAGCGGTGCCAGCAGGGCGCTGCGCCGGAACACGGCGGCCAGCGCATGCGGGTCGGCGTCGACGTCGAACATGCGCCTGACGCGGGCGGCGAGGGTCCCGAGCGTGCTGCTGCGAGGGTGGTGCACGCGCAGGCCCAGGGCTTCGTCGCCGGCGATCGGAGCGACCTCGAACCAGCCGGGGACGCCGTCGAGAATGAAGCTGCGCCGGTACGCCAGCGCCTCGGCGACCTCCACCCCGGGAATCGCGCGCCGCGCGTAGAACGCCGCCAGGTGCGCGAAATCATACGGCGCGCGAAACGGCAGGCGCAGCACGAGATCGTCCGCGGCGCCGTTGGCGAGCGCCGCGCGCGTGCGGCGGATCTCGCGAGGCGGCTTCCCGTAGGCGGCGCTGAACGCGGCATTGAAACGACGCACGCTGGCATAGCCGGCGGCCTGCGCGATCTCGGTGATCGGCAGGCCGGTTTCGCCGACCAGCTGCTTGGCGAACAGCAGCCGCCGCGTCGCCGCCACATCCAGCGGACTGGCGCCCAGCTCGTCCATGAACAGGCGGCGCAGATGGCGTTCTCCGACGCCGATGCGCCGGGCCAGCGCCGGCAGCGAACCGTCGTCCAGCGCACCTTGCTCGATCAGGCGCAGGGCGCCGGCCACCAGCTCGCTGCGGGCACGATGCAGCGGGGAGCCCGGGGCCGCTTCCGGCCGGCACCGCAGGCACGGCCGGAAGCCGGCGGCTGCGGCCGCTGCGGCACTGGGGTAGTAGACGATGTTGCGCGGCTTCGGCGCCGGGGCCGGGCATACCGGCCGGCAGTAGATGCCGGTCGATTTCACTGCGGTGAAGAACAACCCGTCGAAGCGGCGGTCGCGGGTCAGCCGTGCCCGTTCGCAGGCAGCGGGGCTGGGCATCGTCGGAAGGTCCAGGGCCATGCGGCAAACCTAGCAGTCCCGCCCGCTTCGAACTGGCCGTTTTCGGCTGTCAATGGCCTCGCCCGGCTGCCGCTGCGGCTTCGTCGCGTGATCGACCGCCTGCCGAAGCAGGGTGGGCGCGATGTAGTGGCGATGCACCGGGCCGATCATCGCCATGTAGAAACGGCCGAACCGGTTGAGCGTATGCACGCGCGTACCGAGCGTGCAGCGCATCCGGCCGTCGGGCAGCCGTTCCACGCCGACGCAGGACCGGAACACCAGATGCGCGTCGTCGGCGCCGAGGATCACCTCGGCGGATGCGTCCGCGGCATCGATCCGTTGTGCGAGCACCGGGAAGCGCCCCTCGAACAGGGGCGCGGACGGTTCCGACGACAACAGCGAAGACACCGGGCAACCGAGCGGCGAGGTGCGCAGCCCGAGCGGACGGACGAGGCGGTTGCGCAGGCGCATCAGCCGCGACACGCCGAGCGGGCGGTTCTCGAGGAAGCCGGCCAGGATCGCGGCCAGGGCCGCCGTCGCCGACGGGCTCGCGAACGCGGTGGCGCCCGTCACCCACTCGACCGCGTCTTCGTGGACCGGCAGCCGTGCAAGCTGGTCGCGCAGCAGCGAGTCGTCCGCGACGGCGGCGGGCGCCGTCCTGCGGCTGCCTGCGCCGTTGTCGGCAAGGAAACCGACCGGGCGGCGCAAGCGCGCGATCCTTGCGCGTATCCGGCCCAGCACGCGCCGCAGCGCGCCCGATGCCCGGCCGAGCCGGGACATGGGCGGGGCCTCCAGTGAAAGCGCCGTCGTCGCCACGCGTGTCGCGTCGAAGGCGGCGCTTTCGAGCAGGGCGCGCACCGGGGCCGGCAGTACTTCGGTCAGCGCGGGAATGCTGGCGTCGTTGGCGAGCACGCGCCGGCGCAGTTCCGGCGCCAGGTCGCCGCCGAGTTCGTTCGTATGGCACGACAGCGCAAACAAGGCCGGATGTGCGGATCGCGGTCGCAACGGCACGAACTGGTGCCAGGTTCCCCCGCCGAACCGAACGGTGAAAAGGCAGTCGGCCGGAATGTCGACGTGGTGCAGGGCCGCGACGAACGCGTGCGGATCGTCGGCGACCTGCGCGTCGGGTGCGGTGGAGAAGCGCAACTGCGCGCCGGCACTGCCGGAGATCGCGGTGAACACGCGGTGGCCGGCATGGCGGTGGAACGGGTGGCCGCCCGCGCCGACGACGAAGCTGTACAGCGAGGTGGCGTCGCCGTTGCCGAGGTCCATGGCGCCGAGACGGGCGGAGGGCTCGTCCAGTGCATCGACGAAGGTCTCGTGGCCGCGCTGCCGGGCCGCCGCGTGCTCGATCAGGTGGTCGCCGCCGCCGGGTCCGAGCTGCGCCACCAGCACGACCTCGACGGGAAGCCCGCCGCTGCGCGACGGAATGCGCGTGCTCGGAAACGTGCGCACGGCCCTGACGGTGCTCGACATGGAATCGGGTTCCGCCCGGGTTAGCGCGGCTGGGGCCGGGACTTCGCCCGCGCGCGGCTTTCGCGCTTGAGCGGCCGGGCAACCGGGCATACCTCGGCGGCCCAGGCGAACACGGTGTTCGCGAGGCGGTCCGGCACCAGTCGGAAATAGACGTACTGCCCGCGCTTCTCGCGCTCGATCAGGCCGGCGTCCTCGAGGACGCGCAGGTGGCCGGACAGCGCCGGCTTGCTGAACGCGAACCGCGCGCCGATCTCGCCGGCGGTCAGTTCGCCCTGGTTGAGGTAGGCAAGGATCTTGCGCCGCGCGGTCGACGCCAGCGCTTCGAAGACACGTTCCATGGCCGTTCGATAGTTAGGTAGTTACTTAATTAATTACCTGGTGCCCCTCGTCTGTCAAGCGGCGGGCCGGACCGCCGATCGTTCGTTTTGACGAACGATCGGCCCTGCCTAGAATCCGAGGCCATGAACGCCGAAATCCTGGCCGTCCTGCGCGGCTATCCGCAGATCTACTTCGCCTGCCACAGCGAGCACCGGCGCGCGCGCAGCAACGCCCAGGCGCTCAGTGCGCGGGATGCTTCCGTCCTCGCCCACCTGTCGGTCGACGCGCCGCTGCGCGCTGCGGCGCTGGCACGGCACCTGGGCATCCGCCCCTCCACCCTGTCCGCCGCGCTGGCCGAACTGCAGGCCCTGGGCTACATCGCGCGCGATCCGGAACCGGCCGACCGGCGCGTCCAGCGGATCCGGCTGACCGCACGCGGCGAGCAGGCGATGGCGGCGGCGTCCGTACTCGATGCCGACCGCGTCGCGCTGCTGCTGGCGCGCCTGTCACCCGCGGAGCGCCGCCGTGCCGTCGAGGGCCTGGACCTGCTGGCCGGCGCCGCACGCGCGCTCGGCGGCGTGACGACCACGGAGGAGAAGCCGGCATGTTGAAGATCGTTCTCTCGACCATCGGCCTGCTCGCCGCCGCGGCCGTGGCGGTCGTCTGGCTTGGCAGCCGCCTGCCGAGCGCGCATCGCGCGCGGACGGCGCTGCGGCTCGCCGCGGCACCGGAGGCCGTCTATGCGCGTATCAGCGACGTCGCCCAGGCCGGCACCTGGCGCAAGGACGTCAAGGCGGTCGAGCTGCTGCCGGTGGCGGACGGCGAAGCCGGTTTCCGGCTGACGGACGGCAACGGCACGATCACCTACCGCATCGAGCGGGCCGAGCCGCCGCATCGTTTCGTCACCCGCATCGCCGACACCGATCTCGGCTTCGGCGGACGCTGGACGATCGAGGTATTGCCCGACGGCAGCGGCAGCCGCGTGGCGATCACCGAGGACGGCGAGGTTTCCTCACCGGTCTTCCGGTTCTTCTCGCGCCACGTGTTCGGCCACTACCGTACCCAGGAAGCCTATCTCGCCGCGCTGGCGGCGTCCTTCGGCGAGACGGCCCGCAGCGAACGGCTGCCCGAGCCGACCTAGGCCGGTCTGCCCCCTGGCGGCCGACTAGAAGCCGTAGCGCAGGAAGCCGCCGTCGACCGCGATGCACTCGCCGGTGACGTAGCTGGCCGCCGGCAGGCACAGGAAGGCGACCGCGGCGGCGACTTCCTCCACCTCGCCGATGCGATGCATCGGCGTGCGCTCGAGCACCTCGTCCAGGTAGTCCGGGTCCGAGAGCGGGCCTTCGGTGCGCTGGGTGCGGATGTACCAGGGCGCGACCGCGTTGACGCGGATGCCGTCCTCGGCCCATTCGCAGGCCAGGTTCCGGGTCAGCTGGTGCAGGGCGGCCTTGGTCATGCCGTACGGCGCCCCGGTACGGACCGCGGTCAGTCCGGACACCGACCCGACGTTGACGATCGCCGCGCCGCCGTGTTCGGCCAGGTGCGGATGGGCCAGCCGGCACATCTCGAACGCGCCCAGCAGGTTGGTGTCGAGCAGGGCACGGACCTCGTCCAGGCTGTAGTCGAGCACCGGCCGGCTGGTGTTGCCGCCGGCGTTGTTGACCAGCAGCGACAGCGGCAGGTCGAGGTCGGCGATCCAGTCGAACACTTCCAGGCGCTGTTCGGCATCGGTGACGTCGGCGGCAAAGGCCAGCATGCGCCGCGCCGGGAACTCGTCCGCCAGCTCGCCGGCGATCGCCTCCAGATACGGCTCGTCGCGCGCGACCAGCAGCACGTCGGCGCCCAGCAGGGCCAGCTCGCGTACACAGGCCAGCCCGATGCCCTTGCTGGCACCGGTCACCAGCGCGACCTGCCCATCCAGTCGCCAGCGTGCCGGATTCATCACCGTCCTCCCGCCGCTTGTCCACGGCCTTGCCCACGCGCAGACTGTAGCGGATCCCGTCGCCGCGGAGCACCGATGAACCCGTCGCGCGTTCCCCTGCTCGTCACGCTGCTCGCGCTGGCGGCCTGCTCGCCGCCGCCGCCACCGGCCGTGGAGATTCCGCCGAAGACCCTGGTCGACGGCCAGCGCGAAGCGCTCGAACGAGCCAAGGCCCTGCAAGGTGCCGCCGACCGCCACGCGGCCGATCTCGAACGCGCCGCCGCCAGCGGCGATCCTCCGGCACGCTGAGGCGGCCGAGGCCGGACTTCCACCGCGCCGGCCGGCACGCGCACCACCAGCACGGCCCGGAGAGGCGCAATCGCCGCAGGCCTGGGGGACTGTCTCGCCCTCGCGCCACCGGTTGGCCGGGTTTTTCGTCGGATCGCCTATTGATGAGACGGGAAGGCGGCGCTGCTGGCCGGCCGCCCCACGATCCCGACCACAACCCTCTGCCGGAGTGCCTTCCATGCCCGCCAACCGATTGACCGCTCGCGTCGCCGCCCTGCTGGGCGGGTGTTGTCTGCTTTCCTCTGCATTCGTCCATGCCCAGGCGCTTCCGGAAGGGCCGGCCGGCACGCGCGTCCATCACGACGGTGATCTGGCCATCGTCCTCGACGGCGGCGCTTCGGGCGACCTGTGCCGGGAGGACTTCGACCGCATCGACACGCTCTACGCCGAGGACGGCTGGCTGCGCTACAACCGCAGCGCAGGCACCGGTGACGCGGCGCCGGTGCTGTGGGACTACGGCAATCAACCGACCAACCGGCTGCTCAACTTCGGCGGCCACAGCGGACAGCCGCACACGCGCGTGCTCTCGGCCGGCTGGACGCTGTCCGGTTCGTTCATGACCAACAGCAGCTGGCTGCTGACGCCGGAGATCGATTTCGCGCCGGGCATGCGCCTGAGTTTCTGGACGCGCGCCGCGATCGACGACCTGTTCCAGTTGCCCGAGCGTCTCTACGTGCGCGCCTGCTCGAGCGGCGACTGCAGCGACGTCGGCGCGGGCCCGGACGACGTCGGTGCGTTCACGCAGCAGCTGGCGGTCGTCAACGAGGCGCTGGTCACGAACGAATTCTGCTATGAGTCCGATGCCACCGCCTGCAACGGCTTCCCGCTCAACTGGACCCGGGTCAGCGTCGCGCTGCCCGAATCCGGGCGCGGCCGGGTCGCGATCCAGAACCACTATCCGCTGCGCTGGGGCGGCGGCTGGGAGCCGAACGGCAACGGCGTCGTCGCCGCCGTGGACACCGTGCAGATCGACGGCGCGGCCACCTGCCCGCTGCGCCACAACCGGCTGTTCGCGCACGACTTCGAAGCGCCGGCCAACCGGCTGATCCAGAATCACGATCCGGCGAACGTCACACTCAGCGGCGCGGTCTGCTGGCAGTGGGGCAGCAGCACCAGCGTTCGTCGCAACGCCTGGTTCCGTCGCTTCCGGCTGGCCGAGGATCACGATCTGTCCGGGCGCGTCGCCGTCACCGGCATCGACTTCGGTGTCGGCGATTCGATCGCCACGCAGTATCTTCCGATCCGCCTGTACACGATTCCGCGCGATGCCGAGCTGGCGGTCGAGAACCTCACGGTGATCGGCATCGAGAATGCGCTCGTCTACGCCGGCGACTCCTTGGTCACGCGTCATGTGCCGGCGCAGGCCTTCGTACCGAACGCACAGACCCAGGATCTGGTCGTGGAAGTGAGTTCCGAGTACGGTCCGGCCGGCACCGAATTCTTGATCGGCATCAACCAGGCCGGGAACACGCGCGGCGCCTATTACTCGGGTGCGTGCCGCTACGGTGACGGCAGCAGCATCGCCGGCGACAACATCGTGCCGCTCGACAGCGTGGTGTACTCGCAGGGACCACTCTACCTCCCCAATGACGCGCCGCTGATCATCGCGCACTTCGAGGAGCTGCCGTTCTGACCGGATGCCGCGTCCGCTCCGGCATCGTGCCGGGGCCGGCGCGGCACTTCGGCATCGGGATGTCGTCCCTGCTCGCCGAATGGCCGGCCCGTGCGCCGGCCACGGCCGATCCGGCGCCGTGCCGCGCACAGCGGGCGGTGCCTTGCGCGCCTGCGCCGGTGACCGTGGTCACTGGACCGGCGGCATCGGGCAAGGTCCAATGGCCGCCGCCTTCTGGTGCGGCCGTGTCCCCGGTGTCCGATCAAGACGAGATAACCCGCCTGCTCGGCCAGGCCCGCGCCGGCGAGCGCGCGGCCTGGGAAGCACTGCTGCGCGGTACCTTCGGTGACCTGAAGCGCATGGCACGCCAGCTGCTGCTGCGCGGCTCGACGCTGCCGACGCTCAACGCGACCAGCCTGATCAACGAGTGGTACCTGCGCCTGGCCGAATCCGGCAGCCAGGTGCCGGCCACGCGCCAGCACTTCTTCGCGCTGTCCGCCAAGGTCATGCGCCAGGTGATCTGTGCCTATGCGCGCACGCGGCTCACGCTCAAGCGGGGTGGCGAGCAGCATCGCGTCGAGCTCGACGAGGGCACGGCCGTGCTCGACGCCGAGAGCGCGGACTTCATCGCCGTGGACGCGGCCCTGCTGCGACTGGGACGCGAGGACGAGGATCTCGTGCGCGTCGTCGAGTGCCGCTTCTTCGCCGGCATGAGCGAGCCGGAGACCGCGCAGGCCATGGGCATTTCCGAACGCACCGTGCGGCGGCTGTGGACGCGGGCGCGCGAGCGTCTGCTGGTCCTGCTCGGCGAGACGGCACCATGACGCCTACCGGCCTCAAGCGCCTGCGGCTGGAGCCCGGCGAAGCGCTGCGCAGCCAGCTGGCGCAGCAATTGTTCGACAACGACGAGGACGTGCTGCAGGCCGGCGAGCGGGTCGGTGCGTTCCGGATCGTCGGCGAGATCGGCCGCGGCGGCCTGGGCATCGTCTACCGTGCCGAACGCGACGACGGCAGCTACAGCCAGCAGGTCGCGCTCAAGGTCATGGCCGGTGACGCCGATCCGGCGCTCGCCGAGCGTCTGCTCGATCGCGAGCGGCGCCTGCTGGCCCGGCTGCAGCACCCGGGCATCGCACGCCTGATCGACGGTGGCCGCACCGACGGCGGCCGGCTCTGGTTCGCGATGGAGGTCGTCGAGGGCGAGCGACTGGATCACTATTGCGAGCGTCGCGGGCTGCCGGGCCTGGAGCGGCTGCGGTTGTTCCTGCAGGTCTGCGACGCGGTGGACTACGCACATGCACAGCTGGTCGTGCATCGCGATCTCAAGCCCGCCAACATCCTGGTCGATGCGCGCGGTCAGGTCCGCCTGCTCGACTTCGGCATCGCCGCGGCGCTCGACGACGTCGCCGGTCAGGCGCCGCAGGCCGGTACGCCGGGCTTCGCGAGTCCGGAGCAGAACCGCGGCGATGCGGCCGGCGTCGGCGACGACATCTTCCAGCTCGGTCGCCTGCTCGACCTGCTGACGGCGGCCGCGGCGCCGCCACGCAACCGGCACCGCGATCTCGCGGCGATCCTGCGCCGCGCCCTCGACGCGACGCCGGCGTCGCGCTACCGCACGGCCGGCGCACTCGCGGCCGACGTACAGGCGCTGCTGGAACTGCGCCCGGTCGCGGCGACCGGTGGCGCGCGGCGCTATCGCGCCGGCCGCTTCCTGCATCGGCATCGGCTGGCGCTGATGGGCGCACTCGCGGTCGCCGCCGCGTTGGCCGCGCTGACCGGCACCTACGTGCGGCAGGTTGGCCTGGCCAACGCCGAGGCCGAGGCGGCGCGCCGGCGTGCCGAGGACGATGCCGCGGCGGCGCGGGCGGTCACCGAGTTCATGGTGTCGGTGTTCGCGCAGGCCGACCCGGCCCTGCACAAGGGCGAGAAGCCCAGCATCGACACGGTGCTCGAGGCGGGCACCGCGCGCATCGAGAACGAACTGCACGACAAGCCGCGCATCCGTGCGGCGATCCTGTTCGCGCTGAGCGGCATCCATCTGCGCCTGCGCCACGATCAGCAGGGCTACCGGCTCGCCGAGGCGGCCCGGGCGCTGATCGGCCATGGCGCCGAGTTCACGCGGGCGGAGCTGGCCGAACTGCTGCTGAGGCAGCCGATGCCCGACGACCTCGCGCAGGCGGCCATCGCGCGCTACCAGTCGGTCATCGACCTGCTCGATCCGGACGATCCGAAGACGATCCGCACCTTGCTCTACGTCAAGCTGCGCATGGCGAGCACCTATCCATTCATGGGCGACTACCCGCGCGCGCTGGCCCTGCTCGACGAGCATCGGTACCTGAACCGCACGCACGGCCTGCCGGAGGAGGCCTCGGTCCTGCAACTGCAGTCCCTGCTGCTCGGGCAGCTGGAACGGTACGACGAGGCGCTGGCGATGGCCGAGCAGGCCTGGACGGCGACCGTCGAGCAGCGCGGCGCGCTCCACCCGTACACGGTGCTCGGCAGCGGCGACCTGGCGATGGCGCGGGCCGACGCCGGCCGCTTCGCACAGGCGCACGCGGCGGCCGATCATGCGATCGACTTGGCGGTGCGGTTGTACGGCAAGGACGACGGTTCGCACCTGCTGTGGTCGCGCATGCGCAAGGCCTACGTCTGGCTGCGCGAGGGTCGGTCCGAGCACGCCGCGTCGCTGCTGCGCGAGGTGCTGGCGGCCAGCGACCGGTACGCGCCCGGCGACGACGCGAGCAGCGTCACCGCCGCCGACTGGCTGGGCGAGGCCCTGTTCGCCCAGGGCGACCTCGCCGGCGCCGAGGCGGCCTGGCGGGACGCCGAGGCACGTGCGGTGGCGGGACGTTCGGCACAGCGCCCGGACCTGGGGCAGCGCGCACTGTGGCTCGCGCAGGCCTCCGCCGGACAGGGCCGCTGTGCCGAGGCGCTGGACCGGCTGCGCGCGGCCCGCGAGCACGCCGCGGCGGCGTTCGACGGCCACCCGATCCACGCTCGGCTGCGCGGGCTGCCCGGCTGTCGCGAACGCGCGGCCGGCGATTGAGCGCGGGTTGCGCCGGGGCGCGCCGGCGTGGTTTCAGCCCTCGCGGAACACGTAGCGCGCCGTACCGATCTGGATCACGTCCTCGTGGCGCAGCAGGCGCTCGCGGACCGGCTCGGCGTTGACGCGCGTACCGTGCCGGCTGTCGAGGTCGGCCAGCATGTAGCCCTGGCTGTTGGCTTCGATGCGGGCGTGCTGGGCTTCCACGCCGGGGCCACCGACACGGATGTCGCTCGCGGCGTCGGCGCCGAGCGTGATCGGCTTGGGCGGCAGCGGAATGGCCGCGCGGCCGGCTTCGGCATTCTGCGGCACCAGGCGCGCCATGCGCAGGAACATCGTGCTGCCCGAGGCCGCTGCCGGTGCGCTTGCCGGCGATGGCGGCGCCGGCGGCGCGGCCGGTGGTACGGCGATGCGCGGTTCGGGCGACGCGGCGCGCGCCGCGACCGGGGCGGCCGCTGCCTTGGCCGGCGGCGGTGCGGGCACCGGGGCGGACGGGGCCGGCGGAATGCTCGGCAGGTCCGGCATCTCCAGCACTTGCAGGATCTGGGTCACGGCGGCCTCCACGTGCGCCGGCGCGGTGTCCTCGCGCGGTACCGGCGGCGGCTCGACGACGCTGGCGGTGCCCGGCTCCGGAATCTGGGCGAGCATCGAGGCATCGAGGGTCAGGGCGGCCAGCTCCTCGTCGGGCGACGGTTCCTCCGCCAGGGTCGCCAGCACCGTCGCGCTCCGCGTCGATACGGGCGGCGGCGGTGCCGGCTCGAGGTCGGCTTCGCTCTCGAAGACCTCGAGAAAGCGTGCGCGCAGCGATTCGGCACGATCTTGGGCGATGCTGCGCTCGCGCAGGGCGCTGTCGATCGCGGCCAGGCGCTCGGTGCGCTCGGCGTCGTCGTACTCGCCGAGCTGGTGGCGCAGGTCGATCTCCTGCCGATCGATCTGGATCGACGCATACGCGTGCTGGATGGCCGCGAGGCGATCGCGCAGGCCGGCATAGGCCAGGCGCGCCTGCGCGCGCAACGGAGCGCTGCGCGCCTCCAGGTCGGCGACGCGCTGGCTGTAGTCCTCGTGCACGCGCTGGAACACCGCATCGGCAAGGTTGCCCTGCATGGCCTTCAGCGATGCCAGGCGGGCGCGCAGCAGCTCGGCCTCCTGCCTGAGGCCGCGCAAGGCATCGACCACGCCGAGATCGGCGCCGTCGAGCGCATCTGGATCCGTTGTCGGATCGACCATCGTCAATTCTCCCCTGCCACCGCCTCGGCGGTATCAATGTGGACGCAGTGCGGCCATGATTCCGGCGGTGCGACGGGTTGCCGACGCGCGAACCGGTTCCCGAACGGAGCGACCGATTATGCGAGGGCCCGGTTGCGGCAGCAACCGCGCCGCCGCGCCCGACGGTCCGCAATGGCGACGTCCGTCACATTCGCGCCTGCCATGTATCGGGCCGCTGCGGTCAGCCGCCATCGATCGGGCGGATCTTGGGCGGACGGTAGGGCGGCCCGGCTCTGTCGGTATCCCGGCGGTCGCGCCGCTGCTGCGCGGCCTGCCGGCTGGCCGCGGTGAGCCGCTGCGGCAGGCGTCGGGCCGTCGCCGTGACGCCGGCCTGGCCGGCCGCGACGACCGCGGCAAGTCCCGGGGAGCAGCCGCCTAGGGCGTGTCATCAATCCCTCGGTAGGCCGCGCCGTTCTTGCGTGCGTCCGGGACAAGGAAGAGGGAGGAAGTGGACGTCGGTCCACGCCCGAGCGATGACGCAGTCCCGGGCGCACGCAAGAGCGGCCCTACGGGTTGGCCCTGGAAAGCCGCCAGCGTGCGTTGCGCGGCTTGACCTGACGGCCAGTCAGGCGCGGCGCCACGCAACACCCCCTGACGACTTTCCAGGGCCAACGCGACCTGCCGGGGGATTGATGACACGCCCTAGAGGCTCGGCACCAGCGCGGCGTCGCCGCGTTCCAGCGCCGCGGTGCCGCTGCGCGCCAGTTCCAGCACCGGCGCTAGGTTCGACAGTTCCGAGAAGAACGCGTTGACCTCGCGGCCGGCACCGCTGAACTGGACGACGCGGCTGCGCAGGCCGCTGTCGACGATCCGCGCGCCCGGGTGGCGGCCGACGCAGGCCTCGACCTCGGTCAGGGTGCGGCCGGCGACACCGACCTTGACGATCAGCAGCTCCGATTCGAGGTGCTCGCGGCCGGTCAGGTCGGCGATCTCGAGCACGTCGATCAGCTTGCGCGACTGCTTGACGATCTGGTCGATCACGGCGTCGTCGCCGCTGGTGACCAGGGTCAGCCGCGAGATCGCCGGGTCGTGGGTCGCGGCGACGGTCAGCGAGTCGATGTTGTAGCCGCGTGCGGAGAACAGGCCGGCGACGCGGGCCAGTGCGCCGGCCTCGTTCTGCAGCAGGATGGCGATGATCCGGCGCATCAGAACATCTCCGACGGCGCGGCCTCGGCGACGGCGGGTGCCGCCTGCCGCGATGCGATGAAATCGCCGGTGATCATCTGCGCGTAGGTCATGCCGGGTCCGACCATCGGGTACACACCGGCATCCGGGTCGATCATGACCTCGAGGAAGGCCGGCCCGTCGAAGGCGATGAAGTCGGCGACGACGCGCAGCAGGTCCTCGGGCCGGTCCAGCCGGTGCGCCCACTCGAAGCCGTCGGCCTGGGCGGCGCGCACGAAGTCCTTCTTGTGCAGGCTCTTGTCGGTGGCCGAGAAGCGTCCCTTGAAGAACAGGCGCTGCCATTGGCGCACCATGCCGTCGCCGACGTTGTTGAGCACGACCACCTTGATCGGCAGCCCGTAGGTGGTCACGGTCTCCAGCTCGCCGAGGTTCATGCGGATGCTGGCGTCGCCGTCGATGTCGATGACCGGCAGGTCGCGGCGGGCGAACCGCGCACCGATCGCGGCCGGCAGGCCGAACCCCATCGTCCCCATCGAGCCGGACGTCAGCCACAGCCGCGGCTCGCGGAAGTCGAAGTACTGCGCCGCCCACATCTGGTGTTGCCCCACGCCGGTGCTGATGATCGCGCGGCCCTGGGTCAGGCGGTTGATCGCCTCGATCACCGCGTACGGCTGGATGCGCGCGCTGGTGCGGTCGTAGTTCATCGCATGGGTGCGCTTGAGCGCGGCCACGTGCGCATGCCAGTCCGCATACGCGCCCTCCTCGCGCGGCCGGAAGCCGTGCTGCAGCCCGTAGATGCGCAAGGTGTCCAGCGCCCGGGACAGGTTGCCCAGGTGGTGCCAGTCGGCCGGCTTGACCTTGTTGATCTCGGCCGGGTCGATGTCCAGGTGCGCGATGAAGCGTGCGCCGCCGGCGAACGCCTGCGGCACGCCGGCCACCCGGTCGTCGAAGCGCGCACCGACGGCGATCAGGAAGTCGCAGTCCTCCACGGCGTAGTTGGCGAATGCGGTGCCGTGCATGCCGAGCATCTGCAGCGCCAGCGCGTCGGTCGTGTCGACGGCGCCCAGGCCCATCAGCGTGGTCGCCACCGGGATGCCGAAGGCACGCGCGAAGTCGCGCAGGGCGCCGGCCGCCTCACCGGCGATCACGCCGCCGCCGGCGTAGAGCAGCGGCCGGCGCGCCTCCTTCAGCGCCTCGAAGAACGGCGCGCACCGCGCCGCGTCCAGGGTCGCGGCGTCGATCGCGCGCAGCCGTGCGCGGTAGCCGGGCAACGGCAGCGTGCCCTCGCCGCGGAAGCGCAGCTCGGCGTTCTGGATGTCCTTGGGAATGTCGACCACGACCGGGCCGGGCCGGCCGGTGCGCGCGATCTCGAAGGCCGTGCGCAGCGTCGCCTCCAGCCGGCTGGCTTCGGTGACCAGGAACACGTGCTTGGCGCAGGCGGCCATGATGTTGCTGATCGGCGCCTCCTGGAACGCGTCGGTCCCGATCGATCCGGTCGGCACCTGCCCGCACAGGACCACGATCGGGATCGAGTCGGCCATCGCGTCGCGTACCGGCGTGACCGTGTTGGTCGCGCCGGGGCCGGACGTGACCAGGGCGACACCGACCCTGCCGGATGCGCGCGCATAGCCCTGCGCCATGAAGCCGGCGCCCTGCTCGTTGGCCGGCACGATCAGCGGCAGCGGTTCGCCGCCGCCGGCCTGCGCATGGGTCTGGTTGTAGCGGAACACGGCGTCGTAGACCGGCAGGATGGCGCCGCCGGAATAGCCGAAAACGACCTCGACGCCCTCGTCGGCCAGCACCTGCACGACGATGTCGGCACCGGTCATCGCGGCGCCGGCCAATGGGTGCGGCGTCGCCTCGGGGGGGCTTCACGTATGGCGTTCATCGTCATCGTCCTGCATTCGGTAGAGGCTGCGTCAGGCGCCGGAACTGAGCCACGGCATGCGCGCGCGCAGCCGGCTGCCGACCTGCTCGATCGGATGGTCGAGGTCCTTCTGCTTGTAGGCCGAGTAGTTCGGCAGGCCGGCGGCGTGCTCGGCGGTCCATTCGCGGGCGAAGCGCCCTTCCTGGATGTCCTTGAGCACTTCGCGCATGCGGTCCTTGGTGCCGGCGTCGACGACGCGCGGACCGCGCGTGTAGTCGCCGTACTGGGCGGTCTCGGAGATGAAGCTCAGCATCTTGGCGAGGCCGCCCTCGTAGAGCAGGTCCACGATCAGCTTCAGCTCGTGCATGACCTCGTAGTAGGCGATCTCCGGCTTGTAGCCGGCCTCGACCAGGGTCTCGAAACCGTTGATGACCAGCTCGCTGGCGCCCCCGCAGAGCACCGCCTGTTCGCCGAACAGGTCGGTCTCGGTCTCTTCCTTGAAGTCGGTCTCGATCAGCAGCGCGCGCGCGCCGCCGAGGCCGGCCGCATAGGCCAGCGCCTTCTCGCGCGCCTGGCCGCTGGCGTCCTGGTGGACCGCGAACAGGCACGGCACGCCGCGCCCGATCTCGTACTCGCGCCGGACCAGCGCGCCGGGACCCTTCGGCGCGACCAGCACGACGTCGATGTCGTAGCGCGGCTCGATCGTCTTGAAGTGCACGTTGAAGCCGTGCGCGAACAGCAGCGCGGCACCCGGCTTGGCGTTCGGCGCGATGACCTCGTTGTAGAGCGTGGCCTGGACCATGTCCGGTGTCAGCACGGCGATCAGGTCGGCGCCCTGCACGGCTTCGGCGGGCGTGAGCACGCTGAAGCCGTCGGCGGCGGCCTTCGCCGAGGTCGGGCCGCCGGGGCGCAGGCCGATGACGACGTCGAGGCCGGAGTCGCGCAGGTTGAGGGCATGGGCGCGGCCCTGGCTGCCGTAGCCGAGCACGGCGATGCGGGCCTGGCGGAGGGCGTCGGTGGTGGCGGTGATCGTCTCGGTGCTCATCGGATTCTCCGGGGGGATTGGGGCGGGTCGGGTGCGGGAGTGAGGGGTCAGCCGGTGGTCACCGCGCCGAGCGCGGCGGATCCGACCAGGCGGGCGTACTTGGCGAGCGCGCCGTGGACGACCTTCGGCGGCGGCGGTGACCAGTCGGCGCGGCGCGCGGCGAGATCGGCATCGGTCTCCACGACGCGGCGGACGGCGTCGATGACGATGCGGTCACCGTCGCGCAGCAGGGCGATCGGTCCGCCGCGCGCCGCTTCCGGGGCGACGTGGCCGACGACGAAGCCGTAGCTGGCGCCGCTGAAGCGGCCATCGGTCATCAGGGCCACGCGATCGCCGAGGCCGCGGCCGACCAGGGCGGCGGTGACGGCGAGCATCTCGCGCATGCCCGGGCCGCCGGCCGGACCTTCGTTGCGGATCACGACGACGTCGCCGGCCTCGATGCGGCCGACCTGCACGGCGCGGAAGCAGTCCTCCTCGCTTTCGAAGACGCGCGCGCGGCCTTCGAAGCGCAGCGTGTCGATGCCGGCCAGCTTGAGGATGCAGCCTTCGGGCGACAGGTTGCCGTAGAGGATCGAGTAGCCGCCGCGCGGCTTGAACGCCTGGGCGACCGGCCTGACCACCGGCTGGCCGGGCGGCGTCGGCGGCGCCGCGTCGATCTCCTCGAACAGCCCGCGGCCGGTGACGGTCGGGGCGTCCTCGATCAGGCCGGCCGCGCGCAGCTCGCGCGCGACCGCGGCCATACCGCCGGCGGCGGTCATCTCGATCGCGGTGTAGCGGCCGCCGGGCATCAGGTCGGCGATGACCGGCGTCTGCACCGAGGCGCCCTCGAAATCCTCGATCGTCAGCGCGACGCCGGCCTCGTGTGCGATCGCCAGCAGGTGCAGCACGGCATTGGTCGAGCCGGCCGTCGCCGCGACGATGCGCATCGCGTTGCGGAACGCCGCCGGCGAGAGGATGCCGCGCGGCGTACGCCCGTCGCGCAGGCATTCGAGCGCCAGTTCGCCGCAGCGCCGTGCCGCGGCGCGCTTGGCCGGATCGGTGGCGGCGATGTCGTTGAGGCCGAGCGGCGTCAGTCCGAGCGCGGTCAGCACCATCGCCATCGTATTGGCGGTGAACTGGCCGCCGCAGGCACCGGCGCCCGGGCAGGCGCGCTGCTCGACCGCGCCGAGGCGCGCGTCGTCGATCCGGCCGGCACCGTGGGCACCGACCGCCTCGAACACCTGCTGCACGGTGATCGGCGTCCCGTCGAGCGTGCCGTGCGCGATGCTGCCGCCGTACAGCGCGACGCCGGGGACGTCCAGGCGCGCCAGCGCCATCGCCGCGGCCGGGATCGTCTTGTCGCAGCCGCACAGGACGACCATCGCGTCGAGGCAGTGGCCGTCGACGGCCAGCTCGATCGAGTCGGCGATCAGCTCGCGGCTGATCAGCGAGGCGCGCATGCCGGGCGTGCCCATCGCGATGCCGTCGGTGACCGCGATCGTGTTGAACTCGACCGGCGTGCCGCCGGCGGCGCGGATGCCGTCGGCGACCTCGGCGGCCAGATCGCGCAGGTTGAGGTTGCACGGCGAGATGTTCGACCAGGTGTGCACGACCGCCACCAGCGGCTTGGCGATCGCCGCCGCGTCGAGCCCGGTGGCATAGAGCATCGCGCGCGCCGGCGCGCGGTCGGGACCGGTCTTGATCGCGTCGCTGCGCAGGCCCGGCGCCTTCGGTCGGGGCGGTGGCGCGTTCATGCCGCCACCTTCCGGCGCGCGGCGAGCCGGTCCAGCACCGCATCGGTCACCTGCTGCGTGGTGGCATGGCCGCCGAGGTCGGCGGTCAGCTCGGCCTCGTCGAGCACCGCGTCGACCGCGGCCTCGACCGCGGCCGCCTCGGCGTCCAGGCCCAGCGAATGGCGCAGCAGCAGCGCCGCGCTGAGGATCGCGCCGATCGGATTGGCGACGCCGCGGCCGGCGATGTCCGGTGCCGAGCCGTGGATCGGTTCGTAGAGGCCGCGCCGCCCGTCGCCGAGCGAAGCCGACGGCGACACGCCGAGCGAGCCGGCGAGCGCCGCCGCCTCGTCGGTCAGGATGTCGCCGAACAGGTTCTCGGTGACGATGACGTCGTAGGCGGACGGCCGGGTCAGCAGCAGCATCGCCATCGAGTCGACCAGCTGGTGCTCGAGCGTGACGTCGGGGTAGTCCCTGGCGATGCGCTCGGTGGTGGCGCGCCACAGCCGCGAGGTCTCCAGCACGTTGGCCTTGTCGACCGAGGTCAGCCGGCCCCGGCGCGCACGCGCCAGCTCGCAGGCGCGGCGCACGACACGCTCGACCTCGGCCACGCTGTAGCGGCATTCGTCGACGGCGACGTCGCCCTCGCGTGTCTTGCGGCCGAAGTAGGCGCCGCCGGTCAGTTCGCGGACGAAGACCAGGTCGACGCCGTGCAGGTGCTCGGCCTTGAGCGGCGACAGCGCCGCCAGGCGCGGATGGACGCGCAGTGGCCGCAGGTTGGCGTAGACGCCGAGCGTCGCACGCAGCGCCAGCAGACCCTGCTCGGGCCGCACGGGCGCATTCGGGTCCGACCACTTCGGCCCGCCGACCGCGCCGAGCAGGACGGCGTCGGCCGCCCGGCAGGCCTCGACCGTCGCTGCCGGCAGCGGATCGCCGGTGGCGTCGATCGCGCAGCCGCCGATCGCGTGCTCGGTGAAGGCGAAGGCCTGGCCGGCCACGCCGCGCAGCACGGCGACGGCGGCCGCGGTGACTTCCGGGCCGATGCCGTCCCCGGGAAGGACGGCGATGTGGGCGTTCATGCGATGACCTCCACCGGGTAGGGATTGGACCGGATGCGCTGCTCGTAGGCATCGATGTCGGCCCGGGCGTCGAGCAGGAAACCGAGCGGATCCAGGCCGCTCAGCAGGCAGTGACGGGCGAAGCCGTCGAGCGCGAACGCGAACACGCGGCCGTCGGGCAGCGTGATCGTGCCGGCGGCGACGTCGATCGCGAGGTCGAGGCCGGGGTGCTCCAGCAGTTCGGCGTGCTGGTCGGCCGGCAGCACGATCGCGAGCAGGCCGTTCTTGAGCGCATTGCTGCGGAAGATGTCGGCGATCTCCGAAGAGATCACCGCCGTGATGCCGTAGTCGAGCAGCGCCCACGGCGCATGCTCGCGCGAGGAGCCGCAGCCGAAGTTGCGGCCGGCGACGAGGATCGCGCAGTCCTTCGCGTCCGGGCGGTTGAGCGGGAAGTCGAGATTGGGGCTGCCGTCGGCCGCGTAGCGCCAGTCGTTGAACGCGTGCCGGCCCAGGCCGGTGCGCTCGGTCGTGGTCAGGAAGCGCGCCGGGATGATGCGGTCGGTGTCGATGTTCTCGAACGGCAAGACCGCCGATCGCGAACGCAGGTGGTGGATCGGCTTCATGCGGCGTGCTCCAGCAGGGCATCGGGGTCGGTGATGCGGCCGGCGACGGCCGCCGCCGCCGCGACGCGGGGGCTGGCCAGCACGGTGCGCACGCCCGGTCCCTGGCGTCCCTCGAAGTTGCGGTTGCTGGTCGAGACGACGAGCTGGCCCGGCTGGGCGATGTCGCCGTTCATGCCGATGCACATCGAGCAGCCTGCGTCGCGCCATTCGGCACCGGCGCGCAGGAAGACCGCGTCGAGTCCCTCGGCCTCGGCCGCGTGCTTGGTCGCCACCGAGCCGGGAACGACCAGCATGCGCACGCCGTCGGCGACGCGACGGCCGTCCAGCACGGCCGCGGCCTCGCGCAGGTCCGACAGGCGCGAGTTGGTGCAGCTGCCGACGAAGACGACGTCGACCGGCTCGCCGGTCAGCGGCCGGCCGCCCTCGAAGCGCATGTAGGCCAGGGCCTTGGCTTCCTGCGGGTCGCGCGCGACGGGAACGGCCGCCGCGATCGGTGTGACCATGCCCGGGTGCGTGCCGTAGGTGATCGTCGGGCCGATCGTGGCGGCGTCGATGCGCACCTCGCTGTCGTAGCGCGCGCCGGGATCGCTGGCGAGCGTGCGCCAGTACGCCACGGCGCGCGCCCAGTCCACCCCGCGCGGCGCCCGCGGGCGGTCGCGGAGGTAGGCGAACGTCGTTTCATCCGGCGCGATCAGGCCGGCGCGCGCGCCGGCCTCGATCGACATGTTGCAGACCGTCATGCGCTCTTCCATCGACAGCGCCTGGATCGCACTGCCGCGGTACTCGATGACGTGGCCGGTGCCGCCGCCGACGCCGATCCTGCCGATCACGTGCAGGATCAGGTCCTTGGCGCCGACGCCGGGGCGCAGGCGCCCGTCCACGTGGATCGCGAAGGTCCGGGGCTTGCGCTGCAGCAGGCACTGGGTGGCCAGCACGTGGCCGACCTCGGTCGTACCGATGCCGAAGGCCAGGGCGCCGAACGCGCCGTGGGTCGCGGTATGGCTGTCGCCGCAGACGATCGTCATGCCCGGCTGGGTGGCTCCCAGCTCCGGCCCCATGACGTGCACGATGCCGCGGTGCGCGCTGTCCCAGCCCTCGAGCGCGATGCCGAACGCCGCGCAATTGGCCTCCAGCCGGGCGACCTGCTGCGCCGCCTCCGGCGTGGCGTACGGGCGCACGCCGTCCGGCCCCGCGGGCAGGGTCGGCGTCGAGTGATCCAGCGTCGCCAGCACGCGCTCGGGGCACCGCACCGGAAGGCCGCGCGCGTGCAGCTCGGCGAACGCCTGCGGCGTGGTGACCTCGTGGATCAGGTGCAGGTCGACGTAGAGGATGCCGGGCGTGTCGGCGGTTTCCGCGCGCACCTGGTGCGCATCCCAGATCTTGTCGATGATGGTGCGGGCGTTCATGCCGCGATGCCCTCCGGCTGCGCCCGCGCCTGCTCGTCGGCATCGGCCAGGTGGGGGTCGGTGCCGCCCGGCACGGGCGTCAGCCAGCCCCGTCGATCGGGCGTGCGGCCGTCGAACAGGCCGAAGAACGCCTGCTGCAATGCGCGCGTGACCGGTCCGGGCGTGCCGCCGCCGACCGGCTTGCGGTCGACCGAGCGCACCGGCGTGATCTCGGCGGCCGTACCGGTCATGAAGATCTCGTCGCTGGTGTAGAGCGCCTCGCGCGGCAGGTCGCGCTCCTCGACCGCCAGCCCGAGGTCGTGTGCCAGCGTCATCACGGTGTCGCGCGTGATGCCGGCGAGGATGCCGGCGCTGCTGGGCGGCGTGTACAGCACGCCGCGGCGGACCAGGAACAGGTTCTCGCCGGCGCCTTCGCTGAGCAGGCCGTTGCTGCCGAGCGCGATGCCCTCGGCATAGCCGCCGCGGCGCGCCTCCAGGCCGATCAGCTGGCTGGACAGGTAGTTGCCACCGGCCTTGGCCCAGCTCGGGAACGTGTTCGGGGCCGGCCGGTGCCACGAGGACACGCACACGTCGGCCCCGTGCTCGATCGCGTCGCCGAGGTAGGCGCCCCAGTCCAGCGCCAGGATCGCCACGTCCACCGGCGCGCCTTCGCGCGCCAGCACGCCCAGGCCGCCGGCGCCCCGGAACACGATCGGCCGCACGTAGGCCGACTGCATCCGGTTGGCGGCGATCAGTTCCAGGCAGGCGGCGTTGATCGCGTCCTCGCCGTAGCCAATGTCGATCTCGTAGATCCGGGCCGACTCGAACAGCCGGCGCGTGTGGTCGGCGAGACGGAAATAGGCCGGTCCCTGCGGCGTGGCGTAGACCCGCTCGCCTTCGAATACCGACGAGCCGTAGTGCAGCGCGTGGGCGCTGACGTGCACGGTCGCGTCCTGCCAGGGTTTGAGTCGGCCGTTGTGCCAGATGAAGGGCGCGTGGCTCATGGCTGCTGTCCTCGTGGATGCATGGGTTCAGATGGCCTGGGCGAGCTGGCGCAGCGGGACCGCCGGCGTGCCCCGCTCGATGCGGTTGGCGATCTCCAGCGCGGCCAGCGCCGCCGCCTCGACGATGTCGGTCGACACGCCGCGTCCCTTGAGCTCGCGGTCCTGGTGGCGCACGCCGAGCGTGGCCTGGCCCTGCGCGTCGCCGCCGTGGCTGAGGGCGCGGATCTGGAAGTCGGTCAGTTCCAGGTCGTGGCCGATCGCGCGGCCGATCGCGCGCAGCACCGCGTCGATCGGCCCGTCGCCGATCGCCGCCTCGCTGGCGCGGCGGCCGTCCTCGTGGACCAGGCGCACCGAGGCCGAGCCGTTGCCGCCGAGGTGGCTGGAGGCGTTGAGGTGTTCCAGGTGCCAGGGCCCGACCGCTTCGGGGTCGCGACCGACCGCCAGCGCTTCCAGGTCGCTGTCGAACACTTCGCGCTTGCGGTCGGCCAGTGTCTTGAAGCGCGTGAAGATCGCATCGAGCTGGGCCTCGTCGGGGGCGTAGCCGAGCGCCGCCAGGCGTTCGCGCAGTGCGTGGCGGCCGCTGTGCTTGCCCAGCACCAGCTGCGAGCGGCTGAAGCCGACGTCCTCCGGCTTCATGATCTCGTAGGTGCCGCGATGCTTGAGCATGCCGTGCTGGTGGATGCCCGACTCGTGGGCGAAGGCGTTCTCGCCGACCACCGCCTTGTTGCGCGCGATCGGCTGGCCGGTCAGCTGGCCGAGCAGGCGCGCGGTCGGATAGAGCTTGCGCGTGTCGATGCCGGTATCGACGCCGAACAACTCGGCACGCGTGGCGAGCGCCATCACGATCTCCTCCAGGGAGGCGTTGCCGGCGCGCTCGCCGATGCCGCCGATCGTGCATTCGACCTGGCGCGCCCCGGCGGCCACCGCGGCCAGGCTGTTGGCGACGGCGAGACCGAGGTCGTCGTGGCAATGGGTGGAGAGCACCGCCTGGTCGATGCCGTGCACGTGCTCGCGCAGGTAGCGCACCCGCTCGTACATCTCGGCCGGCGTCGTGTAGCCGACCGTGTCGGGCACGTTCACCGTGCGCGCGCCGGCTGCGATGACGGCCGAGAAGACCTCGACCAGGTAGTCCGGCTCGGTGCGGATCGCGTCCTCGGCCGAGAACTCCACGTCGTCGAAATGCCGGCAGGCGTTCCGGACCGCGGCGACCGCGTTCTCGATCACCTGCTCGCGGCTCATGCCGAGCTTGAACTCGCGATGCAGCGGGCTGGTCGCGAGGAACAGGTGGATGCGTGCCTTGGCCGCCGGCGCCAGCGCGCGGGCGCAGGCGTCGATGTCGCCGGGCACGCAGCGTGCCAGGCCGCAGACGATCGGCCGGCGGACCTCGCGGGCGATCGCCTGGACCGCCTCGAAGTCGCCGTCCGAGGCGCTCGGGAAGCCGGCCTCGAGCACGTCGACGCCCAGTTCCTCCAGGGCGTGGGCCAGCCGGAGCTTGGCCGCGCGTCCCATCGAGAAGCCGGGCGCCTGTTCGCCGTCGCGCAGGCTGGTGTCGAAGATCCGGACCCGCTCGCGGCCGGTGCCGGCTGCGGGGGGTGTTACGTCGCTGGGGGGATTGTCGTTGGTCATGGTTTTTCCGCTGTCGCGGGTGCCGGGCAAAAAAAAACCCCACTTCCGTCGCCGGAGGTGGGGTTTTCGGGATGTTTGCGATCGTTTTATCGACGCGTGCCCTTAACCCGCACCTCCGCTGGTAATGAGAAGTACGAGTACAAGGGCCAGGGTGGCATCGCGGCCGCACAGCGGGCGTCCGGCCGGGATGGGCCGTGGGAACGTCGCGTGGCGGGTGGTGTTGCGATGCGTCATAGAGCGTGACCGTAAGGCGACTGGTGGCGTTCTGTCAACTGTTTCATGAAAAAAAGAAATGATCGGTCGCGATGGCCTTCCCAGGCCTCGCGCCGGGCGCCCCCGGTCGCGGTGCCCGCTGTAGTACGCTTGCCGGCGTTGCATACCGACGGGAGGCCTCGATGCTGAAAGTGCTGGTTGCAAGTTCGAAGGGCGGCTGCGGCAAGACCACCCTGGCGACCAATCTCGCGGCGCACTACGCGGCCGACGGCAAGCGGACGGTCATCGTCGATGCCGATCGCCAAGGGTCCAGCCAGCGCTGGTGCGAGAAACGCGTGCTGCTCGGCGGCATCGTGCTGCCGGTGGACGGCACGCGGCGCGGCTGGCAGCAGCGCATCCCTGCCGACGCGCAGCGCGTCGTCATCGATACGCCGGCCGGCATCCGTGCCAGCGAGATCGCCGACTGGATCGACGACGTCAACGTCATCGTCGTGCCGGTCCTCCCTTCGACGATCGACCTGGAGGCCAGCGCGGCCTTCCTGGCGGAGCTGGCCGACCTGCCGCGGATCAAGCGCGGCAAGGTCGCGGTGGGCCTGGTCGCCAACCGGCTCAAGCCGTGGACTTCGGCCTCGCAGCAGGCGCTGGACCAGATCAAGCAGCTGCCGTTCCCCCTGGTCGCGCAGATCCGCGACACGCAGGCCTATGTGCTGCTGGCCGGCCTGGGCAAGAGCATCTTCGACTACCACTCCGAACAGGTGCGCTCGCACCAGGACGACTGGGCCAAGTTGCTGCGCTGGATCAAGCGCCAGTAGCCACGGTGCGGCCGGGAACCCCGCCGGCGTGCGTCTGTCCAACCGCCGCCGGCCTCCCCGGCATCGACAAGGAAACGCGGCATGTACAAGGCCATCCTGGCAGTGCTGTTGGTCGTTGCGGCCGGTGCCGCGCAGGCGCAGGTCGCGGTCGGCGACGTCCCGCCCGACGAGCTCGGCAAGGACCGCAGCGGCACGCCGGTGCGGATCAGCGACCACCGCGGCAAGGTCGTCGTCATCAGCTTCTGGGCCTCCTGGTGCACCTACTGCCTCAAGGAGCTGCCGGCGCTCGAGAGCATCCAGAAAGTGGCGGGCAAGGACCAGCTCGAAGTCGTCGCCGTCAACTTCAAGGAAGAGGCCGCGCTGTACCGGCGCATGCTGGCCAAGCTCAAGGACCTGCAGATGACCTTCACGCACGACGGCAATGGCCAGCTCGGCAACCGCTATGGTCTGCGCGGGCTGCCGTTCCTGGTGATGATCGGGCGTGACGGGCGCGTGGCGTTCACGCATGCCGGCTACGGCGAGCAGACCCTGGATCGCATCATCGACGAGATCAACACCTTGCTGGCGGCACCGGTGCCGGCGGCCTGACCGCCCGGTCGCGCACGCGTCCCTCGCGGCCGGCGCGCCGTTTTCGCGTGCATGGCGACCGGCCTGACGAGCCACTACACTCGACCGCTTTCGTTCAGCGAAGGCCGGCCCTTGCGCATCACCTCGTCCGTCCGCGTAGTGCTGATCGCGCTGGCGCTGATCGCGCTCTACCGGGTCGCGTCGCTGCTGCTGCACGATCCGATGCTGGCGCTGGCCAACAACTACGACCAGATCCGCTACACCGGCTGCTACGACGTGGGGCCGATCCGCCCAGGCGTTCCGGCCTGGCACAGCAATCCGCATGCGCCCCTGAGCCTCTACGGCACCCAGCCGATACCCGAAGGCAACTGCTACTGGTCCACCGACCTGCTGTTCGGCGCGCCGGTGGCGATGGCGTGGCGCATCGCCGAGTGGGCCGGCGGGCCGGCCGAGCATTCGGTCCGGACGCTCGGTGCCTTGCGCCTGGCGGCGTGGCTGCTGGTTGCCGTCTGGGTGACGGCCAGCCTGTGCCGCAGCGGCCGCCCCGACGTGGCGGCGGCCCACCTGCTGGCGCTGGCGGTGGTCGCCGCCGATCCCGTCAATACCTTGTACCTCAATACCTTCTATGCCGAGGCCGGCGCCCTGTTCGGCCTGTATCTGGCGCTGGCGGGCGCATTGGTCTGCATCGCCAGGCCGGGCCGGGTCGCATTCGCGGCGGCCGCCACCGGTGCGGCGCTGCTGGCGGGCAGCAAGTTCCAGCACGCGATACTGCCGCTGTTGCTGGCACTGGGCCTGATCGTCGCGCACGACTGCCGGATGCGGCGCGCGGCCGTGGCCCTGCTCCTCGGCGGGCTGGCCGGCGGTGCGGTGCAGCTCTACCAGGGCACGCGCGCGATTCCGCTCGCCGAAGCCATCGCCGCGACCAACCGGGTCAATTTCGTCCTGACCACGGTGCTGCCGAACGTGGCCGACGCCGGGGCGACGGTGGCCAGGCTGGGATTGCCGCCCGCCTGCGCCGAACTGTCCGGCAAGAGCATCTACCAGCTCCAGGAGCCGGTCGAGACGCTCTGTCCGGGCCTGCGCGAACTCGGTGCGCTGCCGGCCTGGGGCGCCTTGCTGGCCGAACCGAGGGCCTGGTTCCGTGCGATGCAGCGGATGCCGCCGTACATGCTCTGGATTCCCGACTACCTGGGTATCGTCGAGGGCGTCGATGGCAAACCCCTGCCGGCCGGCCAGTTCACGTTGAGCCGGTGGATCGACCACCGTCCGCTCGGGCTGCTCGCCCTGTTCGGCCTGCCGTGGCTGGTCTGGGCGGCGACCTGGATCCTGCGCGCCGGTCCGCTGGCGCGCGGCTTCGCCGGTGCCTGCGCGATCGGTTCGGTCGCGGCGGCCGGCATCGCCCTGTTCGGCGACGGCTACGTCGAGCTGGGCAAGCACGCGCACCTGACGTTCAGCCTGGCGCTGGCCTCGCTCGCGGTGCCGGCCGCGGGCCTGGTACGGCAGCTGGCACAGCCTCGGGCGATCGCGCACAGGGATGCAGGCGAGCTGGCCGATCGGGCTGCTCCGTTGAAAAAATGATGCGGCATGGTTGACGGGACCGCCGCTTGCGGCATGATCGACGCACCATCGAGGGGAGAGACGTCATGGTCATCCGCGAAGTCATTCTGCTGCGCCATGCCCATGCCGATCCGGCGGCGCCCGGCGAGGAGGACCGGACCCGCTCGCTGAGCGCCCGCGGCATCGCCGAGGCCGAGGCGGTCGGCGCCTGGCTGAAGGCGCAGCGCGCGCAGCCCGATCGGGTCCTGTGCTCGCCGGCCGAGCGCACCCGCGAGACGCTCCAGCAGGTGCTGGCGGTGACCGGCTACTCGGACCTGCGGATCGAGCCGCGCATCTACGAGGCCAGCCCGGTGACGCTGATTCGCGTCCTGGACGACCACGCCGATGCCGAGCGCGTCCTGCTGGCCGGCCACAACCCCGGGCTGGAAGACCTCGTGGCCCTGCTGGCCGATGGCGCATCCGATGCCGGACGGGGCCTCCCGCCGGGCGCGGTGGTGTGGCTGCGGCTGCGCGAACCGGGACGGCTGGAACCGGGATCGGCCGAGGTGCTCCACTTCTGGTGGCCGTGACGCGCCATCGTCATGCGCCTCGCCGCCGTGCTCGCCGTGCTGCTGGCGCTCGCCGCGCCCGGCCTCCACGCGGAGGTGCTCGCGCTCGATTCCACCCGCTCGCAGGCCGGCTTCGGCATCGGCGTGCTGCTGTTGTTCGACGTCGTGGGCCGCTTCGTCAAGGTGGACGGCTTCGTCGAGATCGATCGCCAGACCCAGGAAGCGGTCGTGGACGCGCGGATCGCCGCCGATTCGGTGCGTATCGACGGCGGCAGCCGTGAAGACTGGGCACGCTCGGCGGAGTTCTTCGATGCCGAACGCTATCCGGAAATCCGTTTCCGCTCCGACGCCTTTCCGTTGAGCCGGCTCAGCGAAGGCGGCGACCTGGCCGGCAAGCTGACGCTGCGGGGGATCACCCGCGCCGCCAGCTTCGAGCTGCTGCCGGCGACCTGCGCCCGGCCCGCGCGCGACTGCCCGGTGCGCGCCAAGGGCGTGATCCGGCGCAGCATGTTCGGCATGCGCACGCGGCGAGCCACCCTCTCGGACAAGGTGATCCTGGAACTGTCGATCTACGCGATGCCCAGCGAAACCGGGCTCGCGCCTCCATGAGCAACCGATGGGCATGCTGCCGGCTGCTGCTGGTACTGGCACTGGTCCTGCTCGGGTCCGGCTGCGCGCTCAACCGCCAGCTGGCGCGCGAGGCCGACGGCGTGGTCGAGCGCCAGCGTCCCACGGCGCTGACCTGCGATCGCGCCGACCGCTGTGCGATCGCCACGCCGTACCGGCGCCTGGCCGACGAGGCGCGCGCGGCCAGCCGGCCGGACGCGCCGGTGCACTACGTCAACGTCTTGGAACGCGGTGAGGACGCGCTGCTGCTGCGCCTGCACCTGATCCGCGCGGCCCGGCGCTCGATCGACGTGCAGACGTTCATCTGGGCCGACGACGATTCGGGCTGGCTGATCCTCGATGAGCTGATCGCCGCCGCCCGGCGCGGCGTGCGCGTACGCGTGCTGGCCGACCAGCTCTTCTCGATCAGCGACGTGGACTGGTTCGCGCGGCTGGCGCGGGCGCACGCCAACTTCGAGTTCCGCCTCTACAACGTGACCTTCCACAAGGCGCAGGCCAGCGGCATCGACCTGGCGCTGAGCGCGGCCTGCTGCTTCTCGCGCCTCAACCAGCGCATGCACAACAAGCTGCTGCTGGTGGACGGGGAGTTCGGCATCGCCGGCGGGCGCAACTACCAGGACCGCTACTTCGACTGGGACCAGACCTTCGACTACCGGGATCGCGACGTGCTGGTGTTCGGCCCGCAGGCCGGCCAGGAGATGGTCACCTCGTTCGAGCAATTCTGGACGCATCCGCTCTCGGTGCCGTTGACGCGGCTCAACGACGTCAACCGGCGCCTGGTCGGCGGGGGCAGCGAGGGTCCGCTGCCGCCTCCGGCGACGATCCGCTGGGCCCGCGTCGGCTCGCTGCGCGACCGGGCGACCGACCAGGGCTTCATCGACGCGGCGTTCGCGTCACGCGCGCATCGCGTGGGGCGCGCCGAGTACTTCTCCGATCCGCCCGGCAAGAATGCCGATTCGGAGCAGGCGGCGCAGCTGAGCGGGCGCATCGCGGCGCTGCTGCGCAACGCGCACGAGGACGTGCTCGCGCAGACGCCGTACCTGGTGTTCAGCCGCGGCGCGCAGGACCTGCTGCAGGAGCTGCGCGAGCGCGACCCGCCGCTGCACGCGGTGGTGTCGACCAATTCGCTGGCCGCGACCGATGCGTTCTATGTCTACGCCATCTCCTACAAGCACAAGAAGAAGTACCTCAAGCGCCTGGGACTGCGCGTGTTCGAGTTCAAGCCGTTCCCCGGCGACGCGGCGCAGATGATCGCCAACTACCACGAGCTGTCGGGCGGCGGCCAGACCGGGCGGGTCAGCCGCCAGGGCCAGACGCCGCTGAAGCAGGCACACGGCGTGCGGCTGGGCCTGCACGCCAAGTCGATCGTGATCGACCGCCGGGTCACGATGATCGGCTCCCACAATTTCGACCCGCGCTCGGACTACTACAACACCGAGTCGGGCTTCATCATCCACGACCGCGCCGTCGCCCGTGAGGTGTCGGCCCAGATCGAACGCGACATCGAGCCGCAGAACAGCTGGACCATCGCCCGCCGCCCGCTGACCAATGCGGTCGCGCGCATCAACAACGCGATGAGCACGATCTCCGCGGCGCTGCCGATCTTCGACCTGTGGCCGTTCCGCTATGCGACCAGCTACGAGCTCAATCCCGGCTGCGAGCCGCTGTGGCCGAACGATCCGGGGTTCTACGCGTGCTACACCTCGGTCGGCGACTTCCCGGAGGTCGACCTGCCGCTGAAGACCATCTATACCCGCATCATCACCGCCTTCGGCGTCGCCCTCGAGGGCGTGCTCTAGGGCGTGTCATCAATCCCTCGGTAGGCCGCGCCGTTCTTGCGTGCGTCCGTGACAAGGAAGAGGGAGGAAGTGGACGTCGGTCCACGCCCGAGCGATGACGCAGTCCCGGGCGCACGCAAGAGCGGCCCTACGGGTTGGCCCTGGAAAGCCGCCAGCGTGCGTTGCGCGGCTTGACCTGACGGCCAGTCAGGCGCGGCGCCACACTACACCCCCTGACGACTTTCCAGGGCCAACGCGACCTGCCGGGGGATTGATGACACGCCCTAGCCGATGGGTGAGAAAGGGCAGTCCTGCCCTTTCTCACCTCACACGGCCGCGGCAAAGCCGCGCCACGGGTTCCGCGGATCAGCCGCTCAGCCGTCGACCCGCGAGCGATCCATCCCTGGATCGCACAAGCAGGCTGTTTCTCGACAGCCTGCGAGAACGCGCCGGCGATCCCCGGACAACGGCGCGCCGGGCCGGTTTCCCGGCGAATCGGGCCGGATCGCGGCGCCGGACGGCCGGTTTCTGCCGATTGACGCAAAATGGAGGTCTGGCTTAGTCTGCTGGGGCCTTTTTCGAGGAATTTCCTTCCATGTCCCTGGCCATCACGATCGAACTCGGCGATGCCGACGTCCAACGCTTCGCCGAAACGATGCAGCGCGCCGAGAAGAACGTGCGCGGCCGTTCCGCCGAGGACATCGTCGGATCGGCGTCGAAGCTGCTCGATCTCAGCAAGACCACCGATGCGCCGGCCTTCATCCGCGAGCGCCTCGACAAGCTGCGCAACCTGATCGAAATGGCGCGCGACGAAGGTTTCGCGCTGCCCGAGGAGGACCGTCAGCGCGTGCTGGCCTGCCTCGCCTATTTCGCCGACGCCGACGACCTGATCCACGACAGCGTGCCGGTGCTCGGCTTCCTCGACGACGCGATCATGATCGAGCTGTGCCAGCGCGAGCTCAAGCACGAGATCGAGGCCTATGCGGACTTCACCGATTTCCGCAACCACGAGGCCCACCGCCTCGGCGTCGATCCGGCCACGCTCAAGACCCAGCGCGTCGAATGGGCCGAGGCGCGCCGCCTGGAGCTGATCGACCGCATGCGCCGTCGCCGCCGTGACGGCTACGCGAACGTCGGCGGCTGGTCGCCGGTGCTGTTCCGCGTCGGCTGACGCGTCCGCGCTTTCGCTAAAAGGCCCGGCATTGCCGGGCCTTTTCGTTTCCGCGAGGAGCCCGCGCGTAGCGGCTCAGTAGTTGCCCAGCTGTGCGCCCAGCATGCCGATGCCGGCGATCAGGCCGAACACGGACAGGCACAGCAGCAGGACCGTCAGGATGTTGATGACCCAGCCGTACCACGGCATCGGCGGGCGCGTCGTCGGCAGCGGCTGGCCCGGCTCGACGGCACGGAACACGACGAGCGTGCCGCAGATCATGTCGTGCAGGCCCTGGCGCCGATCGGTCCAGCCGGCCAGCATGAAGCCGATGTAGAGGATCAGGCCGGAGAGGATCTTTCCGAAGAAACGCCCGGTCGCCCGGCCGAAGCCGATGCGGCGGCCGTAGTCGTCGGTCACCTTCAGGCCCATCGCGCGCTTGCCGAGCGTCGCCTGCGCGGCGGAGCTTTCCTGCAGCGCAAAATACAGCCAGGCGAGCACGATGCCCGACACCCATTGCAGCATCATCGCCCCGAGCGCGCCGTCGAGGCTGCCGCCGGCGAGCGCGCCCAGCATGCCGATGCCGAGCACCAGGGCCACCACCCAGCCGACGACCGCCAGCAGGAAACCGTCCATGACATAGGCGGCAGTACGCCGCCAGAAGCCGGCGTGGATCGCCAGGCCGCCCGGCAGCAGATCGCCGGGCGCCACCGCGGCGACCGGCGCGGTCGCGAACGCGGCCGGCGCCTCGGCGGCGGCTGCCGCTGCGGCCCCGTATGCCGGTTCGGCAGCGGCCGGGAAAGGAACGGCATAGGCCGGCTGCGTCGCCGAGAAGGCGGTCCAGGTGCTGCTGCCGACGGGAGCGATGGGCACGTCGCCGGGCCAGTATCCCAGCCGTACGCGTTCGGCGATGAAGGCGCGCGGTACCGGCCCGCGCGGCCGGTTATCCACCAGCGCGAAGAACGCCCCCTCGCCCGCCGGATGCAGCTCGGCCTCGGCGCCGATCGCGTGGATGCCGGCCTGCAGGTTCTGCAGCTTGGCCAGGTCCTCGCTTTCCTTGATCGTCACCGGTGCGCGGGCCAGCAGCTGGCCGCTCAGCTTCTCCGGCTCCATGCGGAAGTAGCCGGCCAACGCCGGCCAGACCAGTGTGGCGTCGTAGCCGGGCGACAACTCGCCGGTCAGCACCAAAGCCTGTCTTTCTGCCATCTCCCCTCTCCCCGTGGGGCGGGCGTCTGCCCGCCGATGCCTGCCATGATGATGCGCCCGTCGCGGCTGCCCGTCGCCCGTCAGGGGCGCTCCAGAATCGCCGTGACGCCCATGCCGCCGGCCGTGCAGATCGAGATCAGGCCGCGGCCCGCTCCCTTCTGTTCGAGCAGCTTGGCCAGCGCGGCGACGATGCGTGCGCCGGTGGCCGCGAACGGATGGCCCAGCGCCAGGCTGGAGCCGTTGACGTTGATCCTGGCCGGGTCGATCGCGCCGAGCGGCCGCTCCAGGCCGAGCCGGTCGCGGCAGTAGTCGGCCGACTCCCACGCGCGCAAGGTGCACAGCACCTGCGCCGCGAAGGCCTCGTGGATCTCGTAGAAGTCGAAATCCTGCAGCGTCAGGCCGGCAGCGGCCAGCATGCGCGGTACCGCGATGGTCGGTGCCATCAGCAGCCCTTCGCCGTGCACGAAATCGACCGCGGCGACCTGCGCGTGGGTCAGGTACGCCTGTACGGCCAGGCCGCGCCGGGCGGCCCAGTCGTCGCTGGCCAGCAGCACCGCGGCGGCGCCGTCGGACAGCGCGCTGGAGTTGCCGGCGGTGAGCGTGCCGCCGGCCTTGTCGAAGGCCGGCTTGAGCGCCGCCAGCTTCTCGAGCGTGGTATCGGGCCGCAGGATGTTGTCGCGCCGGACCGCGCGGAACGGCACGACCAGATCGTCGAAGAAACCGCGTTCGTAGGCGGCGGCGGCCTTGCGGTGGCTTTCCAGCGCGAGCTGGTCCTGCGCCTCGCGCGGGATCCGCCATTCGCGCGCCATCATCTCGCAATGGTCGCCCATCGACTTGCCGGTCCGCGGCTCGGCCACGCCCGGGAACGAGGGCTTGAGCTCGCCCAGCGAGAAGCCGGTCACGGCGGTCTTGAGCTTGTCCTTGAGCGTCTTGGCGCGGTTGACGGCCAGCAGGCGCTGCTGCAGCGAGCGGCTGTAGACGATCGGTACGTCGCTGGTGGTGTCGCTGCCGCCGGCGATGCCGGCCTCGATCTGGCCGACGGCGATCTTGTTGGCGATCAGGATAGCGTTGTCGAGCGAGGTGCCGCAGGCGCGGGCGGTCGTGATGCCGGGCGTGGTCGGGGCGAGCCCGGAGGAGAGGACCGCTTCGCGGGCCAGGTTCCAGTCCGAGGCATGCTTGATCACCGCGCCGAACGCGACCTCGCCCAGCTCCTGGCCGTGCAGGCCGTAGCGCTCGACCAGGCTGCCGAGCGTCTTGACCGCCATGCCGAAGTTGCCGACGTCGGCGTATGCCGTGTTGTTGCGGCAGAACGGGATCCGAATCCCTCCGATCACTCCCACGCGATTGCTTGCAGTCACGATGATTCCTGTCGCCGCTTGACCCACGTCAGGGAAGGGGGCCGAAGCGTTGCTATGATGCGCCGAAACACCCTTTGCCTAGTGTATATGCCCTACGTTTTCGATCTTAACCGACTCGATCGCATCGCGTCGGAGGACGGCCCGCGGTTCCGTGCGGCCGAGCCCTATCCGCACATAGTCATCGACGAATTCCTGGAGCCGGCGGCGGCGGCCGCGCTCGCCGATGTCTTCCCGGCCGCGGGCGACGACGTAGGCTGGGACTACTACGCCGCGGCCGGCCTCGAGGTGAAGATGGGCACCTCCCGCGAGGAACGGTTCCCCGAACCGCTGCGCCGCGCCATCCACGAGATGAATGCCGGGCCGTTCGTCCGCTTCGTCGAGCGCTTGAGCGGTATCGACCACCTGCTGCCCGATCCCCACCTGGCCGGCGGCGGGCTGCACCTGACACGCGCCGGCGGCCTCCTCGGGGTCCACGCCGATTTCAACTGGCACGAGCGCCTGCAGGCGCATCGGCGGCTGAACCTGCTGATCTACCTCGGTCGCGGCTGGCGTCCGGGTTTTGGTGGCGAGCTGGAGTTGTGGGACACCGCGGCGAAGGGGCGGGTGCGGACGATCGAACCCCTGTTCAACCGTGCGGTGCTGTTCACGACCCGGTCGGACAGCTTCCACGGCCATCCGGCGCCCTGGTCCGCGCCGGAGGGGATCGAGCGGCAGTCGATCGCGCTCTACTACTACACCAGCGCGCGGCCCGAGGAAGAATTGCGCGCGCCGCACAGCACCATCTACAAGGGCTATCACATCGACTGAGGGTCGCCGCTGCCCGGCGCCGGTCGCGCAGCGCTGTCGACGAACATCTCGGCAGCGGCGCTCCAGAGGTGCCAATAGGCCGGCTGCTCGCGCAGGCGCCGGTCCAGGTGCGCGGCGTAGCGCGCCATGATCTCCCCGGTGCTCGTGCCGGAGGGCAGCGTCTCGATGCGCAGCGTGCGTCCGCCGGTATCCGGGTCCAGGCCGCAGCTGAAGATCGCGACCGGTACGCCGGCCCGGCCCGCCAGTTCGGCCAGGCCGCTCGGAAGCCGCAGCTCGCGTCCCAGCACCTGCTGGCAGGACGAGGAGCGGGTATTGCGGGGCGGCAGATCGAGCATGCCGACGACGCTGCGCCCTTGTGCGAACGCCGCCTCGATGCGCGCGGCGCTGCCGCCGAGGAACAGCGGGCCGGCCGAGCCGATGCGGCGCAAGGCCCAGGCGCGGAATCGCCCGTAGAGGACGGAAAAGCGCCCCACGCCCAGGTCGCCTGGCGCCGCCCGCCGCGCCAGGAAATGCGCGTCGATGCCGTGCGCGCGCAACTGGCTCCAGACCCAGTGGCCGGCGCCCCAGTGGAAGGTCAGCAGCAGCGCCGGTGCATCCGGCGGCGGCCATTGGCCTTCGCTGACGATGCGCGCGCGCCACCAGCGCCCGCTGCGCAGCAGGGTCAGGTAGGAATCGACCTGCTCGACCAGGCGCAGCAAGCGATGCCGCCGTTTCCAGGCCTGCTCGTCGGCCTGCGGCAGGTAGCGCCGCGCGCCCGCCCAGGCCGGCGCGACGCTGCTGCGGTAGAGAAGATCGATGCGCGCGCAACGCTTGAGCAGCGCGAAACCGACCGGCCACGGCAACAACGCGATCAGGCCCGGCAGCACGAACAGGAACAGGAGATCGGCGCCGGCGCGCCGGATGCGGTCTGACGGCTTCACGCGAGTGGCAGCGGTCCAAACCGCCGATGGTACACTCCGCGCCCCGTTCCGGCGGCACGCGCGCTCCCCGGCGGATCGAAGTTGCGCCCCGATGCCCGATACCTCTCTCCTGCACTGCGCCGCCGCGTTGGCGATCGAATGCGAGCAGGCCGGTCCGCCGGTCGCCGCGACGCTCGACCGGCAGCACGCCGAACGCTACGGCGACGCCCTCGCCGGCGATCTGCTGCGCCTGTTTCCCGACGTGGCGGATCTGGATCTGGTCTGCGTCGGCGCCCTGTACGACCAGGCCCAGCTGCTGCGCCCGGGATGGCCGCTGCACGCGGCGCTGGCCGGGCTGGACGCCCGCTTCGGATCGGCCGAGCGGCCGGCGCGCGTGCTCGCGGTCGGTGCCCACGCGGGACACTTCCCGGACGCCGCGCTCGACCCGGACACGCGCCTGCACGGCAGCGCGATGCTGGTGATGCCGTGGCTGTTGCGCGGGGAGCCGTCGCGCATCGCGGCGACCGGCGCGCGCCTGGAGCGCGAACTGCTCGATCGCGGCATGGCCGGCGCCGATTTCGCACTGACCTTGCGCGAACTGCTCGGCATGCCGATCCGCCACGTCCGGCACCTGACGGTGTTCGACCTGTGCGCGTTGGCCTGCGCCCAGTACGAGCATGCCGGCCTCGGCGCGCTCTGGCAGATCATCGAAACCGCCCTGCTCGCGCCTGAGCGCGAGCAGGTCACCACCCTGCCCGACGGCATGCGCCTGCGCTGGCGCGGCGGAGACGGCGTGGAAGCCGAGGCGGTCGACGACCGCCGCCGGTTCATGCAGTGCGCCGCGATCCTGGGCGCCCACGGGCTGACCTTGCGCGACGCCTGACCGGCCGGCACCGGTCAGGTGCTGCCCGGGCGACCTGTCCGATGGCTGCCGAGCCGGCGCAGGGCGTGCCCGTCCGGCTGGCTGGCCGGGCGCGCATCCGGTCACCCGATCTCCACCCCATGCCCGGAGCGGCCGGGTCAGCCGGAGCGGCTGCGGCGCCGCGAGCTGCCGAGCTTGCGCGTGACGGTGTTGCGCCCGATGCCGAGCGCTTCGGCGGCCTGGCTGCGATGGCCGCCATGAGCGGCCAGCGCGACCTCCAGCAGGACGCGGTCGAGTTCCGCGCGGGCGTGGGCGTGCAGGTCCTCGGCGCCGGCTTCGAGCATGCGCCGCGCCCAGTCGCGCAGCGGCTCGCTCCAGCCGGCGCCGTCGATGCCGGTCCCGCGGCGCCAGTCGGCCGGCAGGTCGCCGACGTCGATCTCGCGACCGCTGGCGAGGATGCCCAGCCGCCGGCACAGGTTCTCGAGCTGGCGCACGTTGCCGGGCCAATCGTGTTCGGCCAGCATCGCCAATGCGGCCGGCGTGAAGTGCTTGCGCTCGGTCCCCGCCTCGGCAGCGACCGCGGCGATGAAGTGCTCGGCCAGCGCGGCGACGTCCTCGCGCCGTTCGCGCAGCGCGGGCAGGCTGATGCGCACCACGTCCAGCCGGTGCAGCAGGTCGGCACGGAACTCGCCGCGCAGCACCTTGGCGTCCAGGTCCTGGTGGGTGGCGGCGACGACCCGTACGTCGGCATGCAGCAGCTCGCGGCCGCCCACGCGGTAGAACTCACCGCCGGCCAGCACGCGCAGCAGCCGCGTCTGCAGCGCCGGCGGCATGTCGCCGATCTCGTCCAGGAACAAGGTGCCGCCCGCGGCCTGCTCGAAGCGGCCGGCGTGACGGCGCAGCGCACCGGTAAAGGCGCCGGCCTCGTGGCCGAACAGTTCCGACTCGAGCAGCTCGGCCGGGATCGCGGCGGTGTTGAGCGCGACGAACGGCTGCCGCGCGCGGGCGCTCTCGCGATGCAGGGCGCGTGCGACCAGTTCCTTGCCGGTGCCGGTCTCGCCGGCGATCAGCACGGTCAGGCCGCTCGCCGCGGCGCGCCCGATCGAGCGGAACAGTTCGCGCATCGCCGGTCCGCGCCCGATCAGCTCGGCCTCCGGCGCCGGCGTCGCCGCGGGCGCCGGCTCGGTGACCGTCGTCTGCGCCAGCGCGCGCCGCGCCACGGCGACGGCCTCGTCCAGGTCGAAGGGCTTGGCCAGGTAGTCGAAGGCGCCGTGCCGGTAGGCGGCGGCGGTGGACGCCACGTCGGTGAAGGCGCTCATGACGATCACCGGAAAGGCCGGCTGCAGCGGCTGCAGCCGTTCCAGCAGCGACAGCCCGCTGGCGCCGGGCATGCGCACGTCGGTGAACAGGACGGCCGGGCGCTGGTCCGTCAGCGCCTCGATCACGCTTTGCGCGTCGATGAACTCGCGCAGCTCGAAGCCGGCCTCGCGCAGCGCCGCGCCGAGGACGCGGCGCACGCCGCGGTCGTCGTCGACGATCCAGATCGTTGCACGCTCAGTCATCGTCGTTCACCGGCAGCAGGAGGGTGAAGGTGGTCGCGCCCGGGCGGCCGACATGGCGCAGGTCGCCGCCGTGCTCGCGCGCGATCTCCTGCGCCAGCGCCAGGCCCAGGCCGGTGCCGTCGGGCCGTCCCGACACCAGCGGCTGGAACAGGGTGTCGGCCAGCTCCGGGGAACGCCGCGGCCGTCATCGGTCAGGTCGATCCGCAGCGCGAGCGGACGGCGTTGCTCGGCCAGCCGCACGCCGTGCTCGACGCGCGAGCGCAGCGTGAGCTGGGTCGCGCCGGCCTCGACCGCATTGCGGGCGAGGTTCAGCAGCAGCTGGTGCAGGCGGTCGCGGTCGCCCTGCACCGGCGGCACGCTCGGATCGTAGTCGCGGCGGATCTGCGGCGCGCCGGTTTCGGCGCCGACCAGGGCAGCGACGCGTTCGAGCAGCTCGTGCGGATTGATCCGGGCCAGCCGCGGCTTGCCGCCGGCCCGCAGCAGGCGGTCGGCCAGCGCCGCCAGCCGGTCGGCCTCGTCGATGATCAGCTCGGCCAGCTCCGACTGCTCCGGGACGTCCAGGTGGCGCCGCAGCAGCTGGGCCGCGCCACGCAGGCCCGCCAGCGGATTCTTGACCTCGTGGGCGAAGCCGCGCAGCGACGCCGACAGCGCCGGGGCGGCAGCATCGGATGCCGCCGGCAGGCCGTGCCATTCCAGCAGCAGGCGATCGTCTCCGAACGGCGTGAACGCGGCGTCGCCGATCAGTTCGCCGCCGGTGCCGTCGCCCAGTCGGACCTGGCGCAGCAGCACCGTGCGTCCTTCCAGCCGGGCGCGCTGCGCCGCCTCGGTGAAGCTGTCGTTGTCGATGTCCAGCAGCAGATGGCCGGTGCCGGCGCGCCGGCGCAGCAGTGCGCCGAACCGCTCGGCCAGTGCCGGATTGAGCCAGTCCATCCGCAGGGTGTCGTCGATGATCGCCAGGCCGGTCGCGCAGCCTTCGAGTACCGCTTCGGCCTCGATCGCGTCCGTCTGCACCGTTCTGGCGTTTTTTGGCGACATAGCACCATTCTAGTGCGAATTCACCTCATTGGCGCAAGCTTGGGACAGGTCCGTGGGGTGAGCGCCTGCTCGCACGCTGCGCGCTCTGGTGCGCGTCGTCTGCGCGGGCATGCGGACCTGTGAAGCATCCCGCCACGCGCCTTGCATCGCGCCAGCGGACCGGTGGGGCCTGCCGGCAGGGATTACGGTACTCGCTGCGGCGGGGCCGCCGTGCAAAGGCGCACGGGCCCGGCGGGCCGATCGTCGGCGCGTTGCGCGAGCAAAGGGAACGGCAAGGACCGACGGGTGCGCGGCGCGAGCCGGGTGCGGCGCGGGCGCCGTTGCGGCGCACAGCGCGAAGGTCCCGCCGGCCGATGCGGCCGGCGGGACCGGGGGGTTACTCGCAGGTCAGTCCGTTGACGTCGGCCAGGCGGATCCACTCGCGCTCGCCGCTGCCGGAAGGCACGCCCTCGGGCAGGTTGTTGTTGGAGGCGTAGTCGAAGACGAAGGTGCCGCAGCTCGGGAACTCGAACGTCACCGAACCCCACGGCTTGGACTGCGCGTTGAACCCTGCGCCGCCGGCGAAGCGGCCACCTTCGACCCAGATGGCCGGCGAGGTCACGCTGCGGGCGCCGGGCTGGAAGTCGACGTTGCCGTTGATCCAGAACGGCAGGCCGAGGTGGTCGAACGTGAACCAGGCCCACTGCAGCACCATGCGGCGCGGCTGGCTGCCCGAAGCGGGAACCTCGAAGATGTCGACGTACATGCCTTCGCCGCCGTGCGCCGGATCGAAGTAGGCGGCGGTCTGGTAGCCGGTGATCGGCAGGCTGCGGAACGCGTCCGGGTACAGCTGCTGGGTCGGGTTGTAGAGGCTGACGTCGGTGGTGAAGTAGCGCGTGATGCCGCCGCTGTTGATGAGGTTGTCGAAGCGGATCGAGAACGGCAGGTTGAAGTCGAAATAGCCGGCCCCGGTGTACGGGTAGTTCTCCAGCACGTAGGTGGTGCTGTTGATGACCGGCGAATCGATCAGCGAGTCGGCGATGACCGTGTTGGGTTCGGTCACGACGCGGATCAGGCTCTTGGGGTTGTCGAACGAGACGTTGTTGACCGAATTGTTCTGGGCGACCCGGATCGCCGGGAACAGCGGATACATGTCGCGGCGGCCTTCGTTGGCCGTCGCGCGCTGGATGCGCATCAGGGTGGCCGAATTGAAGGTCGTGTCGCTGCTGCAGGCGACGCGCCAGATGCGGATGACGACGTTCTCGGTCGACGCGCTCTGGCCCATGCGGATCTGGTACAGCGTCACCTGCTTCTCGAACAGCAGGCCGCTCGGCTCGTCGGGCAGCGGATCGGCCAGGCAGCTCGGCGGGTAGGTGCGCAGCACGTTGGCCTGCGGCAGGCCGGCGTACTGGCTGTCGACGCTTTCGTCGCCGGCGGTGGTCGAGGCCGGCGCCGCGGCCGCCGGGCGGCGCAGCAGCCCGGCGCGCGCCGCCTGCTCCTCGGCCACGCGCGCGGTGCGGCCGGCGTCGATCGGTGGGGCGGCGGCGAAGGCGGTCGCCGCGGCGAAGCTGCTGGCGAGCAGCGCCAGGGTGCGGAAAAGGTGGGTCATGGGGAATCTCCTGGGTGGGACGAGAGGCGTGAGCGCACGCTAGTGGTTCGCCGTGAATGCGTGGTGAACCGATCAGACGCGGATCGGCGTGGCATCGTCGCGCTGGCTGCGCCTGGACACCGATGCTAACCTCGTCGCGCCGGTGCGGCGACCCCTCGCCGCCCTTCGCCGGATCGCACGGCGATCCACGCGCCGGCACGCCCTGCGGATCCCGCGCGGCCGGCCGGCGAAACCGGCTTGGCCACCGGTCGCGCGTGCACCCGCCGTCCCATCCCTGACGTTGCCATGACCCTGATCGACATCGGCGCCAACCTCACCCACGAATCGTTTCGCCCCGACTTCGACGCGGTGCTCACCCGCGCGCGGGCGCACGGGCTCGAGCGGATCGTCGTCACCGGCGCCAGCGCCGGCGGCAGCCGCGCTGCATGGGCGCTGACCAAGGAGCATCCGGGCTTCCTGTATGCGACGGCCGGTGTCCACCCGCACCATGCCGTCGACTACGACGACGCGACCGATACGCTGCTGCGCGAGCTGCTGGCCGACGACCGCGTCAAGGCCGTCGGCGAGACCGGCCTGGACTACCACCGCAACTATTCGCCCGCGGCGGCGCAGATCGACGCGTTCGAGCGCCAGCTGGCGCTCGCGGTTGACTGCGGCAAGCCGCTGTTCCTGCACCAGCGCGATGCGCACCGAGACTTTATTGCCGCCTTCGACCGGGTGCGCGACCGCGTCGGCCGCGCGGTCGTACACTGCTTCACCGGCGAGCGCGCCGAGCTGGTCGACTACCTCGATCGTGACTGCTACATCGGCATCACCGGCTGGATCTGCGACGAGCGCCGGGGCCTGCACCTGCGCGAACTGGCGGCGCTGATACCGGGCGATCGCCTGCTGATCGAGACCGACGCGCCTTATCTCCTGCCGCGCGACCTGGTGCCGAAGCCCTCGCATCGCCGCAACGAGCCGATGTACCTCGCGCATATCTGCGCCGCCGTCGCGACGGCGCGCGGCGAGTCGATCGAGGAGATCGCCGCGGCGACAACGCGCAACGCGCACGCGTTCTTCGCGCTCTAGGCCGTATCCCCGGCGCCCGGCAGCGGGCGGGATGCGGCGCGAGAGGGGGGCCGCCGCGATCCGGGGGGGATCGGCGCCGCATTCCGGGGCTGCCGGTGTCGGCGGCTCGCCGGCTCCGCCTACTCGTCGTCCTCGAAACGCAGGTGCTTCACGCTGCGTCCGCGCCGGCGCACCAGCTTGAGCGCCTCGATGCCGATGCGGATGTGCGCGTCGACGTACTGGGCGGTGATGCCGCGATCGCTCTGTTCGGTCTTGACGCCTTCGGGAATCATCGGCTGGTCGGAGACCAGCAGCAGCGCACCGGTCGGGATGTGGTTGGCGAAGCCGGCGGCGAAGATCGTCGCGGTCTCCATGTCGATCGCCATGCAGCGCGTGCGCCGCAGGTAGGATTTGAAGTCCTCGTCGTGCTCCCAGACCCGGCGGTTGGTGGTGTAGACCGTGCCGGTCCAGTAGTCGTGGCCGAGGTCGCGGATCATCGTGGACACCGCGCGCTGCAGCTGGAACGCCGGCAGCGCCGGCACCTCCGGCAGCAGGTAGTCGTTGGACGTGCCCTCGCCGCGAATCGCCGCGATCGGCAGCACCAGGTCACCGAGCTGGTTCTTCTTCTTGAGCCCGCCGCACTTGCCGAGGAACAGGCAGGCCTTGGGCGCGATCGCGCTGAGCAGGTCCATCACCGTGGCGGCGTTCGGACTGCCCATGCCGAAGTTGATCAGGGTGATGCCGTCGGCCGTGGCATTGGGCATCGGCCGGTCGCGGCCGTTCACCTCGACGCCGTGCCATTGCGCGAAGACCTCGACGTAGTGGCCGAAGTTGGTCAGCAGGATCTGCTCGCCGAAGCCGTCCAGCGCCGTGCCGGTGTAGCGAGGAAGCCAGTTGTCGACGATCTCGTTCTTGCTGCGCATGGCGCGAGTATAAGCGGCGCGCCGCTCAATCGGCCTCGCGCGCGCGGCGCGGCGGCGTGGCGTGCGACCGGTGCCAGGCGCGGCGCAGCTGGCGTGCCGAGGCGAAGCCGCAGCGCTCGGCGATGCGTTCCATGTCCAGCCGGGTCTGGCCGAGCAGTTCCTGGGCCAGGCAGATGCGCAGGCGGCCGACGTACTCGGGCAGGCTCATGCCGGCATGCTGGTTGAACAGCCGCGACAGGTGCCGCGGGCTGGCGCCGACCCGGGCCGCCAGCGCCGCCAGCGACCAGGTGCCGGCCGGGTCGGCGGCGACCAGGTCCTGCGCGTGATGCACGGCCGGATGGATGTGGTTGCGGCCTTCGAGCCAGGGCGAGAGCTGCGGGTCGCCGCCGCCGCGGCGCAGGTAGACCACCAGGTGGCGGGCCACGGCGACCGCGCAGGCGACGCCGGCCAGGCGTGCGACCAGGTGCAGCATCAGGTCGATGCCGGCGGTGACACCGGCACTGGTCCAGCAGCGGCCGTCCTCGACGTAGAGCCGATTCTCGACCACGCGGGCGGCCGGGGCGACGGCTGCCAGCTCGGCGCAGCAGGAGAAGTGCGTCGTGCAGGCCCGTCCGTCGAGCAGGCCGGCGCGGCCGGCCAGCAGGCCACCGGAGCAGATCGACACGATCGTCGGCCGCTGGCCGACACGCTCGCGCAGCCAGTCCACGATCGCCTGTTCCCCGGCGTCCTCGGCGTGGCGGTCGCCAGCCGCGGCGAAGGCCACGCGGTCGACGCTGCCGGCGATCAGCACGATCGCCTCGCCCGGAACGCGCCGGGGCAGCGGCGCGATACCGGCCAGGCGCAGACCGATCGAGCTGGTCATCGCCGCGGTCGCGGCGACGTAGCGGACATCGAAGCGCACCGCGCGTTGCTCCATGTTCGCGCGGCGCAGCACCTCCAGCGGGCCGGCGACGTCCAGCAGCAGGCAGCGCGGCGGCAGGACGACCAGGACCGGGACCGCCTGGGTGCTCATGCCGCGGCGGGCAGGGCGCCGTCCAGCGCCTGGCGCACGTCGACAATGCGGGCGAAGCGGCCGGCCAGCACCAGCTCGGTGCGCGCCTTGATCTCGCCGGCCGTCCACCGGCGTCCCTGCGCGTCGGTCATCGCGAAGGTCAGGGTGGCCTCGCTGACGAAATCGACCGCGTAGCCGAGGTCCGAGGCATGGCGCGTGGTGGTTTCGCAGCATTGCTCGGTGCGGATGCCGGCGACCAGCAGGCGGCCGATGCGCCGCTCGACCAGCCAGCCGCCGAGGCCGCTGTCGACGAGGGCGCTGTGGCGGTGCTTGTGGAAGACGGCATCGGCCTGGAGCGACAGGCCGTCGAGCGTGCGGACGTGGCCCGACGCCACTGCGAACGGCCCCTCCGGATCGACATGGAAGACCTGCGCGATCGGCAGGCCGGCACGCTGCGCGCCGTCCACCAGGGCCTGCAGGCGCTCGATGAAGGCCGGCACGTCGGCGGCGTCCCAATAGGCACGGTGGCGAAACGATTCCTGCACGTCGACGACGATCAGCGCGGTATCGACCGGGGACATGGCGGTGCTCCGAGAAAGGTGGGAGCGGCATTGTCGGTACCGGTCATGCGTGGCGATAGGCCGCGACCGACGCAAAAACGGACAAAAAAAGCCACGCCGGACGGGGCCCGCGCCACCGGCGCGCGGCTGGTGCGGCCGGTGGCGCGCGGCGGAGGGGACGATCTGGGGTCGCGCCGCCCCGCCCCTGCGGGGCGGGCGGACCGGCGCAGGCGTTCGCGTCCTGCTCGACACCCTACTCGGCGTCGTAGCCGAGGAAGTCCAGGCTCGCCTGCAGCATCGCGCGCGTACCGGTTTCCAGGGCTGCCTCGTCGACGAAGAAGCGTGGCGAGTGGTTGCCCGGTGCGGTCGCCGGATCCTGTCCCGCCGGCGTCACGCCGACATTGAAATAGACGCTGGGCGCCGAGGTCGCCAGGGCCAGGTGCGGGAAGTCCTCCGAGGCGGTCCAGCGCTGGGCCTCCTGCACCTGCGCGGCGCCCAGCGCGCGTTCCAGGCTGGCGCGTACCCGCCGCGTCAGGGCGGGATCGTTGCTGTTGACCGGATTGCTACCCGGGACCACCGGGATCTCGGCCGTGATCGTCGCGCCGCTGGCGGCGGCGATGTGCTCGGCCATGGCCTTGAGGCTGGCCAGCGCCTGCCGGCGCATGTCCTCGTCGAACGCGCGGACCGTGCCGTGCAGCTCGGCGCTGTCGGGCACGATGTTGAAGCGCTGGCCGCCGTTGAAGATGCCGAAGGTGACCACGGCCGGCTCGCGGTTGATGTCGAGCTGGCGGCTGACGATCGTCTGCGCCGCGTTGACGATCTGCGCACCGACGACGATCGGGTCGATGCCCTTCCAGGGCGTCGCGCCATGGCTCTGGCGGCCGTGCACGACGATGCGGAACGTGTCGGAGCTGGCCATCATCGGCCCCTCCCGCAGCGCCACCGTTCCGGCCGGCAGGATGCTGACGACGTGCATGCCGAAGATCGCATCCGGCCGGAACTGCTCGAACAGGCCTTCCTCGACCATCAGCGGCGCGCCTCCGGCCTCGCCCGGCGGTGCGCCCTCCTCGGCCGGCTGGAAGATCACCATGACCTCGCCGGCGAGCCGCTCGCGCAGCGCCGACAGGGCGCCGGCGACGCCGAGCGTCATCGCGGTATGGGTGTCGTGGCCGCAGGCGTGCATGACGCCGACCTCGCGGCCCAGGTATTCGCCACGTGCGCGCGAGGCGAACGGCAGGTCGACTTCCTCGGTCACCGGCAGGGCGTCCATGTCGGCGCGGATCGCCAGCTTCGGCCCGGCGCGCCCGCCCTTGAGGACGCCGACCACGCCGGTGTGCGCCACGCCGGTACGCACCGTGTAGCCCAGCCGGCGAAGCTCGGCTTCGACGATCTTGGCGGTGCGGAACTCCCGGTTGCTGAGCTCCGGGTGCTGGTGCAGGTCGCGTCGCCAGGCGGTGATCTGCGGCAGCAGGCGCTGGACCTCGGCCGCGGCCGGATCCGGTGCGGCGCCGGCCGCGGGCAGCGCGGCAGCCAGTGCGAAGACGCCGATCAGCAGACGCAGGTGCATGGTTCCCCCGGGGAAGCGACTGGAGGGGTGCACTTTCGCACCTGGATCGGCCCGATGCACCCCCTGGCGCCCGGGCGGGATCCGGCGCCGCGGCCGCCGTACCGCGATCGCCTCAGCGCCGCCGCAGGCGGAACTCCACCGGCACCACCACCTCGACCGGATCGCCTTCGATCTCGCGGGGCGGCGCTGGCAGCGGCTGCGCCCGGCGGACCACCTCCAGTGCCTCGGCGTCGAGCGCTGCCGACCCGCTGCCGCGCTCGAGCCGGACCGCCGTGACGGCACCGCGGCGATCGACGCTGAAGCGCAGGTAGGTCACGCCTTCGTGGCGCTGGCGCAGCGCGCGCATCGGGTAGCGGCGAAAGCCTTCCAGGTGACCGAGCAGGCGGCTTTGCCAGCTGGCCTCAGCCGCCCGCTGCGCGCCGGTGGCGTGGCCGGCAGGTACCGCCGAGCCGGCCGTGGTGGCGGGCGGCGGAGGGGCGGCGGCTGCGTCAGCGTCGGGTTCCGCCGCGGCGGTGGATGCGGGAGGCGCCGCCGCGGCCGGATCGGCACGGGGTGCCACCGGCGTCTGTTCCGGTGGCTTCGGCGGGGAAGGAGTCGCATCGGTGGTTCGCCGCGCCGGGGCCGGTGCAGGGGCCGGTGCAGGCGCAGGCGTGACAGGCACGGACGCCGGGGCCGGTGGGCTCGGTCGCGCGGAGTCCGCTGGCGCAGCGGGCGGCGCCAGGTCGATCAGGATCGCCGCCGGTGCCCCGATGGAAGCCAGTGGCTGCGCCGGCCGCCGGACCAGCCAGGCGACCGCCAGGCCATGCGCGAGCAGCACCGCCAGCAGCGAAAGGCCCCAGCGCCGCGCCGACGGTGTCGCAGGCATCACGGCGTGGTCGCCGCCTCCGCCCCGACCAGGGCGATGTGCAGGTAGCCGGCATCGCGCAGTGCGTTCATCGCCGCCATCACTTCGCCATAGGCCAGCTCGCGATCGGCGCGCAGGAAGATCCGCCGCGCGTGGTCGCCGCCGGTGGCGGCATCGAGCGCCGCGGCAAGGTCGGCGCGCGCCACCGGCCGGTCGTCGAGCTGCAGCGACCGGTCCGGCTGCAGGGTCAGGAACAGGCTCCGATCCTCGCGCGGCTGCGGGGCCGCGTTCGATTCGGGCAGGTCCACGGCGGTGTCCACCGTCGCCAGCGGCGCGGCGATCATGAAGACGATCAGCAGCACCAGCATCACGTCGATGAACGGCGTGACGTTGATCTCGTGCGATTCCTCGAGATCGTCGTCGTCGTGCGGGCGGATGCGGGCAGCCATGGGACGGGGGTCGCTCAGCGTGCGGCTGCGGGCTGCAGCGGGCCGCGGTCGGGCCGATCGGCCTGGAGTGGTGTCGCGGCGCGTGGACCTGCCGCTGCGCGGCGGTCGAGGTCGCGCGAGACGATCTGCTGTACGGCCGCGGAAAGGTCCGACGTCCGCGCGCGCGCTGCCGCCGCGCTGCGGGCGAAATGGTTGTAGACGACCACCGCCGGAATCGCGGCTACCAGGCCGAGCGCGGTGGCGAGCAGGGCCTCGGCGATGCCGGGCGCGACCACCGCGAGCTGCGTCGTGCGCGCATGGGCGATGCCGATGAAGCTGTTCATGATGCCCCATACGGTGCCGAACAACCCCACGAACGGTGCCGTCGCGCCGATCGTCGCCAGCAGCCCGGTGCCGCGGCGCAGCTGCCGCGCGTGCGCCGCCTCGATGCGCTCGAACCGTGACGCGATGCGCTCCTTGATGCCGCCGGCGTCGGCCAGTCCCTGCGACAGGTGCAGTTCCTGCTCGGCCGCTGCGAGCAGGCGGGCGGCGACGGCGTCGAGCGGTGTCGCGCCGGAAGCGAGGTCGGCGAGCGATGCGGTCGCGGCCAGGCGTTGTGCGGTTTCGTGCTGCCGGCGGGCGCTGCCGCGCAGCTCCCAGGCCTTGGCGACCAGGATCGTCCAGGTCAGCACCGAGGCCACGGCCAGGCCCAGCATCACCGCCTGCACGACCCAGTCGGCGGCGAGAAACATGCCCCAGACCGAGAGGTCGTGAGGCAGCGCCGGCCCGGGCGCTGCGCTGGATGCGGCGTCGCGGGTCATGGCCTGGGTCCCCGAGCGGGCAGCCGCTTGCGAGGCCCGTGCGCGCGGACGGTTCGATGGCGCGGCGGGGCCGGTGGCGGAGAGGCGGATCGGGCGGGCACGACGAGGCTCCGGACACGGATGGGCGAGGGGCGGGCAGGCGCCGGCGCCTGCCGCTTCCCCGGGGATCGCTTGTCAATTAGAATGAGAACCATTCTCACTATTATGCGCACTCGTAACAGGACCATGATATGACCAGCCTGCCCTTCGTTGCCAATCGGCCGCACCCGGTCGTTCCCGCCCTGACCTCGCGTGCACCCGCGCGGCTGGCCACGGCCCTGATCTCGATCCTCGCCGCCGCCGGCGCCTATGCCCAGGCGCCCGAGCAGCCGGCACCGGGAACGGTCTACCTCTCGCCGCTGGTGACACAGGCCGACGAGGAGGATCCCTATGCCGAGCCGGCCGCCGAGAGCGCGATCAGCGCCGACGCGATCGACCTGTTCGGCGGCCAGAACCTCGACGACGTCCTGCGCTCCACCGCCGGCACCTTCACCCGCGACAACCCGCAGAACCCGGGCGTGGCGGTCAACATCCGCGGCCTGGAAGGCTCCGGCCGCGTCAACATGATGATCGACGGCGTCCGCCAGAACTTCCGCTTCACCGGCCACGAGGCGCAGGGCTTCACCTATGTCGATCCGGCCCTGCTGGCCGGCATCGACGTCAGCCGCGGCGCGGTCTCCGGTGTCGGCGGCGCCGGCGCGCTCGGCGGCGCCGTCAATTTCCGCACGCTCGGCGCGGACGACATCCTGTCGCCGGGCCGCACCGCCGGCGGCTTCATGGCGCTCAACTACGGCGACAACGGCGCCGGCTTCGCGCCGGTCGCCGCCGGCGCGGCGCGCTTCGGCACGGTCTCGCTCGCCGCCGCGGTCAGCAAGCGATCGCCGGACAACTACGACAACGGCGACGGCCTGGAAGTCCCGGGTACCGAGCAGGACCTGCTCTCGGGCCTGGTCAAGTTCGAGTACCGGCCCAGTGCCGATCACCGCCTGACCCTCGGCGGCATCTACTACGACAACGACTTCCTCGCCAACTCCTACAACCAGAACATCGATTCCAAGCAGTACACCGCCAACTACGCCTACACGCCCGGGACGGACCTGGTCGACCTGCGCGTCAATGCCTATCGCAGCGACGTGACGATGACCTATTCCAATGCGCCCGGCATCCCCACCGGCGGCACGGCGCTGGGACGCGTGATCGAGGACGTCGGCACCGGCTTCGACATCAGCAACACCTCGCGCCTGGGCTCCAACGTGGCGATCAACTACGGCATCGAGTACTTCCACGACGACGTCGACGTCGTCAACAGCGCCGCCGTGCCGGACCGCGGCGTCAATCCCAGTGGCGAGAGCTCGATCGGCGGCGTGTTCGCCGACACGCGCGTGCGGTTCGGCATCGCCGACGTGATTCTCGGCCTGCGCTACGACCGCTACACCGTCGAGGGGCGCGGCTCGGTGACGGCCGGCAATCCGCTCGGCATGCCGGAAGGGCCGTACGTGGTGGACCGCTCGGACGGCCGCTTCAATCCGAAGCTGACGCTGGCCCTCAACCCCGCCGACTGGGTGCAGCCCTACGTCAGCTGGAGCAAGACGTTCCGGCCGCCGACGATCTCCGAGACGATGACCGGCGGCAGCCATCCGCCGTCGGGCGGTCCGCCGCAGTCGTTCTTCCCGAATCCGTTCATCAAGCCGGAGACCTCGCGCGGCTGGGAGGCCGGTGCCAACTTCACGAGCGGGCCCGCGTTCACCGCCGACGACAGCCTGCGCGTGAAGCTCGGCTACTTCCACAACCGGGTCGACGACTACATCACCGCGATCATGGGCCAGGGCGTGTACTTCGGAAACAACCCCGGCACCTCGACCGTGAAGGGCATCGAGCTGGAGGGTGGCTACGACGCCGGCTTCGTGTTCGCGAACCTCAGCTACACCCACACCGATTCGGACCTGCCTTCGCAGGTCAACGGCTTCGGCGCGCAGAGCTACGTGCCCGACGACGTGCTCAGCGCGACGATCGGCGCCCGCCTGATCGAGCGCCGGCTCACGCTCGGCACGCGCTACTACAAGGTCTCGCGCAGCTTCATCGGCGAGATCAATGCCCCGGCCGGCGATCCGTGGGAACCGGGCTACGGCCTGGTCGATCTGTTCGCCAACTACGTCTTCACCAACGGCACCGAGCTGCGCGCGAACGTCTCGAACCTGGGCGACAAGGCCTACACGCCGGTCCTCAGCACGCCGGCCGGCGGCAGCGACCTGGACACCGGCCGCGGCCGGACGGTGTCGGTGACCGCCAAGTTCCGGTTCTGACCGCGCTGCCGGCACGGACCTCTTTGGTCCGCGCCGGCAGCGCCCGTGCCCTCCGAGGATTCGACCCCATGATCGTTCGCACGCCCTTCGCCATCCTGGCCGCCCTGGCCGCCGCACCTGCCATCGCGGCGGACCATCCGCTCTCGTTCACCGCCGACGGCAGCAGCCGCTGGTACGAGTTCTACACCGGCTCGTTCGCCCAGCTCGACAAGGGCTACGGCGGCGACCCGGCGCTCGACGGCTTCTTCCGGATCGGCGCCGAAGCCGATCCGTTCGCACCGAGCGTGTTCGAGCCCGCCGGCGAGGGCGTCGACGTGTTCCCGCACGAACAGGCATTCGGAAACGTCGGAACCATCAGCTTTACCGGCAGCGGCAACGGGACCTTCGCCATCACGGCGGTGACGCTCGACCTGGCCCCGCACGTCACCGCCGAGCACGGTGTGCTCGGCACCGGCTATCGCACGACGGTCAGCAATCCGGTCGGCACGATCACCTTCGCCGGCGGCGCGGTCACCGACATCCGGCTGGAGGCGGCCATCAGCTTCGAGCTCGACGCCAACTACATCCCGTCGATGGGGTGGCTGCCGTACGACGGGACGCTGGCGATCGCCGGCAACCGGTTCGACATCTTCGTCGACGACGACTACCCCTTCGCCCACGGCAGCCTGCGCTACGTCTGGGACCTGACCGGCTCCGTGGACGGCGTCGGCACCGGCGCCGATCCGATCTTCGCCAGCGGTTTCGACTGAAAGCCGGGCCGGCGTCGCTCGCGAGCGTAGGCCAAGTCCGCTACGATCCGCCGACTCGACCCGGCCGGCGCCCCGAGCCGGTCGTCGAGCTCGAATCGTGAGCGTGCCATGGACTTCAGGATGAGCGCGAACGCCGGGCGGTTCTCCGCCAGGCTGCATCGCAACGACGCGTCGGCATCGCCGCACGGCACGATGCCGCGGCCGGCGGCGGGTCCCGCGGTTGCCTCGACGCCGGTGCCGGGTCCGCTGCGGCGACGGCCCGTATCGTGACCGGCCGCGTTCCCGGCGGCGGCGCTTCCGGTGGGCGGCCTTCGGCGTCCGGCCCGGCCAGCAGCGACCGGCCGGCCCGGCACGGGCCGGTGCGGCGCGGTTTCGGCACGGGGCTGGCGATTCTCCTGGCGATCGCCGTCCCGGCCGTCGCGACCACGCCGTACGACGAAGCGACCGATCCCCACGCCGGCGCGCTGCGCCAGTGCTTCCAGTCGCAGCAGACCGACCCGCTCGGCGCTGCGGCGACGGCCGAGCGGATTCTCGATGCGCAGCCGGTGCGAATCGAAACGCAGCTGCGCGCCCTGGTGTGCCTGGGCATGGCCAAGGGTACGCTCGGCGAGCCCGCGGCCGCCGACCAAGCGGCCACGAAGGTCCTCACCCTGCTCGACCTGCACGCGCTGCCGGCCGGCGAGCAGGCCCGCGCGCGCATGAATGCCGCCGGCATCCTGCAGACCATCGGCCAGCCGCAGCGCGCCACCGCCCTGCTCGAACGCGCACTGGACGCGGCCAAGGCCGATGCGCCGGGCCTGTCCCAGCTGATGATGCTCGACAGCCTGGCGCTGCTCCATGCGGCCGACCTGGAGAACAACGAGGTGGCCGAAGGCTACTTCCGCCAGGCGATCGAACTGGCGCCGATGCTCGGCGCGGAAAACCCGATGCGCTACTACAGCGCCGCGCTGAACCTGGTCCAGCTCGGCCGCCACGACGAGGCGATGCGGGCCTTCGATCGCGCCGAGGCGATGGCCACGCGCCCGGGTCCGGGGCTGGACCAGCTGCTGTACCGCATCCGGACCAACCGGACCGACGTCCTGGTGGCGCGGGGCGAGCGCGACCGCGCGCTGGCCGAGCTTCAAACATCGGTCCTCGCCCAGCAGCAGCTGCGCGACGTCCAGGGCGAAGCGGTCAGCTGGGCCAAGCTCGGCGCGCTCCAGCTCACGGCCGGCGACACCGGCGCGGCGCTGGCGTCCGCCACGGCGGCGCTGCGCCTGGCCGACCAGGGCAACTTCATCAACGAGCAGCGCGATGCCCTGAAACTGCTGGTGAACGTGCATCGCAGCCGCGGCGAGCTCGCGCAGGCGCTGGGTCTGGCCCAGCGGCAGCACGACATGGAGCTGGCGCGGCTGCGCAACCGCAACCTGCGCACCATGGCGGCGCTGCAGGCGCAGCTCGAAAGCCAGGACCAGGTGCGCCAGGTCGAGCGGCTGCAGCACCAGAACCAGGTCCAGTCCTTGCGGGTCGAGCGTGCCGACCTGCTGCGCAACGCGGCGGTCGCTTTGCTGGGGCTGGTCGGCGTCGTCGGCACCGCGTTCGTGCTGTACCAGCGCCGGGTCAATCGCCGGCTGCGCCGCTGGAGCACGCTCGATCCGCTGACCGGCCTGATCAATCGCCGTGAGGCCGCGCGGCGATTGGCCGCCGCCGAGCGCGACGACCGCCGGCGCATGGTGCTGTTCCTGGTGGACGCGGATCGGTTCAAGGCGATCAACGACACCTACGGCCATGCCGCCGGCGACCGCGTGCTGGTCGAACTGTCCACGCGCCTCCAGGCCGCCTGCCGGAGCGGCGACATCCTGGCGCGCTGGGGCGGGGAGGAATTCGTCGTCGCCTGCCCGCACGAGACGCTCGAGCAGGCCACCGCGACCGCCGAACGGCTCCGCAGCGCCGCCGTGCAGCGGCCGGTCCGGCTGGCCGGCGACGAGGCGTGGCCGTTGAGCGTATCGATCGGGTTCGCGCCGCTGCCGTTCTTTCCGGATGCGTCGAGCGAGCAGTGGCAGAAGGCGCTGCGCATTGCGGACATCGCGCTGTACGTGGCCAAGCATTCCGGGCGCGACGCCTGGGCGGGGCTGTGGGGCGTCGACGGCAGCGGCGTCGCGCCGCAGACGATCGGGCGCGACCTGGAAGCGCTGGCGCGGCAAGGCCGGATCCGGCTCGCGGGCAGCCGCCCGATGCGCTGGCAGGCGGCCGCCCCGGAAGCTGCCGCGGACGCGATGGGCGGCATCGGCATGGCCGCGCTGCCGCCGTCGTAGCGGCGCGCGGGGCCGTCTGGACGGCCGAACCGGTGGATCGCCGCCGATCGCGTGGCGACGGCGTTGCAGCGCCGTGCGCCCGTTCTGAATTCGCGCGTCGCACATCGCTACAATGCGTTCGATCGAACAGCGGCCCGACACGTCCGGAGGCCGCTCAGGGGGAAGGGAAGTGTCCACAAAGCACGCTGCCGGGCGTTCCTGTATCGGTTCGGCACGACGACGGGGGCGCGGTGGCTAGAGGTGTGAGTGAGAGCGGGACCGGCAGGCCTCCGTTGCGAATCGCGCTGGTGGAGGACGATGCCGAGCTGCGCGACGCCATCCTGGCGCCGGCGCTGGTCGAGGCGGGATTCGAGGTTGCGGCATTCGGCAGCGCGGCCGCGCTGTACCGTTCGCTGCTCCACCGCAGCTTCGACGTCGTCGTCCTCGATCTCACCCTGCCGGACGAGGACGGCTTCGAGGTAGCGCGCTACCTGCGCTCGCTGTCGTCGATCGGGATCGTCATGCTCACCGGCCGCGGCGGCAGCCCCGACCGGGTCCGCGGGCTGCGCCACGGCGCCGACGCCTATCTGACCAAGCCGCTGGACATCGACCTCCTCACCGCCACGCTGCACAGCCTGTCACGGCGCCTGGAACCGTCCGAGGCCGGCACGGCGCGCGGGCGCTGGCGGCTCGGCGACGGCGACTGGAACCTGCTGACGCCGGACGGCGACTGCATCGACCTGACCGCGTCGGAGCGCAGCATCCTGCGCACGCTGTTCAACGCCGACGGCCAGCCGGTGCAGCGCGAGGAGCTGATCGCCTGCCTGACCGGCGACGTCTACGATTTCGATCCGCACAGGCTGGAGATGCTGGTGCATCGCCTGCGGCGGAAGGTCGCCGCGGGCTCGCGGCAGGCGCTGCCGCTGCGCGCCGTGCGCGGCAAGGGCTACGTGCTCGCGGTCTCGGGCCGCGTGGGCGCGGCGTCGGGCTAGGCGCCGCTCAGGCAGCCGTCGCCCGCGGCAGGCGGACGAGGAAGCGCGCGCCTTCCGCGGTGTCCTCGGCGCTGATGTCGCCGCCGGCGTTGCGGACCAGGTTGGCCGCCACGGCCAGGCCCAGGCCCGTGCCCTGGCCGTTCGGCTTGGTCGTGAAGAACGGCTCGAAGATCCGCTCGCGAAGGTCCGCTGCGATGCCCGGGCCGGTGTCGGTGAACACGATGTCCACCGCGGCTTCGTGCGGACGGACCTGGATGTCGAAGCGGCCGCCGCCGGTCATCGCCTGGTTGGCGTTGGCGGCGATGTTGAGCGCCACCAGCGCGAACTGCGCCGGATCGAACGCCACCGGGAGCGCGTCGCTGCCGACCACGTCGATGTGCATCCGGATGCCCGGGTCGAACAGCTGCAACAGCATCGGCTCCATGTCGCGCATCGCGCGGGCCGCGTCGAAGACCTCGATCCGGGTGGCGTCGTTGCGGCTGAAGTTCAGGAGATTCTGGGTGATCGCCGCAGCGCGCCGCGCCGCCGACTCCATGCCGTCCAATGCCTGGCGCAGTTCATCCGGGTCGCGGCTCTTGCGGCCGCGTTGCGCGTAGCCGAGCATCAATCCGAGCAAGTTGTTGAAATCGTGCGCCACGCCGCTCGCGAGGCGGCCGACGGCCTCGACTTTCTGTGCATGGACCAGCTGCTCGCGCACGCGCCCATGCTCGGTGATTTCCGCTTCGAGGCGCTGGTTGACGCGGGCCAGCTCGTTGCCGCGCTGGTTCGCTTCGTTGAGGCTCTCGCGCAGTGCCGCCACGGCACGGTCGATCACGATCGAGATCAGCAGGAACAGCACGGCCGTGATCGTCGCGCCGATCACCTCGTCGACGACCGAGGCGGCAGCGATCTTGCCGGTGCGCATGTCCGTCGCCAGGCCGACCGCGAACGCGACGATCAGCCAGCCATACATCCACCACAGTGCGCGCCGTCCCAGCACGAGGCCGGCGACGACGATCCACACGACCTGGATCGGCTGCTCGTAGGCCTGGGCGGTCAGACCGCTGGCGGCATAGGAAAGCACCATCAGCAGCGCGGCCACGCCGAGCAGCAGCCTCGCGGCTGCGCGGAACCGGCCGTGCCGGATCATCGCCAGGCTGATCCACGCCATCGTGGTCAGGGACAGGCTCATCACGAGGCTCGCCGTCTCGTCCGGACGCCACGGAAGGGCGCTTATCGCGATCCGGTACAGCCACATCAGCGGCGGAACGCAACCGATGACGATCAGCACGACCTGCAGCATCGGTGCATTGCGCCGGTCGACCGGATCGTCGATCGGTGCGGCCGCCAGCCAGCGCCGGATGATGCGCCAGGGCGACGGGAACGGTCGCGGCGTACGGGAGGGCGTAGCGGCGTTCATCGAGGTTCGAAGGCGGGCGATGCCGACGCGCATGCGCCGGACGGAACGCTCTTATACACACCGCCTCGACGCCAGCGCCAGCCGGGCATCGCCAGCGCCGGCATCGGCGCACAAGGCGCTGCGCCGTCTGAAAACAAATGTGTCGCAATGTTTTCCGAGTGGAAAAGTGTGCAACGCCTCACGCGAATGAGAGATTTCGTGAGCATGGGGTGAGGATACGTTAGTGATGGCCTTGGGCGGCCCCTCCTAGCATTAATGGAACAACAACTTAGGTCGGCCGCGGCGGTCAGCCGGGGCGTTCTGAGCGGTGCTCGGAGGATCGCGGTGGCGCGTGCGCCGTCGATCCGCAGCACTACCACCGTGAGCCGGTAACCAGGGGAAATCTATGGATCTGCTGCGCGAAGAAACGCAACGGCCGTCCGCCGCCGACACACTTTCCTTCACTCATCGTGGTCCTTGCCGCGATGGAGCGCCGCGACGCCTGCCTCCTGCGGCAGCCGGGAACCTGCTCCGGTCGGCGGCAATGGCCCTTCTCGCCGGTGCATTCGTCGTGCTGGCCGCACCCGCGGGCGCGACGACGGTGTGGGAGGACTACCAGGGACGTGCGAGTGTCCCGGGAAGCCCCGGAACGAGCGATCCGCCGTTGCCGGCCGCTGCCAACAACTACCTGAATCTCAGTGCCGGCGCGGTGAACAACCTGCGCGCGGTGTCCGCTGATCCGGCAAACGCGACGCGGACCGGCAGCAGCCCGGCGATCGACAACGGACTCAACGTCACGCTCTGCAACCTGGTCGACAATCCGAGCAGCACGGCCTGCGACCTGCTGCTCCAAGGGCGCGTCACCTATGCCCTGATCCGCTTCCCGACCGCAGGCACCTGGGCCCTCAGCGTCGCCCATGACGACGAGGTCGAGGTGCAGCTCTCGACCGACTACACCAACACCAACTACCGCAACGCCTCCTACGACATTCCGGTGGGCGCGATCGGTTCGTGGACCACTAGCCCGGCTGTTTTCGAATCGCTCGGCAACTTCACGGTCGGCCAGCCCGACAGCTGCGCGTTGCTGCGCATGTACTGGAACAATCAAGGCGGCATCAATTTCGCACGGCTGGCCTGGCGTACGCCGGCGTCGGCACCGGTGAGCGCTGGCGTGCTGATTCCCGCGGCGCAGTTGTTCGATCCGGGCGACCCGGCCAGCTCGGCCGGCTGCGCCGGGTCGATCACCGGCACCGGCACCAGCATCACGTTGAACAAGATCGTCGATTCCCGTGTCGACGTCGCGGACCAGTTCCGCGTGCGCGTCGCCAACGGCGGCAACGCCGGCGATTTCCGCGAGGCGATCACCGTCGGCAGCGGGATCGGCCAGCAGGCCAGCACCGGCGCGATGCCGGCGACGGCTGGTGTCGGCTACCGCCTGGTCGATGCGATGGCTTCCGGCAGCGCATCGACGCTCGACGCCTACCAGGCTTCGATCGAATGCACCCGCAACGGAACCCCGTTCGTGCCGACGCCGGTGTCGACGGGAACCGAGATCGTGTGGGAAGTGACGCCGGCTGCCAACGAACAGATCACCTGCAACATCACCAATGCCGCCGTCAGCGGCGGCGCGCCGATCTGCGCCAATACCAACATGAGTTCGCAGTGGCGGTTCGGCCAGTTCGCCGGCCTGGACTTCAGCAGCGGATTGGTCGTGGTCGTCCCGTCCGCGGTCAATACGCTCGAGGGCGTGGCCACCACCTCCGACAACGCCGGCAATCTCCTGTTCTATACCGACGGGCTGACCGTTTGGAACCGCAATGATGTCCCGATGCCGAACGGCACCGGCCTGTTCGGCGATCCGTCCTCCACGCAGTCCGCGTTGATCGTGCCGGTGCCGGGCAGCACCGACCGCTACTACCTGTTCGCCGCCAATCAGTCGTTCACGGGCACCGGCCGGATCAGCTACAGCATCGTGGACATGTCGCTCAACGGCGGCCTCGGCGACGTGACCGCTACCAAGAACGTCGTGCTGCAGTCCGCCAACCCCGCCGAGAGCCCGATCGTCCTGGGCAACGCCGCCGAGAAGCTGTCCGGCGTGGCCAAGGCCAACGGACAGGATGCCTGGGTCGTGACGAGCACCCAGAGCGGGTCGCAGCTGTACGTCTGGTCGGTCACCGCGTCCGGGGTCACGCTCGCCGCGTCGCCGGATCCCGGCGGCGCAGCCATCACGTTCTCCGGCGAGATGGATTTCTCCCCCGACGGCACGCGCCTGGCGCTGGCCAACGTCAATGCCGGCACGGTCCACGTCTACGACTTCGACACCACGACCGGCACGATCGGCAACAAGCGCGTCATCACCGGTGTGCCGAGTGCCTATGGCATGGAATTCTCGCCGAACAGCGCGGTGCTCTACGCGTCGCGTGGCGGCGCGACGGTGCAAAGCGTCTACCAGTTCGACATGACGGCGCCGACGTTCCCGTCGACGCCGGCCGACGCGACCGCGACGTTCGACAGCGCGGCCAACGGCTTCAAGGCGATCGAACTCGGCCCCGACGGCCGCCTCTACGTCGCGCAGGCGTCCGGCAGCCACACCGCGGTCAACGGCCTGGACATCGTCGCCTTCCCGGACGTGGTCGGAACCGGTGCCGGCTATTCGCAGAATCCCGGGATCTTCCCGCCCGGGTCGGCTTCGACCAGCGGCCTGCCCAACGGCTTCACCTGTCCGGTCACCGCACTGGCCGTGGACTGGGGCGACGCGCCGGCCAGCTACGGCACCTTGCTGGCCAACGACGGCCCGCGACACGGCATCCCGGGCTACGATCCGGTCGCGCACACCGCGCCGCTGATGCTCGGTGCGCGCATCGACGGCGATGCCGACGGCCAGCCCTCGGCCAATGCCGATGGCGACGATGCCACCGGCATCGACGACGAGGACGCCCTCAGCGGCCCCATCGTCCTGCAGCCGGGCGGAACGAGCATCACCCTGCAGGTCCCCGTGACGAATGCCACGGGCAGCGCGGCGACCCTCTACGCCTGGATCGACCTCGACGGCGACGGCGTTTTCGATGCCGGCGAGTTCACGTCGACGGCGGTCGCCGACGGCGCGACCAGCGCGACACTGGCCTGGACCGGCCTGGCCCCGCTCACCGACGGCCTCACCACCCATGCGCGACTGCGCCTCACGACGGCGGCGTTGCCGGCCGGCGCCGCACCGAATGGTGGCGACGCACGGGCGCTGGGCATCGCACCGGACGGCGAAGTCGAGGATCATCCGGTGGTCGTGGCGACGTCGGTGCCGCTCACCTGCGAGGTTCCGTACAAGGACACCTTCGGCGCCGGCGCCGGCCCCGGACCGGCGCTGCCGCTGGGGCGCACGACCTACACCTATACGACCTCCCCCGCGCCCAACGACGGCTTCTACACGATCAGCCCGGGCATCAACGGTCTCGGCGCGTGGTTCTCCGGCCCGGACCATACCGGCGATCCGGATGGACGGCTGATGCTGGTCAACGCCGGCGGGCCGGACGAGCGCTTCTTCGCCCAGAGCTTCACGAACCTGGTCGCCGGTGCGCGCTACGACTTCTCGGCGTGGATCACCAATGTCTGCAACCGCGGGGCATCGGCGTCCTGCGTGACGTTGCCGCAGGTCGAGTTCCGCATCATCGATCCGGCGACCGGCGCCGTGCTGCAAAGCCTGGACACCGGCCCGATCGCCCACTCGACCGTGCTGCAGTGGAACCACTACAGCCTGACCTTCGTCGCCAGCCAGCCGACCGTGCGCCTGGAACTGGTCAACCGCGTGCCGGCCGCACCCGGCTACAGCGGAAACGACCTCGCGCTCGACGACATTGCGATCGGACAGGTCTGCGAGCTCGGCGATGCGCCGGACAGCTACGGCACGCTCAACGCCAGCGACGGCGCCGGTCATGTGCTGCAGGGCCCGATGCTGGGCGCCGCGCGTGACGGCGAGAATGACGGTGTTCCCGGCCCCGGCGCCGACGGCGACGACCTCAACGGTATCGACGACGAGGACGCCTTCACCGGCCCGATCACGCTGGCGGCCGGCAGCGGTCCGCATACGCTGGCGGTTCCGGTGTCCAACATCGCGATCGCGACCCATCTGTATTGCTGGATCGATTTCGACGGTAACGGCAGCTTCGACGACGACGAGGCGGCCACGGTGACGCTCGCGTCGGGGGCCACCAGCGGTACGTGCTCGTGGCCGGGCGGCGCGAGCCAGGCGCTCGGTTTCGGCCAGAACACGTATGCCCGTTTCCGCGTCACGACCGTCGAGCTCGGCAACACCGGTTTGCCGGGTGCCCAGGACAGCCGTTCGATCGGCGTCGCGCCCGATGGTGAGGTCGAGGATCATCGCGTCGTGACGCCGACGGCCCCGTCGGTGGCGCTGACCAAGGCGCTGACCGGTGAATCGGGCAGCGCGGCCGGCCAGGCCGAGCCGGGCGAGCAGCTGACCTACACGATCACGCTGGCCAATACCGGCGGCAGCGCCGCCACCGGCTACGGCGTGACCGACGCGCTCGATCCGAACACCAGCTTCGTCAGTGCCAGCAACGGTGGCAGCCATGCGGCCGGTGTGGTGACCTGGACCAACCTCACCGTCCCGGCGGGTGGCAGCCTGACGCTGACCGTGGTGGTGACCGTCAACGACCCGCTGCCGGCCGGCGTGAGCCAGATCGCCAACGTGGCCTACGAGACCGGCACGACGCCGCCGGCGTGTCCGCCTGCGGGTGGGCAGTGCGTGGTGATCCCGACCGCGCCGTCCGTTTCCCTCACCAAGGCGCTGACCGGTGAGTCGGGCAGCGTGACCGGCCAGGCCGAGCTGGGCGAGCAGCTGACCTACACGATCACACTGGCCAACGCCGGCGGCAGCGCCGCCACCGCCTACGGCGTGACCGACGCGCTCGACCCGAACACCAGCTTCGTCAGTGCCAGCAACGGTGGCAGCCATGCGGCCGGTGTGGTGAGCTGGACCAATCTCACCGTGCCGGCGGGTGGCAGCCTGACGCTGACCGTGGTGGTGACCGTCAACGACCCGCTGCCGGCCGGCGTGAGCCGGATCGCCAACGTGGCCTACGAGACCGGCACGACGCCACCGCCGTGCCCGCCCGCGGGCGGGCAGTGCGTGGTGATCCCGACGGTGCCGCAGCTGAGCGTGGCCAAGTCGGCCGGTACGCCGACCGCAACCGGCACGCCGGGCCAGTTCACGCTGGCCTACACGATCACCGTCGGCAACGCCGGTGGCAGTGCCGGCCAGTACGACCTGTCCGATACGTTCGACTTCAACGGCGCCACGGTGACCGCGGTGACGACGCCGGCCTATGCCAGCAGCACCGGCGACATCCAGGACGGCATCCCCGGCGGCTTCGGCGCGCCGGCCGGCGGCACGATCGTGACCGGCGAGACGCTCGGCGCGCTCGGCAGCGAGACCTGGACCTACACGGTGACCTATCTGCTGGACGACCCGGTAACGGCGGCCGACTGCGCCGATCCGGCCGGTGGCCTGCGCAACCGCGCGGCACTCGGCGGGGGAGCGAGCGGTGCTCCGCCGGCGACGACCTGTACCGGCGCGCCGAACGTGAACCTGCTCAAGACCGCCGGCGCTCCGGTGCCGACCGGCACGCCGAACGAGTTCACGCTGGCCTACACGGTCGAGGTGAGCAACACCGGCAGCCTGGCGGGGCTCTACACGCTGGGCGATACGCTGACGTTCGCCGGCGCGACGGTGACGGCGATCAGCACGCCGGTGTTCGCCTCGTCGACCGGCGATCCGCAGGACGGCACGCTGGGTGCGTTCGCCGCACCGGCGGGCGGCACGATCGTGACCGACGAACCGATCGCCGCCAGCGGCGCGGAGCGCTGGGCGTATACGGCGACCTACGTGGTGACCGATGCGGGCGCGGCGCAGGACTGCGCCGATCCGGCGGGCGGCCTGCGCAACCGGGCGGACCTGGGCGGCAGCTTCAGCGGCCAGTCCAGCACCTGCACCGGCGCGGCGGCGGTGGTGCTCGGCAAGAGCGCCAGCGGCCCGACGCCGACCGGCACCGCCAACGAGTACGCGATCGACTACCTGGTCAGCGTGCAGAACAACGGCACGCTGGGCGGCGTCTACGATCTGGCCGACACGTTCACGTTCCCGGGCGCCACGATCAGCGCGGTGAGCGCGGTGACGCACGGTGGCGGTGATCCGCTGTCCACGCCGCTGGGTACGCTGACGGTGGCCGGCGGGACGATCGTGACCGGCGAGACGATCGCGGCCGGCGGCGAGGAGACCTATGCCTACCGGGTGACCTTCACGCTCGACAGCGTGGCCGGCGTCGGCACGTGCAGCGCCAGCGGCGGCCTGCGCAACCGGGCGGCCCTCGGCGGCAGCGCGGCCGGGCAGGTCGAGACCTGCACGAACGTGCCGGACCTCGCGGTCAGCAAGACCGCGACCGGTCCGGTGCCGACCGGCGTGAGCGGCCAGTATGAGATCACCTACACGGTCGACGTGATCAACGCCGGCGAGGCAGCCGGGACCTACGACCTGGCCGACGCGTTCGCGTACGCCGGGGCGACGGTCGACGCCGTCAGCGCGGTGGTGCATGCGGGCCTGGACCCGCTGGCGACGACGCTGGGCACGTTGACGGCAGCCGGCGGGACGATCGTGACCGGCGAGACGATCGCGGCCGGTGGCGGCGAGAGCTACACCTACACGGTGACGTTCACGCTGACCGACCCGGCGGCCGCCAGCGACTGCGCCGATCCGGCCGGCGGCCTGCGCAACCGGGCCACGCTCGGCGGCAGCGCCACCGGCGAGGCGGCGACCTGCACCGGCGCGCCGGACGTGACGCTGGCCAAGGCCCTGACCGCCGAGTCGGGCAGCCAGGCGGGGATCGCCGAACCGGGCGAGCAGCTGACCTACACGATCACGCTGACCAACGCCGGCGGTGCCGATGCGGTCGGCTACGGCGTGACCGACCCGCTCGATGCGAACGTGAGCTTCGTCAGTGCCGACAACGGCGGCACGCACGCCGGCGGCGTGGTCACCTGGACCAACCTGACGGTGCCCGCCAACGGAACGCTGGCGCTGACGGTGGTGGTGACGGTGAATGACCCGCTACCGGCCGGCGTGACCGAGGTCGCCAACGCGGCGCACCAGACCGGTACACCGCCGCCGGACTGCACGGCGACGCCGCTGCCGCCCAACTGCACGATCACGCCGACTCCGGCGGTGGTGGCGATCGCCAAGGCGCTGGCCGGCGAATCGGGCAGCCTGGCCGGCGTGGCCGAGGCCGGCGAGCAGCTGACCTACACGATCACGCTGACCAACAGCGGCGGCTCGGATGCCGTCGGCTACGCGGTCAGCGACCGCCTGGACCCGAACACGGCCTTCGTCAGCGCCGACAACGGTGGCGTGCATGCCGCCGGGGTCGTCACCTGGACGGTGACCGTGCCGGCCAGCGGCAGCATCACGCTGACCGTCGTGGTCGCGGTCAACGACCCGCTGCCGGCCGGCGTGACCCAGGTGGCCAACGTCGCCTACCAGACCGGCACCACCCCGCCGCCGTGTCCGCCTGCGGGTGGGCAGTGCGTGGTGATCCCGACCGAGGGCGCCGTGGTGATCGCCAAGGCGCTGGCCGGCGAATCGGGCAGTGCGCCGGGTGTGGCCGAGCCGGGCGAGCAGCTGACCTACACGATCACGCTGACCAACACCGGCGGCAGTGCCGTCGCGGGTTACGCGGTCAGCGATCGCCTGGACCCGAACACCAGCTTCGTCAGCGCGACGAATGGCGGCGTGCACAACGCCGGCGTGGTGACCTGGACGGCGACGGTGCCGGCCAACGGTAGCGTGACGCTGACCGTCGTGGTGGCGGTCAACGACCCGCTGCCGGCGGGTGTGACCCAGGTGGCCAACGTCGCCTACCAGGCCGGCACCACGCCGCCGCCGTGCCCGCCGGGCGGGCCGCAGTGCGTGGTGATCCCGACCGAAGGTGCGGTGCTGGTCGCCAAGTCGGTCACCGACGCCGGCGGCAACGGGCTGGCCGAACCGGGCGAAACGCTGACCTATGCGATCGTGCTGACCAACACCGGCGGCAGTGCGGTGACCGGCTACGGGCTGACCGACGCGCTCGACCCGAACACGGGTTTCATCAGTGCCGACAACGGCGGCGTGCATGCCGGCGGTGTGGTCACCTGGGCCAATCTGACGATCCCGGCCAGCGGCACGCTGAGCGTGACGGTGGTGGTGACGGTCAACGACCCGCTGCCGGCCGGTGTCGGGCAGATCGCCAACGTAGCCCACGAGGCCGGCACGCCCCCGCCGGTCTGCACGGCCGTGCCGGCACCGGCCAATTGCGCAACGATCCCGACGCCGACACGGCCGCAGGTGCAGGTGACCAAGACGGCGAGCGCCTCGAGCGTGAGCCCGACCGGCTCGGTGGTGTACACGGTGACGGTGGCCAACGTGGGCAGCGTCGATGCGGCCAACGTGACGGTCAGCGATCCGCTGCCGGCGGGCATCAGCAGCTACGTCTGGACCTGCGCGGCCGCCGGCGGTGCGGTTTGCCCGAACGCCAGCGGCAGCGGCGCGCTGGCCGAGACGATCGCGACCCTGCCGGCCGGCAGTACCGTGGTCTACACGATCCACGCGACGATCGGCGGCAATCCGCCGGGGTCGATCGTGAACGTGGTGACGCTGACGCCGCCGGGCGATGCGGTGTGCGCGCCGGGGAACACGCCGCCGCCGTGCCGGGCCGATGTGCCGATCACGGTGGCGCCGCCGCGCGAACCGACGCCGGTACCGGTGGACAGCCGCTGGATGCTGCTGGTGCTGGGCTTGCTGCTGATGGCCGGCGCGCTGTGGGAGCAGCGCCGCTGACGCACTCCGCGACGGCGCCCGCAGGTCCGGGCGCCGCATGAATCCACCTCCGCCGCCGGAGCGATCCGGCGGCTTTTTTTGTCCGGATCGGGCCTGGACGCCGGGGCCGGCGCAGGACCGGCAGCGGGGAGCTCGCCGCAGATGCGGGTTCCAGGCGGTGCAGCCCGGCGTCGACGTGCGCGTCGCGGCACATGAGGCGTCATGGCTCTGTGCGACGAGGGGATCGACCTCGGTCTGCTATGCCAGCACCGACCACGCACCGGCGGGCGCGCGCCGGCTGTTCGACGAAACGATCGTGCCGCGCCCGCTCACGGCGGGTTCGCGATGCATCCCGTCACGCGCACGTCGTCGATCGCCCAGTTCGGATCGGCGCGGTGCTGCAGCCGGTCCTGCCCGAGGCGGAAGCGGACCCTTACGGTCTGTCCCGCATGGTCGCCCAGGTCGATCACCGTCTTGGTGTACGGCCGCGGGTCGCCGCACCAGGCATCCCTGCCGCCGAGCGGATTGCCGAAACTCGACGTCAGCGCGCCGTCGTACGGGTTCGAGAGGAAACGGTCGGCGACGGCGGTCCACGTGCTGCCGCCATTGGTGGACAGTTCGAGCAGGCCGCCGTCGTAGCAGCCGCCGGAAGTGACGGTCTTGAGTTGCTGACGGTTCCAGAACGAGAGGCTCAACCGATCGAAGCCGGACGGCAGGGTGATCGCCGGTGTGGCGAGCCAGGTGTCGTTCGCCGTACCGATGGCGGGTGGCGACGCCTGCCACGCGCGCGTGCCCGTGTGCGCCGCCCCGCCCAGCGTCCAGAGGTCTGTGCTGCCGGCCGCCGCGCCGTGCGTCCAGCCCGGCGCACCGCTTTCCAGCGTGTCCTCGAACACGATCGCCGGCGTTTCGTTCCAGGCGCATTCGCCGGGTGCCGCCCGGGTCGAGAACGACTTCACGGTGGACGCTGAAACTTCGAATCCATCGACGAAGACCGTATCGTCGGACGGAACGGCGGGCGCGCTGCCGCAAGGATTGACCGCGATCACCCGCCAGAAGTAGCGCGAGCCCGGGTCGAGCGCCTCGGTCGCCTCCAGCGTCCACTGCGTGAGGCGGGTTTCGTGAGAACCCACGACCTGCGTGAACGCGATGTCCGTCGCGATCTCCACCCGGTAGTGGTGTGCCGCCGCGACCGCCGTCCAGGAGAGCGTCGGTGTCGTCGTCAGCTCGCTGGCGCCATCGGCGGGCGAGGTCGTCGTCGTCGCCGTCGGCGCCCGGTCGAACACGGACAGATCCAGGTCGAGCGTCCGCGTGGTGGTGCCGGAGACCGCTTCGATCCAGAGCGGGTAGCGGCCCGCCGCGGCCGCGGTGCCGGCCTGCAGGCTCAGGATCGCCGTTGCCGGTGGCATCGCCGGATTCGGGCTGAACGTGGTGACGATTCCGGCCGGCTGTCCGGATGCGCGCAGTGTCACCGGTTCGGCGTAGCCGTTGACCTGGCCCACCGTGAATGCGATCGGCACGGTGCTGCCGGCGCACAGCAGCGGCGCGTCCGGCGGGGACTCGAGTGTGAAGGTCGGAACGCGTTCGCAGTTCGAGCAGACCAGTGCGAAATCCTGATCGGTCTCATCGCCATGGTGGGGCACCCCGTCGCCGGCGATGTTGGCTGCGACGACGCTGACCGAGAACTCGCCCTGCGGCCCCGCCGGCAGGAACACCGCCTCGTAGTTGCTTCGGCTGTCCGGGTTGCCACCCGGCGCGCTCCACTGCCCATCGAACCGGTTGCCGAGCCAGGTCTGGCCGGCGGCCTCGACGACCAGGTTCAGGTCGTTGACCTGCGGGCTCGCGCCGAGCATGCCGGGCGCGTCGGTGTAGGCGAGGGTGATCCTCACCGGCCGGCTCGGATCGGCGACGCGCAGGCGATACTCCCGCGACGCCCCGCTCTCGTCGAACACCTCGCTCTGGTCGACGATGAACTTGGGCGTCGCATCGAACATCGCCGACATGTCCGGCATGCCGTATCCCTGGCCGCGCCCGGGCAGGGTGTCGTTCGCGCTCACGCCGGTCAGGTAGGTCGGGTGAGCCATCAGCCATGCCTTCATCAAGGCCGGACTCGGCGCGCGTGCGCCACCGATCTGATCGATCGATCCTGCGGCCGCGCCGGCACCACCGTGCTCGATCCACCAGTAGGCGAGCGAAGCGACGCCGGAAACGGCGGGTGTCGAATGGCTGGTGCCGCTGGAATAGGTGAAGAGCGTCTGCAACGGGTTCTGCGGGTAGTACTGCACGCAGACGCCACCGCCGGTGTAGCCGGCGAAGACCGGGGCCGCGGCCTGGACGTGAGTGCCGGGCGCGACCAGTTCCGGTTTTGCGCGTTGTCCGGGAGCTGGGCCGCGGCCCGAGAACGGAGCGATGTTCTGCGGGTTGTTGGCCGGATCGTTGCTGCAGATGTTGCCCGGCGGCGTCGCGAACGGACGCAGGTTCTCCGACGCGCCGACCGTGATGACATTCTTGCCGGCACCTGGCGAGCTGACGGTGGCTGCGCCCGGACCGGCATTGGACGCGGCGAACACGTAGATCATTTCCTGATTGCCCGGGGTGCCGGGATCGGCGTCGCGCACGCCGGCGTCGTACGCCTGATCGGAGGCGTCGTAGACCGTCGGTACCGGATTGGCGCCCCAGGAGTTGGAGCTGATGCGTGCACCGGAGCGCCAGTTGCGCAGGATCACGCCCTGGTCGCTGCCGCCGCAGCGGCTGACGTCGTAGGTCTGCGGGTTGCCGGAGAAGATGGTGGTCGAGCCGACGCGTGCGAACGGATTGATGCCCAGGCCCAGCCGCTGCCCGTCGGCATCCTGGTAGGGATAGCCCGTGCTCTGGTCGTAACCGGCGACGATGCCGGCGTTGAGCGAACCGTGGCCGTCGTAGGCGCCCACGGTCGCATCCGGTCTCGACGAGCAGTTGGTGAAATGGTTCACCCGTGCGGGTCGGGTCGGGTCGCCGTCCACGCGCAGGAAGCGGTCGACGGTGTTCAGTACCGTCACACCGGTGCCGCCTTCGTCGATCGTGGAGTCGGTGACGTCGACGATCGGGTAGGCGGCCGGATCGCGCGAAAAGCCGCGGTCGAGCAGGAATTGCAGGTAGCTGGGGGAGGCCGGCCCCGGCTGCGGGTCGCCCGCGAGCAGAAGGCCTTGCTTCTCGTCCATCAGCACGCGCGGGGCACGCAGTCCGACGAAGGTGACGTCCGTTCGTTCGGCGATCGCGGCGATGTCGGACAAGCGCACGCGCAGGTCGAGGTTTTCGAATCTCAGGACCGGTGCCCACTGCAGATCGGCGCCGCCGCCGAGCGGCCCCTGCTGCAAGGGTGACAGCAACGCCGCCGCAGCGATGAACTGCCGGGTGGCGGCGGCACCCGGATGGGTGTGGATCTGCACGGTGATGTCGACCTCGTCCATTCCGGCAGCGACGCCGGAGAGCCGCGCAGCCAGCTCCGGGGCGAGCTTCTGGAAGCCGAGGAACGGTGCCGCGTAGCGCAGCCAGGACGTCGAGCCGCGAAGGCCGGCCAGACGGGCCTGTGCGGTTTCGTCGGCCCAGACCAGGTAGCCGTTGCTCGGCACGTACTGCAACGGTGTGACGCCCTGCGCCTTCAGTTCGTCGAGCCAGGCCTGCCGTACGGGTCCTGCGAACTGCACGAGCTGCAGGCCGGGGCCCGCGCTGGGTGAGGACAGGAAGCCGGCGGGAACCTGCGTGACGCCGACGCGCGTGTCGATCGGATGCGCGGTGAACTGGAGAATGGACGCTTCGTCGTCAGCCGTGGTGGCCGCGCGGACAGCGGTAACGAAGGGGCCGGCGCCGAGCGCCAGCACGATTGCGGTTGCGAGACGGGATGGCATGACGAATCCGGATTCCGGGGCGCCTACCCGCGAGCGGACACGGCGCCTGCTGATGATGGGAAGGGAGAGCAGGGGGCGCTCGGTCTCGTCAATCGACTCGCCGTGCGTCCGAGGTCGTGTGCTGCGGGACCGCTTCGCCCGGTGCCTGCGGCACGTCGACGACGAACGAATCGAAGCGTCCCCGATACTGCCCCCAGCCGCCGAGACGCCTGCCGTCGCCGCTCACGCCGGTCACGGCGGCCAGCGTCCAGCCGGCGGGAACGGCGACGCCCTGGTCGGCCAGCCACACCTGCAGCGGCCGGAAGCCCGAATCGATGCTCCAGACGATGGCCAGCCGTTCCGCTCCGGTGCCGGCGCTTCCGGCGAGGAGGCGGCCGTCGTCGCTGCCGACGAAGAGGCGCTGCGGCGACGGCAGGTCGGTCGCGCGCTCCAGCGGTTGGGGGGGCGCTCCGCTCTGCCAGCGGTAGGGCCGGCCGATGCCGTTGTCGCGTTCGCCGTCCACGCCCAGCATCACGCTGAGGTCGCGATTGCCGCCGAGCACCTCGCCGAGCGATGCACCGTCGTCCGGCCGCTCCGGTGGCGTGGCCGAGCCCCGCTGCCAGAGCATGCCGTTGCGAATGCCTTCGGCGGACTGGATCCAGCCGTAGATGCGCTGGCCATCCGCGCTGATTCCGCTGGCACGCGCCGCGGCGCTGCCCGCGGGCAGCGGCAGCGCGCGCATGCCCCGTTCGGTCGTCCACTCGAAAGCGAGCGAACGCTGCTCGGGGTTGTTGGCGGTGCCGACGATGCGCGGCTCGTCGGAAATCCCCAGCGCCATGCTGACCAGCCCGCCCTGCCCGGCCGTGTCCGGCAACCCGCCGAGGCGCACGAGCTGGCCGGAAGCGTCCCAGTAGCTGGCCACCTCGCGCTGGCCGGCATCCAGTGAAGACCCCGCCACGAAACGGCCCGATGCGGACAGGGCGCGCACCGAGATGGCGCTTGGCAGGAGTTGGGCGCCGGTCTCTTCCGACCAGCGGAAGCCGCCGCTCTCGGCGCCGACGAGGCTGCCGGCACCGGACCGGCCATCATGCGAGAGGGCCAGCAGCTGGCTGCCCGGCAGGCCCAGGGGGTTGAACCCCGTTGCCGAGACGGCCGCCGGCAGGCAAGCCGCCAGCAGCAGCCACGCCGATCGGGTCGCCAGCACGGTCATCGGGCGTGGCCGCCCCTGTCTATGCGTCGAAGCCATCGAAGAAGATCCGGTCGGTCGTCGCGGGTGTCACGACCAGGCCCGCCTGAGCGGCATCGGTATTGCTGCCGAAGTCGGTCACGAGGGCGCCGGCCGGGATGCGATTCAAGTAGCTGCCGGCCTCCTTCGAGGTCACCCGCACCGAAATCGTGCAGGTCCCGCCTGGAATCTGCGCGCCGGCGTGCAGCGTGACCGCGCCGCCGCCGGGAGCGGCGTCCAGCGTACCGCCGGGGCAGGTCGTCGCCGCGTTGGCCGGGTCGGCGATCGTCAACCGGGTCGGCAGGTTGTCGGTCAGTGGCGCCGTCAGGGTGGCCGCATTCGGATAGCTGTTGGCCAGCGTGATCGTGAGGAGCGCGCTCTGCCCGGTGCTGATCGCCATGGGCGTGAACGCTTTGGACACCGTCGGTGCAATCGCCTGGCCGCTGACGGTCAGGACGGCGGTGGCGGCATCCGGACTGGCGCCGGCGCTGGTCTGCAATGCGCCTGCCGGAATGACGTTGGTGAACGTGCCGGCGGTATGGGCAATCACCGTCGCGGTCACCGTGCAGGAGCCCGATGCCGGGATGCGCGCGCCGCTGGCGAGGCCGAGGCTCGCCGAGCCTGCGCTCGCGATCACGCTGCCGTCAGGACAGGTGGTGGAGGCGTTCGGCGGATTGGCCAGGATCACCGGCGCCGGCAGGGCGTCGGTCAGGTCCGCGATCAAGGTGGCATCGGTCGAGTCGGTATTGACGAGCGAGAGGGTCAGCGTGCTGAGGCCGTTGGTGCGGATCGTATTGGGTTGGAACTGCTTGCTGACGCCGGGCACGCTGTTGGCCTGCTGCTGCTCGAACGCGCCGATGTCGGCGGCAGCGCCGGCGACGCGTGCGTATCCCAGGCCGCGTTGGTCGAAGCCCAGGCCGAGCGGATTGCTCCCCTGGTCGATCGCGGGGCTGCCGACGCCGAGCGCATGCGTCCGGGTGGGACCGCCGTTGTCGGCCAGCGGCAGAAGCCCGGGATCGAGCTGGATCGTGTCCGGCGGCAACTGATTGGTCGACGCGACGACCAGGTTGTGCGCTCCGGTCACGTCGACGCGCTGGATCTGGAAATCGCACGGCGAGCCGTTCACCGTCGAGGTGTTCCCGGCCAGCAGCGAACTGTCCATGCTGGCGCTGGCGAGACGTTGGCCGCCCAAGCGCAGGCCGGCGCAGCCGGTGTTGGTCTTGTTGAAGGCGATCGTGCTGTTGGACATCCGCAGCGCCATGTTGGCGATGTAGGCGGCGCCGTTGACGTCGGCGGACTGATTGCCGGAGATCGTGCTGTTGACGATGGTCGCCGTGCCGGTGGCCGGGTTGGCTTCCGAGTAGGCGAGCATGCCACCCGAGTTGAACCCGGCCTGGTTGCCGGAAATGGTCGAATCGGTCAGCGACAGGCTGCTGCCGTGGGTCCAGATGCCGCCACCCATGTAGGCGCTGTTGCCCGCCACGGTGGTCGACCGGAGCGTGAGCAGGCCGCGCGTCCAGATGCCGCCGCCGTGATAGCCGTAGTTGTTGCTGACGATCGAGTCGGCCAGCGTGACGTCACCTTTCACGTAGAGGCCGCCGCCCTTTACGTACGGCTCGCCGGCGGTCGTGCAGCCGGTCACCGAGATCGCGGTCGCGTCGAGCTTGCCGGCCGAATAGACACAGCCGCCCGGTGTGGAGGTGTGGCCGTCGACCAATGCCAGCCCGTGTACCGACAGCGTGCCGGTGCCGCGATGGTCGAGAACGCCCGAGCTGCCGGCGCCGCTGATCGCGAGATTGGCGGCACCCGGGCCGGTCAGGGTGAGATCGCTCTGCACGATGGGAATCGCGCCGTTGGTCAGCGTGATCGTGCTGCAGTGCAGTTGGGTCAGGTCGATGCTGTCGTCGCTGACCGCGCCGGCGACGGCGTGGCGCAGGGTGCCGGGCGAGCCGTCGTCGGCACAGCTGGTGACGGCGACGGTGGCGGCCGGCGTGGGCGACAGGCGCACCGGCAGATCGCGCCGTGGCGCTGCGTGGCCGATGATCGGCACGCCCAGTGGCAGTGCGAGCGCCAGGGCCAGGCCGGCGACGAGCGGGCGGGGGCGAAACGGCGCACGGGCGCGTGAATGCGGAAGCGTCATAAGAGGTCCTCCCGGAATGGGAACGAGGGGCCTGCCGGCCCGCTTCGGCAAGGAAGCGGGTGGCAGTCCGTCAATCGATGGGCGTGCGAAGGCTTCGGCGCAGGGCCGGAGCCGCGATTCAGTGGGATCCGCCGTCGAAGCCGTCGGCGAAGATGCGTTCGCCGCCATCGCCTACGGTCAGCGTCACCGGCAGGCTCCGACGCCGCTGCATCGGATCGTTGCTGTAGACGCACAGATGGGCGGTGTAGGTGCCGTCGGCCAGACCGGACGCATCGACGCGCAGCTCGACCGCGGCGCCGTTCGTGCCGGCCAGCTGCGAACCGCTGGCGGGCGTGGCCTGCAGCCACGACACGTTGGCCGGATCCATGCAGGCATGGCGTGCCGGATGCGCGATCGCCAGCGCGTCCCAGATCGTGTCGAAGCCGTCGATGCCGAGGATCCGGCTGACCTTTTGCGCCTGCCCGGTAGCGGTGTCGATCGTGTACAGCGTCGCGGTATCCGGGACACAGCTGGTCTTCGAGCTGAAGTAGAGCGTGTCGCTGGCATGGTCGAAGGCGAGGCCGGCGGCGCAGTTCGCATCGAAACCGAGTGAGCCGATCGGCTGAGCCGCGCCGCTGGCCTTGTCGATGGCGACCAGCGCGTCCAGTGCGATGTCCACGCCGTAGAGGTTGCCCTGCGCATCGAAGGCGATGTCGATGAGGCCGGGCGCATCGATCGTGCTGCCGATGCGGCGCGCGACGGCGGTGGCCGGATCGATCGTCCACAAGGTGCTGGTCTGGCCATCGGCCGAAGACAGATAGACCACGCCCGAGGTCGGATCCTGCTTCAGTCCGGTGATGCCGTTGACGGGGACGTCGGCGACGCCGACGACCCTGGGGCGTGCGTACATCTGGGTCAGGTCGAGTGAAACGAGCTGGTTGTTGAACGTGTCGAAGGCGTAGAGCGTGCGAAAGTCGTCGTCGAGGAAGGTCGCGCCGACCAGCAACGAATCGGCTTCCAGGTAGCCGACGATGCGCGCCGAATCGTTCACGTTGTGCGGGTCGAAGGACCACAGGTAGGGACCCTGCGAGAGGGACACCGCATAGCCAGGGCCACCCTCGCCTAACGTCGGCATCGCGGCTTCGGTCACGGGCGTCGTCGTCGAGGCCTCCGGAAGGCCCAGGCGGGTCAGCGCCGGGTCGGCAAGCGGGGCGACCGTCGCGGCCTGCGCGGGACGGCTGCCCGACGGGGTGGCACGCAGCGACCAGTCCAGTCGCCCGCTACCGTCGTTGCGGATCGACAGCGCTGCCGTGCCGCTGCCGTGCGAGGGCGTGCTGACTCGGATCTCTTGCGTGTCGAGCGCCAGCTTCGGTTGGGCGGCATTGACGCTCACGCGTCGCGTCGCCGTGTGCGTGATCGGCCTGGCGGGCGTCCAGACGATCTGCCCGGTGTCGCCGAGATTGCCGTTGCCGGGGAATACGTTGGCCAGGAACTGGTCCTGCACGCCGGTCGCGAAGCCTTGCGAGGTGTCGCCGTAGTTGCCGGCGTACCGGTACTCGATCGTGTCGCTGGTCTCGTTGAGGATGACCTGCATCGTCACCGGGCCGTCGTGGTACGTCTGCACGTCGCTCCACTGCACGATGAAGCGCCGGTTGGGTGCCGTGCCGATCGTCTTCTGATAGAAGCGGCCGGTGACGATGGAGGCTGGGTTCAGCCACAGCGGTGCCAGCGCCGGCCCGGCGATCAGATTGGGTGAGGGCAATCGTCCAAAGATGAAATTGCTGCCGCAGAACGTGGTGACGGACACGAACAACCCCTGCGTCAGCAGGCAGTACTGGCGGATCCGCTGATTGTTGAGAAGAAAGTCGAAGTCCGGCGGAAACGCCTGGATCGGCGAAGAGCCCGCCCCGTTGTTCGGAATCGGCGTGCCGTCGCTGATGTCGATGAATTCGGCCGGGGTGGGCGTGGCGACGTAGGTGTAGCCTTTCGGATCGGCCTGCGCGGTCCAGGTCGCCGACGGCGCCTGCGACTCGCCGATCGTCACGATGCGGTTGTACTGGTGGGTCTGGCCCGGCGCCAGCGTCACCGGTTTCTCGGTCAGCAGGGGGCCGGTGAGGTCATCGCGCAGGGAGTGGTAGCTCAGGGTGTCGCTGCCGTGATTGGTGACGCGGTAGCAATAGTTGACCTGGTCGCCGACCGTGACGTTGATCGTGGTCTCGGTGCCGCAGGCCTGCGGATCGTCGGGATTGGCGGCAGCCACCGTATAGGTGAGATCGAGCGCGTCGTTCGCGCCGTCGGCGGCGGTGACCGCGACGCGGTCGAGCCCGACGAGGTTGCCGCGTGTTCCGCCGTCTCCGGCATCGTGCACATAGTGGCGGAACGCGATCCGGCCGTTGCCGCCGGTCGGCACGCCTTCGGCGAAGCCGAGCGTGTAGCGGGTCCACTCCTCGGGAAACACGCCGGCCGCTTCCGCCGGGTTGATGTCGAGCAGCAGGAGGGTGAAGTCGCCCACGTCCTCCGGTCCGGTGCCGACGTTCGAGCAGGGGCCGCTGTTGCAGGCGCGGACCTGCAGGCGGTCCGGATAGCTGCTGTCGGGCTTGGTGCGTGCGAAGAACGACAGCGTGGAGCCGGGTCCGAACTCGACCCGCGGGGTCACGATCCAGTTGCTGATCGTGCCGCCGTTGGTCTGGGTCGTGGCGTAGGTGGACAGCACGCAGGAGCCGTCCGGACCGTCGGCGGCGTCCCATGCGCCGAACTCGCGCACCGGCACGCAGGGCCACCAGTACGAGTCGGGCCTGTCGCTGCTGTTCTGGCGGATCCAGCCGTTGGCGAAGATGCCGCCGCCGAAGACGTTGACCTGCTCGAAACCCTCGTTGACGGCCACCGGGTTGCCGGTCGCAGCGGGAGCGGCGGGATTCGGTGTCGGCCCGCGGCGGTCGACCGTGCCGTCGCCGGGACGCCCCTGCCGCGCGGGGCCGTCCTCGCTCGCGTGGACGCGGCCGATGAGGGGCGCGGCTGCCACGAGCAGGCCGGTCGAAAGAAGGATTGGTATCGCGATGCGTTTCACGTCGTAGCTCCCCATGCCTGAACCGGATCGGTGCCGCGATGCACCGCGGCAGTCACGCGAGGCGTGATCACCGGATCATGTGACCCGCTCGGGTAATTGGCAGTCGCGCTGCGCCACAAAGGTCGCCGCATCGTTCCAACCAACTTCCACATCGGCTCCAAATGCCTCGCAAATGGCTGACCCGGCGGGTTTTTTGCCGGACCCGGCAGCAGTGGTGAACTGGATGCAGCGGTTCGAGCGGGCATTTCGCGTGCGCCGGGATGGGCGTCGCGGGGTCGGGGCTGTCGTGGGGGCGGTCGGGCGTCAGGGCGGATCGAACGGGCGTTCGCCGGCGAGCTGCCGCGCATGGCCCTGTGCGGCGAGCGCCAGGTCCTTGTTGCCGAGCGCCGCATACAGCCGTGCCGCGCTGCGGGCGGCGTCGTAGTTGCGCTCCACGTAGGGCACCAGCCGTCCGAGAACCACCGGCGCCTCCTGCGAGACGCCATGCGCCAGCAGGACATCGGCGAACGCGCAGGCGGCGGCGACCACATCGGAGGGCGACCGGTTGTCGGCCAGTGTCATTGCTTCGGCGAACCGGGCCAGCGCATCGCCGCTTTCATTCGCCGCGGCGATGCGCGCCTGTGCCAATGCCTCGACGAAGGGGCGTCCGTCATCCTGCGGGGCCTGGGGTGCGGCGCGCAGGCGCTGCAGCAGATGGGCGGCGACGGCCGGTTGCCGGTCGCTCAGTGCGGCGTCGATGTAGGTGCCGATCGCCTCCGACAGGTACATTTCGGTGGCGCCGTCACCCTGGCGCTCGATCTCTCCGATGATGGGATCGGCGTCCGCCAGCGCCTGCGCCGGATGCCCCTGGGCGATGAGCTGCTGCGCCTGCAGCACGGCGAACACGGGGCTGCGGCTCTTGCCGTCGGCCTCCAGCAGATTGCGCTGGATCAGCTCGGCAGCTTCGCGCAAGCGGCCGCGATCCAGCATGACCTTGGCGCGGGTCAAGGCCGCGCGCCGCGATTGGGTCGGGTTGCGCAGGTGCTCGGCGAGTTGCGCGATCCGCTCGCTGCTGGCCTGGGCGCCGTCCAGGTCCAGCAGCATGCGCTGGACGTAGGCCAGCCCCTGCAAGGCGATGACGAGGTTGTCGTTGACGCCGAAACGGCCATAGGTGGCCACCGCGCGCTGATAGGCGGCCAAGGCCTCCGGATACCGGTTGCGCAGGACTTCCAGCAGGCCGAGGTTGGTGTCGAGGCTGGCGCCGCCGAGACGATCGCCGGCCAGTTCCAGCTGCACGCGGCCGCGCGCGAAGTCGGACATCGCCTCGTCGAAGCGACGAAAGACGCCACGCGCCACGCCGCGCTCCACGTAGGCCTTGCCGAGCAAGGCCGGTGTGCCGTGCGTCTCGAGCAGGGCGATGGCTTCGCTGTAGAAGTTCTCGGCCGCGGTGAAGTCCTGACGATAGATCGCCGCGACGCCGAGGCCCACCGCGGCCTGCGCCCGGTCTTCCAGCGGAATGCGCGTGTCGGCGCGATCGATCGAGACGAGCAGTTTCTCGGCCCGTTCGGAATCACCGCTGCGGAAGGCGATGCGCGCGGCGCGGATGACGAATGCCGGCTCGTCGCGGAATTCGACCGGGACCGCCTGGGCCAGCGAGCCGGCCTCGGCCAGGTCGCCGGCCAGCACGGCGGCGTCGATGCGCTGCAGGTATTCGGCGGCGGAGGTGGGTGGATCGGCCGCGGACGCCACCGGCAGTCCGTTGGCTTCGACGAAGCGGACGCCGACGCGCGAGAGGGCTTCCAGCGGCGTCTTCGCCTGCGCTTCGTAGCTGCGGATGCCGCGGTCGTGATAGACGTCGAGCACGGCGTTCCAGTTGCTGCCCAGGTGCGAGACGCGCGGCGCGAGGATGTAGCGGGCGCCGGTCATCTGCTCAAACCGGTAGAGGTCGCTTTCGTCGCGCTGATCGGAGGTGCCGTCGCGGCCCAGCAGGGCGACCGTCTGCTCGCTGGGCAGGACCTGCAGGCCGGGTGTGTTGCGCAATCGCGAGGCCAGATAGTCCATCGCACCGAGGCGTACCCAGCTCTCTTCGCCCGGATTGGCGCCCGATACCGGCAGGATCAGGACCAGGGCCCCTTGGGTGGCCGCGGCCGGCGCGGCGGCGGGAGGCGTCGACGGCCGCTGCCAGGCCCACCACGCGATCGCCGCCAGCAGGGCCGCCAGGGCCAGGCTGGCGGGGCCGCTCTTCCATCGCCGGTGCGTCGGCTCGGCCGCGGCCGTCGGTAGAGCCGGGGCCGGGACCGGACTGGCCGGATCGGCCCGATCCACTGGCACGGTTCCGGCCGACGGCGGCTCCGCCGTGTGAGGTGCGGCGGCCTCGGCCGGTGCGATCTCGATCTCGACCGGCTCCTCCCAGTGGTAGCCGAAACGAGGCAGGGTGCGGATGGCGGTCTGGCCGCCGCCGACATCGCCGATCGCCCGCCGCGCGCGCAGCAGGGTCTGTCCGAGCAGCTTGTCGCTGACCTCCGCGCGGCCCCAGACGGCGGCGATCAGCTCGTCGCGGCCGACCGCGCGGTCTCGATGCTCGATGAGATAGGTCAGGCAATCGAATGACTTCAGCGGCAACGGCACGCGTTCGCCCTCGCGCCAGAGCTGGCGCGTGGCTGGATCGAGGCGCAGGTTGCGAAAGCGGAAGATCGGCGATGTCATCGGCCCGAGCGTAGCGCCACGCATCCGTCGTGACCATATGGCCGTCCGCAGCCGCCGCCGGACGGCCCAGTTGCACGACCACGCCAACTCCGGCGGTTACGGCGATCGCCAAGGCGCTGGCCGGCGAATCGGGCGGCCCTGCCCCTGGCCGCGGGGTGGAGCGGCAGCGGGAAACCCGCCGGTCGCGATGCAGATTCAGGCTGGCAGGCTCAGGTGTTCGCGCTATCCTTGCCGGAAGCCAATGCGAGGCGGGGAGTGGATGGATTGTTTCGTCTATAAGAGCGTGCGCAAGAACGACACCTATATCTTCCTGCGCGATGAGGAGGGTTTCGACGTGTTGCCGGCGCCCCTGGCCGAGCAGCTCGGCGAGCTGGCCTTCGTGATCGCGTTGCAGCTCTCGCCGGAGCGCAAGCTGGCGCGCGAGGACGTCAACGTGGTCATGCGCAACCTGCACGAACAGGGCTTTCATCTGCAGTTGCCGTTGCCGGACGACTCCTTCATGATGGGACCGTCATGACATCGGGCGCGTCCGACGCGCACTGCAGACCGCCCACGAGGCTGGCATGTCCGATCCCGTACTGACACTGCTTTCGAGCCTGATCCGCCATCCCGCCACCCTGGTGGTCCTGCTCGCGCTGGACGCCGTCATCATGACCCTCGTCTGCCGCGCGATCGGATTCGGTCGCGAGGCGGGGTTCGCGCGCAGCCTAGCGCGCTCGGGCGTGGTCAGCCTGGTCTTCCTGATCGGTTGCACGGCGGTACTGACGGCGATCATGGCGGTGCCGGTGTGGTGGCTGCTGCACCAGCCGTCGGCGGCCACCGCCCTGGGGTCCTCCCTCGCCGTGCTGGCCGCGCTCTATGTGTTCTGGCGTCTGTGGCCGGCGCTGGCGCTGCCGTTCGAATGGGACGACGCCTACCCGCGAGGCGACGGCGAGTCCTGGCTGTTCGGCGCCTTGCGGCGCAGCATCTCGTTCGCCTGGCACCTGACGCGCGACTTCCGCAGCAACCTGTTCCAGGGCCTGCCACCGGCCGTCGGCATCCTGCTGATCGTCGGCGGGGCCCTGGTCGTGCCGATGGCCGGGGACCGGATCTCCGACGGTACGCGCGTCCTGGCGGGACTGCTGTATGTGGCGGTGGTGGTGCCGTTGGCCTGCCTCGGCGTCGCCAGCGGTTGCATCCGCCTGCTGCTGTCGCGCCGCCGTCGCCGTCGCGACCGTCCCGAGCCGGCGGCGGAAGCGGCCCCGGTCCAGGCACCCTCGCCGTTGCTGCCGGCGGGCATCGCGCGCGCGGAGCTCAACGCGATCCTGTTGAACGCGGCCCGCTCCGGGCAGATCGACTTGGCGCTGGCGGCGATCGAGCACGGTGCCAATCCCGATACCGCGCCGGAGGGCCACGAGCGCGACCAGCGCAGCGTGCTGATGGTCGCGGTCACCCAGCCGGACCTGCGCCTGTTGCGGACGCTGATCGCCCGCGGGGCCGACGTCAATCGCGCACAAGGGGGCCTGACGCCGCTGATCGCGGCGACGCGTGACAGCTATCAGGGGCGTCCGGACGCGGTGATGATGCTGCTGGCCAATGGCGCCGATCCGCGCCTGGCCGATGCGGCCGGCAATACGCCGCTGCACCATGCGGGGCTGTGCGTCGAGCCGGCGGTCGCCGCCCTGCTCGTCGATGCCGGCGCCGACATCAACGCGATCAACCACGAAGGCATGACCGCGCTGTCGATCGCCTGCGCCAACGCCAACTGGGCGATCGTCGGGTTCCTGCTCGAGCGCGGCGCACGCAGTGAGGTCGCCGACGCGCAACCGGCGCTGGTGCAGGCAGCGTCGGTGGCCGACGACGACCCGGCGGGCGTGCGGCTGCTGATCAAGCGCAAGGCGCAGGTCGACGTCCGCGGCACGCTCGACCGCACGGCCCTGCTCACTGCAGGACTGGCCGGCCACGCAATGATCGCCGAGGCGCTGCTGTCCGCCGGTGCCGACCCGAACCTGGCCGACCAGCACGGCACGACCGCGCTGATGGCCGCCGCCCAGGTCGGCGCGGTGCCGGTCGTGCACGCGCTGGGGCGGCGCAAGGTCGATCCGGATCGCGTCGACGTCAACGGTCGCACCGCCCTGGTCCTGGCCTGCGCGTCACGCCATGCCAGCGAAGAATGTGTGCGCGCGCTGCTGGCCCAGGGCGCCGATCGCGAACGCCGCGCCGCCGACGGCCGGCGCGCCCTGGACTATGCCGTGGCGGCGGGACGCTGGCACATCGTGGCCCTGCTCGATCCGGCCTACCCGCTGCCGAGCAGCCTGGTCGGCAGCACACTGCCGATGGAGGCCGCCAGCGCCGAGCACCTGCTCGATGCGCTGCGGTTCGGCCACTGGCCGGTAGTGCAGGAGTTCGCCGGCATGATCGGCGACTGGCCGCAGACGGTCCTGGCCGGCATCTTCCTGGCCCTGCGTGATCCGGAACACCGCGCCGCACGCGATTGGCTGCTCAATCGCGAGCTGGACGTCGATGCGCGCACGGCCGACGGCCGCAGCCTGTTCGACGCCCTGCTCGCCGAACTGCCCGATGCCTACGAGGCCCTCGCCGAGCTGGTGGCGCGTGGCGCCGCGGCAGGCGGCAGCGCGGTGGTCGCGCGCGTGCTCGCGATGGCGCCGCCCGACAAGGCCGGCCTGCCGTTGCGCGCGCTGGCCGCCGAGCTGCTGGCACGGGGCGCCGATGCGTTCGGCCGCGCGGCCGGCGAGCGTACGCCGCTGCACCTGGCGGCATCGCTGGGCGACACCGGCCTGGTCGATGCCTTGCTGGCGCGCGGCGCCGATCCGAATGCGCGCGACGTCGTCGGTCGCACGCCGCTGCACGCGGCGATGAAGCAGGAGGCCGCCGCCGCGGTGCCGCTGCTGCGCAGCCTGATCGCCGCCGGTGCCGATCCGGAAATCGCCTCGACGCACGGCGAGACCGCCCTGGGCCTGGCCCTGGCGCGGCCCGAGCGCGATCTGGCGTACTGGCTGAACTGGACGCGCTGGCACCTGCCCGGCCGCCGGCTGCGCGGCGAGGACCTGCCGGCCGCCGCGGCCCTGGGCGACCTCGATGCCGTCGCACGGATGCTGGCGATGGGCCTGCCGCTGGAAGGTGTCGACGCGCAGGGCGCGACCGCGCTGGTCCGCGCCAGCGGCGCCGGCTATGCGGGCCTGGTCACCTTGTTGCTGGATGCCGGCGCCGATCGTGCGCATCTCACCCATTCGGGTGCCCATGCGTTGTCGGCGGCGGTCAGTGCCCGGCGCGAATCGGTCGTCGCCACGCTGCTCGAGCGTGGCGTTCCGCCGGACCAGCCGCTGCCGGGCGGCGGGACTGCGCTGATGGTCGCTGTCGCGCTGGGATTGCCGAGGATCGCCGAGCTGCTGCTGCACGCCGGCGCCGATGCCAACGCAACCGACGACACCGGGATCGTGCCGCTGCATGCCGCGGCACAGTTCGCCTTCAGCAGCCGCGATACCGCCGTGGCGTATGCGGTGTTCGAGGCGCTGCTGCGCCACGGCGCCCTGCTCGACCGGCGCGACGAGGCCGGTTACGACACCTTGCTGCTGCTGCTCGGCGCGCGTGCCGATCCCGGTACGTCCTGCGACGCCCGGCACCTGGCCCTGATCGCCGGTCAACTGGTCGAACAAGGCGCGCCGCTCGATCGGCAGGACCAGCGTGGCGTCAGCCCGCTGCATGCCTGCGCGATGCACGGGCTGCTCGGCTGCGCGCGCCTGCTCAAGACGCGCGGTGCGCCGCTGGACCTGCCCGATCGGCTGGGGCGCTCGCCGGGCGAGGTCGCCGCCCTGCTCGGCTACGTCGACCTGGCGGCCGAGCTCGGCGTCAACCGGCGTGCGATTCCGAGCGTGCGCCAGACCTTGCGGCGGCAGGTCAGCGACTAGCCCGCCCGGTCGCCGGACCGCCTTCCTCCGTCCATTCGGGTACGCCTGCCAATGATGTTCCGCCTCCGCCGTATTGCTCTCCCGTTGTCGCTCGCCCTGCTCGGTGCCTGCTCCAAGTCCGGCGACGCGCCGCCGCCGGCGGCCCCCGCCGTTCCCCAGGTCAACGCGCAGCTCGCCAAGGAGGTCGCGATGTACGAGGACCTGCTCAAGTCCGGCAGCTACGAGCTCGCCGCGCCGATCGGACAGGACATCGTTAGGCGCTTTCCGGACAGCCCGGCGGCGGCCCAGGTCAAGCAGACGCTGGGCGACACCGAGGCGAAGGCGGAAGCCATCGCCAAGAAGCGCCGGGTGGAGCGGCTCTGGGCCTACCAGACCGGCACGTCCGAGTCGGGCGGCACCCAGAACACCGCGTCGATCTACAGCAGCGGTGGCCGCGACGCCGATCGCATCCGGCTGGTGCTGCGCCGGCATTCGCAGTGGGGCCTGAGCGTCTACCTGTTCGGCAGCGGCAAGGGGTTCGCCTGCCGCAATGTCTGCACCTTGCCGGCACGCATCGACGGCCAGTCGGTGCGGGTCGAGGCCTACCTGCCCGAGACCGGCGAGCCGGCGCTGTTCATCAAGGACGAGAAGGGCTTCGTCGCACGGCTGGAAAAGGCCGGCGTGATCGAGCTGGAAGCCACGTTGAAGGAAGGCGGCAAGCACACGTTCGAGTTCGAAGTGGGCGGCTATGATCCGGCCCGGTTCCCGGAGCTGGCGAAGAAGAAATAGCGTGCATGCCGAGGCGGTGGACCGTCGCGGCCTGCGAGGAGATCGACCATGGTGAAGAGTGCAGCGATGACCGTCGCGCAGTACCTCGACAGCCTGCCGATCGAGCGGCGGCAGGTGGTGGCACCGCTGCGCGACCTGATCCTCCGGCATCTGCCGCCGGGCTATGCCGAGTCGATGAACTGGGGAATGATCAGCTACGAGGTCCCGCTCGCGCGCTATCCGTCCACCTACAACGGACAGCCGCTGGCCTATGCCGCGCTCGCCGCGCAGAAGAACGGCTACTCGCTCTACCTGATGGGTCTCTCGATGAAGCCCGAGCGCGAGCAGGCGCTGCGCGACGCGTTCCGCGCAGCCGGCAAGAAGCTGGACATGGGCAAGGCCTGCGTGCGGTTCGGCCGGCTCGACGACCTGCCGCTCGACGCGATCGCTGCGGCCATCGCCGGTACGCCGGTCCAGGCGTATCTGGCCGACTACGAGGCCAGCCGCCCGGCCGGACCGGCGAAGAAGACCGCCCAGACCGCCGCCACGAAGAAGGCGACCGGCACGGCCGTGAAGGCGGCGCCCTCCAAGACCGTCAAGCCAATCAAGACCGCCAAGACCGCCAAGACCGCCCCGCCGCGGAAGCCGGCCGGCAGCGCCGGAGCCAAGCGTGCCACCGCCGCGCGACGCTGATGCGCCATTGCCGGTGACCCACCGTGTCAGCAGCTTCCCGCCGCAGGTCGGTGCGGGCTGCCGGCTGTTGCTGCTCGGCAGCGTGCCCAGCGTCCGTTCGCTGGCGCTCGGCCAGTCCTACGGGCATCCGCACAACCTGTTCTGGCCGCTGATGGGCGAGATGTTCCAGGCCGGTCCCGAGCTTCCGTACGCCGAGCGCATCCGGCGCCTGCATACCCGGGGCATCGGCATCTGGGACGTGCTGCGCGATTGCGAGCGGCCCGGCAGCCTCGATGCGTCGATCGTCCGCGGCAGCGAGGTGGCCAACGACATCGCCGGCCTGCTGGCGGACCAGCCGACGATCCGGGCGATCGGCCTCAACGGCGGCAAGGCGCAGGAAGCGTTTCGCCGCCATGTGGTGCCGACGCTCGACGCCGCCCGCCTGGCCCGGCTCACCGTGCTGGCGCTGCCTTCCACCAGCCCGGCCAATGCGTCGATGCCGGCGGCCGCCAAGCGCGAGCGCTGGCGCGTGTTGCTGACACAGGTCGATAACACGCCGGCCGATCCGGCGGAGTAAGCTGCGGGCCGGTCCTGAAGGAGTGTCTGGCGATGCGTAGCGTGCTGTTTGCCGTCGTGTGGTGCCTGCTGCTGGTCGTTCCCGCGTTCGCCGCCGAGCCGGCACCGGCCGGCCCGACCGACGGTCAGCCGGCCCCGGCGTTCCGTCTGCAGGACCAGAAGGGAAAGTGGCATACGCTGGACCAGTACCAGGGCCATTGGCTGGTGCTGTACTTCTATCCCAAGGACTTCACGCCGGGCTGCACCAAGCAGGTCTGCGCGTTCCGCGACGACATCGCCCAGTTGCGCAAGGCCGGCGCCGACGTGCTGGGCGTCAGCCTGGACGACGTCAAGTCGCATGCCGAGTTCGCCGAGAAGCACAAGGTGCCGTTCCCGCTGCTGGCGGATGTGGACAAAGCCGCCGCGCGCAGCTACGGCGTGCTCGGCGAGCGGATGGGGCTTTCCTATGCGCGTCGGGAGACCTTCCTGATCGACCCGCACGGCCAGGTCGCACGGCGCTACGTCGACGTCGACCCGGAGCAGAACGTCAAGGACGTGCTGGCCGACCTGGATCGGTTGAAGACCGCCGCGGCGCCGACCGCCGGCTGAAGCCACTGCCAAGTTCCATGCCGTTCAGCCTCGCCGCCCAAAACTGAACATCCCTCACAGGCAGGAGCGGGTCATGGCAACACGTGCATTGATGGCAGGCGCGGCTGCGGTCGCGTTGATGGTGAGTGGACTGATGGTGACGCCGGCGCGCGCGGCGGATCTGGATTGCAAGTTGCGCTTCACGCTGAGCGGCTGGTCCGCCCTGGTCAAGCATGCCGAGGGTACCGGTACGGTCACCTGCGAGAACGGCCAGTCGATGCGGGTCAAGATCGAAGCCAAGGGCGGTGGCCTGACCGTCGGCAAGTACCGGATCGACGATGGGCGCGGCACGTTCTCGGACGTGCGCACGATCAACGACGTCCTCGGCAACTATGCCGAAGGCGAGGCGCAGGCCGGCGCGGTCAAGTCCTCCGCGGCCCAGGTGCTGACCAAGGGCACGGTCTCGCTGGCGCTGGCCGGTACCGGCGAGGGCGTGGGGCTGGGCATCAGCGTCGGTGTCTTCACGATCAGCAAGCTGGGCAAGGGCGGCAAGTAGCCCGCTGCCGACGTTCCCGTGCAACGGCGCCTTCGGGCGCCGTTCTTTTTTCTCCACCGAAGTTTTCAGATGCCTCGGAGAGGAAGGAGTACGATCAGGCCGTCTCGTCAGGGTATCCGGCGGGGAGGGGCGTTCCGCGGCGCCGGCCGCGGAATACGGTGTCTGGACGCACAAAGAGGGAAACAAACCATGTCGATAGGCAAGCGCACGGCGGCCGAGTTCCTCGGCACATTCTGGTTGGTGTTCGGTGGTTGTGGCAGCGCGGTGCTCGCCGCGGCCTTTCCGGAGTTGGGCATCGGGTTCGTCGGCGTCGCGCTGGCGTTCGGCTTGACGGTGCTGACGATGGCCTATGCGGTGGGACACATCTCCGGCGGGCATTTCAATCCGGCGGTTTCGATCGGCCTGCTGGCCGGCGGCCGGTTCGCCGCCCGCGATTTCATCCCGTACGTGATCGCCCAGGTGCTCGGCGCCATCGCCGCCGGCGGCGTGCTGTACCTGATCGCCAGCGGGAAGCCCGGCTTCGATGCGGCGGCGGGTTTCGCTTCCAACGGCTACGGCGCGCTGTCCCCGGGCGGCTATTCGCTGACCGCGGCATTGGTCGCCGAGATCGTGCTGACGGCGTTCTTCGTGCTGATCATCATGGGCGTGACCGACGGCCGTGCGCCGGCGGGCTTCGCGCCGCTCGCGATCGGCCTTGCGCTGACGCTGATCCACCTGATCAGCATTCCGGTCACCAACACCTCGGTCAACCCGGCGCGCAGCACCGGCGTGGCGGTGTTCGCCGGTGGCGGCTACATCACCCAGCTCTGGGCGTTCTGGGTGGCTCCGCTGATCGGCGGCGCGATCGGTGGACTGGTCTATCGCAGCCTGTTCGAAGGCCCGCGGCGCTGAAGATCCGCTGCCGGCGGGCATCGCCCGCCGGCAGCCTCGCCGGTCGCGGTCTGCCGGTCGCGACCGGCGCGTGACACGGCGATACGAGCCGTTGCGGCCCCGCCGCCCGGGCGGGACCTGCGCCGCCGCCGCGGGGGCCTCATCCCGGCGTCAGGCGCGATGCTCGCGGGCGAGGTAGTCCTCGCTCTGCATCTCGATCAGGCGCGACTCGGTCCGTGCGAAGGCGGCGCGCAGCCGCTTGCCGTCGTAGATGTCGATGATCGGCGCCGCCGCCGAAAGCACCAGCTTGACGCCGCGATCGTAGAGCTCGTCCACCAGTTCGACGAAGCGCAGCGCCGCATCCTCGGTCTGCGGCGTGAACTGCGGGACGTTGGATACCAGCAGCGTGTGGTAGCTGCGTGCCAGCTCGATGTAGTCGGCCACGCCGCGCGGGCCTTCGCACAGCGCGGCGAACTCGAACCAGATCACGCCGCCCGCGGCACGCAGCACCGGCACCGGGCGCTCGTTGAGCATCAGCTCGAAGTTCGCGCGTTCCTCGCCATGGGCGACGCGGCGGAACGTGGCCAGCATGCGCCGTTCGGCATCCGGCCCGGGCGGCGTGTGGAACACCGGGGCCTGCTTGAGCGCACGCAGCCGCCAGTCGTGCGGCGAGGCGAGCTCGACCGTTTCGCAGTGCTGCTCGATCAGCGCGATCGCCGGCAGGAAACGATCCCGCTGCAGGCCGTCGCGGTACAGCTCCGCCGGCGGCGTATTGGACGTGGTCACCAGCACCACGCCTTCGGCGAACAGGGCCTTGAGCAGGTTGCCGAGGATCATCGCATCGCCGATGTCGCTGACCAGGAACTCGTCCAGGCACAGCAGCCGCGCCTGCGCCGCGGTCTGCCGCGCGAGCTCGACCAGCGGATCGCTGCGCCCGGCCAGCGCCTTGAGGCCGGCGTGGATCTCCTGCATGAAGCGATGGAAATGGACGCGCCGTTTCGCCGCGATCGGCAGCGTGTCGACGAACAGCTCGGTCAGGAAGGTCTTGCCGCGGCCGACCCGCCCCCACAGGTACAGGCCGCGTACCGGCGCGCGCGCGCCGCGTCCGGTCAGCCGCTGCCACAGCGGCACCGGCCGGTCGGCCTCGACCAGCTCGCGCCAGATGCGGTCCAGCGCCGGCAGGGCGGCCAGCTGGGCCGGGTCTGCTTGCCACCGGCCTTCCGCGACGCCGGCCCGGTAGCGCTCGCCGGGGGTCTGCCGCGCGCTGTCCGCACCACTCATCGCGTGGCGCTCCCGAAGCGGGCCGCGCCCCTCATGCCGGCGGCGGCAGGTGCGGCTGCAGCGCGTTCTTCAGCAGGCCGCGCAGATCCATCAGCCGGCGATGGAAGAAATGGCCGGTTTCGGGCATGCGCACCAGGTGCGGGGGCTGCTTGAGCGTCTCGATCCAGGCGAACACGGCCGCCGGGTCGACGACCTCGTCCTCCTCGCCCTGCACGACCAGCCAGGGACAGGCGGGCAGCTCGATCGGGTCGAAATCCCAGCGGCCCACCGGCGGCGCCACGGTGACCAGCGCCGCGGCATCCAGGCGCCGCGCATTGCGCAAGGCCACGTAGCTGCCGAACGAGAACCCGGCCAGCCAGACCGCGTCGCTCGGCCGGACCCGGCGCACCCAGTCGACGATCGCCGCCAGGTCGTCCGATTCGCCGTTGCCCTCGTCGAAGGTGCCGGCGGAAGCGCCGACCCCGCGAAAATTGAAGCGGACCGTCGCCAGGCCCAGCTCGCGCAGCGCGCGCTCGAGGATCGTCACGACCTTGTTGTGCATCGTGCCGCCCTGCAGCGGGTGCGGATGGCAGATCACGGCGGTGCCGGCGCGCGCCACGTCCGGCTCGGGCAGGGCGCAGGCCAGCTCGATCGGGCCGACGGGACCGGGCAGCAGCAGGTCGGATGCCGCATCCGGGAACGACGCGGGTGCAGGGGCGGGCGAAGTGCTCATGAGGGCTGGATAATACGGGATGCGGCGCCCAGATCGGTGCGCGGGTTCCTTCGCCGGTCGTCCTGTCATGAACCATCTCGCCCACGCCCTGCTCGCCGGTACCGATCCACAGCGCGTGCTCGGCAGCCTCATGGGTGATTTCGTGCGCGGCGCGATCGATCCCGCCCTGCCGGAGCCGGTCGGCGAAGGCATCGCCCAGCACCGTGCGATCGACCGCTACACCGACGCTCATCCGCAGGTCGTCGCCGCGCGCGCGCTGTTCGCGCCGCCGTTCCGGCGCTATGCCGGAATCCTGATCGACATCTGGTTCGACCACCTGCTGGCCGGCGACTTCGCGCGCTGGTCGGCCGAGCCGCTGCCGGACTTCAACGCGCGCATCCATCGCGTGCTGGCGGCCGGCGGCACGCACCTGCCGGAGGGCCTGCAGCGCTTCGCGCACTACCTGCGCCGCAACGACCTGCCGCTGCGCTATCGCGAACGGCCGATGATCGCGCAGGTGCTCGCCGGTGTCGGCAGCCGGCTGCGCCGCGACAATCCGCTGGCCGCCGGCCTCGACGCGATCGCACCGATCGAGCCGCAGCTGCAGGCCGCATTCGAGGCGTTCTTTCCGGACCTGATGACCTTCGCGCGCCAGCCGCGCCGGTGGCGGAGCTGACACGCCACGGCGGAACAAGAAGGTGGCGGGTGCCGCTCCCGGCACCCGCCACCGACTCCCCGTACTCAGCTTTCGTAGGCGGACTCGCCGTGACAGGTGATGTCCAGGCCTTCGCGTTCTTCCTCTTCGCTGACGCGCAGGCCGAAGACCAGCTTGGCGATCAGGAACGAGACCGCCGAGACGATGCCGATCCAGACGATCGTGACGACCACGCCCAGCGCCTGGATGCCGACCTGTGCCCCGATCGCGTAGTCCTCGCCGCCGGTGCCGCCGAGTGACGGCGCGGCGAACACGCCGGTCAGGATCGCGCCGACGATGCCGCCGATGCCGTGCACGCCGAACACGTCCAGGCTGTCGTCGGCGCCGAGCAGGCGCTTGAGGCCGGTGACGCCCCAGACGCAGATCATGCCGGCCGCCAGGCCGATCACGATCGCGCCGAACGGGCCGACCAGGCCCGCCGCCGGCGTGATGCCGACCAGGCCGGCGACCGCGCCCGAGGCGGCGCCGAGCGCCGACGGCTTGCCCTTGGTGATGCCCTCGACCAGCGACCAGGCCAGGACCGCCGCCGCCGTCGCGAACAGGGTGTTGATGAAGGCCAGGGCCGCGCCCGCCGTGGCTTCCAGGTTGGAGCCGGCGTTGAAGCCGAACCAGCCGACCCACAGCAGCGAGGCGCCGACCATCGTGAAGGTCACGTTGTGCGGCTTGATCGCCTCGCGGCCGAAGCCGGTGCGCTTGCCGACCAGGTACGCGCCGACCAGGCCGGCGACGCCGGCATTGATGTGCACCACCGTGCCGCCGGCGAAGTCCAGCGCACCCTTCTCGAACAGGTAGCCTCCGGCCGCCCAGACCATGTGCGCCATCGGCAGGTAGCCGAACGTGAACCACAGGACCGAGAACAGCAGGGCCGCCGAGAACTTGATGCGTTCGGCGAACGCACCGACGATCAGTGCGCCGGTGATGCCGGCGAACGTCGACTGGAACGCGACGAACACGTACTCGGGCAGCTTGACGTTGTCGGTGAAGGTGTCGGCCAGCGACTGCAGCGTCACGCCGGACAGGAACACCTTGTCGAACGTGCCGATGAATGCGCCACCGCCGGCGAACGCCAGGCTGTAGCCGTAGACCGCCCACAGGATCACCAGCAGCGAGAACACGGTCAGTACCTGCATCAGCACCGAAAGCACGTTCTTGGCGCGCACCATGCCGCCGTAGAACAGCGCCAGGCCCGGCACCGTCATCAGCAGCACCAGCAAGGTGGAGGTCAGCATCCAGGCGACGTCGCCCTTGTCGACCACGGGCGTGGTTTCCTGGGCGCAGGCGAGGGAGGAGGCGCCGGCGAGGGCGAGCAGGGCCGCGCCGGCGAGGGGACGGTGCTTCCACCGTGTCGAGAGTCGATCGTTCATGGCTTCCTCGCGATGGATGTCAGAGGGCATCCGCGCCGACTTCGCCGGTGCGGATTCGGATGGCCTGCTCGATGGCAGTGACGAAGATCTTGCCGTCGCCGGTCTTGCCGGTCGCGGCGGCCGCCTGGATCGCTTCCAGGACGGGCTCGACCCGGTCGTCGGTGACGACCGTCTCGATCTTGATCTTCGGCAGGAAGTCGACCACGTACTCGGCGCCGCGGTAGAGCTCGGTATGGCCTTTCTGCCGGCCGAAGCCCTTGACCTCGGTCACGGTGATGCCCGATACGCCGGCTTGCGACAGCGCTTCGCGGACCTCGTCCAGCTTGAACGGTCGAACGATGGCGGTAATCAGCTTCATGGATGTCTCCGGTGTCGTGGCATGGCTTCAGAACGACTTGGTCAGCGTGAGCACGCCGGTCTGCTTGCCCAGGTACTTTCCGTAGGCGTTGGTGTAGTAGTCCTTGTCCGCGTTGGTATCGACATACGCCGCCGCCAGCGAGAAGCCGTGGCCGAAGTCGTAGCCGATGCCGATCTTCCAGTCGGTGTAGTCCGCGCCGCGGGTGCCGTCGATCGTCTGCCGGCCGACATGGGCGTCCAGCGTCCAGACCTCCGCGAACGGCAGGCTGTAGTTGAGCTCGATGTAGTCGCTGTGCTTGGAGTCGGCCCAGCCGAAGGTGTTGGTCAGCGCGTAGGAGTACTTGAGCGTCAGGTCGGTCCAGCTGATCGCGGCATAGACCTCGGTGGTGTTCGGGCTGACGAAGCCGTCCGGGTAGCGGCCCGGGTAGAAATAGCGCAGCACGCCGACGTCGTAGCCGAAGTCGCTGTCGCCGAAACTGCTGGAAAACCCCGCGTAGGCGTCGAGCTCGACGCTGCTAGACACCTCGTCCGCCGCGTCGGACAGCCAGCTGACATTGCTTCCCCAGACGCCCGCGTAGAAGCCGCTGGCATGGTCGTACTGCACGCCGCCCTGCAGCGCCGGCTTGCGATTGGTCTGGGTCGTGCCGCGGAAGATGTAGTCACTGGTCAGTGCGAACGAGCCGCTGACCGGGAACGCATCGTCTTCCTGGGCCTGGGCCGAAACGGCCATGCAACACGCCAGCGGAACGGACGAGCAGAACGCGAGAAGTCGCTTTTTCATGGACAGGCCTCTTGCTGTGTGCGGACGAGGGTCAAGCCCTCTCGGCTCAGCAAGCGCTATGCCATGCATGTTGCGGCGCATCACGCGCCATTTATCAAGGATTTACATCGACGGACGGGCCGGATTCGGCAGCGGCGCGCACCAGCGTGGTGCGCTGCGCAAACGGCCTTGCACAAGCGAAGGGCGGCGAAATCCGTGCCGGGAAAACGAAAACGCCGCCCGCAGGCGGCGTTCTACGGTGGCGCCGGGAGCGCGCTACTTGACCTGTTCGATCATCCACTCGACCGTGGCGCGGACCTGCTCGTCGGTCAGGGCCGGATTGCCGCCGCGCGCCGGCATCATGCCGCTGCTGCCGGTATAGCCTTCGATCGCGTGCTTGACCAGCGTATCGACCCCCTCGGCCAGTCGAGGACCCCAATGCGCCTTGTCCGTCAGCTTCGGCGCGCCACCGGCACCGGTGCCGTGGCAGCTCTGGCAGAGGTTGCCGAAGATCACGCTGCCGTCGGTGGTACCGCCGTAGGCCACCTGGGACGCCGCCGCCTTGGCGGCGGCCTCCTGCGCGGCCAGCATCGCCGCCCGGCCGGTGTCACCGGCATAGACGGCGCCGACCGGTGCCAGGCGTGCCTGGACGATCTTGGCGTGCTCGGTATTGGCCGGCGAAGGATTGCCGGCATAGATGTGCAGGGCCAGGGCGATCAGGCCGATGGCGACGACCACCAGGAAGCCGATCAGCATCGAGAAATGCTTGAGGAAGGCCAGGTCGGTCTTGTTTACGGGATTGCTCACGAATCCACCTCGGTGGCGGGTAGCTTAAGCGGCTGCCGGCAACGGCCCGCATGACGATACAACCGGGAGCGACCCCCGCCCGGATCATTCAGCAGGCCAAAAAAGGACGCGGAAGTATAGCCAGCCTACCCTTGCCACGAAAGGGCGCGAAGGTCGCAGGCGCATGGATCAATCCCGCGCGACACGCTATGATCGCTACCCCGCGGCGACTCCGGTCGCCCAGGCGACGTGCCTGTACGGCAACATTCCGCGTCGCCGCCCGCAACAACGCGCCCGTAGCTCAGCCGGATAGAGTAGTGGCTTCCGAAGCCATTGGTCGGGGGTTCGAATCCCTCCGGGCGCGCCAATTTCCGCGGTTTCCCTTCACGTGTTGATGTTGTAGGCATAAATTGTCCTGCCGGACAGGTGACCTGCGTACGGATCTTGTAGCCAGTCAGGTGGTGAGTCCAGATTGAATGGTATCGGGTTCGTGCCACGCTTGGCGGATGCTGGCCGGGGTCTTGTAGCGATGCGCACTGTGCGGTCGCTGCTCGTTGTAGAACTTCCGCCAGCGCTCGATCAGCACCTTCGCTTCGGTACGGCTGCGGAACCATTCGCGGTTGAGCAACTCGTCGCGCAGCTTGCCGTTGAAGCTTTCGACGAAACCGTTCTGCCATGGGCTGCCCGGTGCGATGAAGGCAGGGCCGATCGCTGCGTCGCGTAGCCAGCGCATCACCTTGGCCGAGGCGAACTCGGCGCCGTTGTCCGAACGCAAGAACGCCGGCTTTCCGTAGAGCCGCATCAGCCGAGACAGCGTCAGGATCACGTCCTGTGCCCGCAAGCTCGCCCCGACCTCGATCGCCAAGCACTCACGGGTGTACTCGTCTATCACGCACAGCAGCTTCAACGCGCGGCCGTCGACCATCTGGTCGTGCACGAAGTCGTAGCTCCAGACAGCGTTGGGTCGCACGGCACCCGGTAGCCGAATGTCGCTGCCCGAACGTCGACGACGCGGCCGGCGCCGCGGAATGTTCAGACCCAGCGCGCGCCATTGCCGACGCACGCGAGCCTCGCCGAGAGCCAGCCACGCCGCCATCCGCCGATATCCGAACCGCGGGACCTGCGGCGAGGCCGCCAGCAGCTTCTCGGCCACGGCCCGGTCCTTCTCAGGCTGCGTCAGTTCGTAGCTGCTGATGCGCCGGCTCAGGCCCAGATACCGGCACGCCTTGCGTTGCGAAACTCCCCGACGGACCAGCACCTGGGCCGACTCGCGCCGCGCCGACGGGGTCGTCATTTTTTTCCGACGATTTCCTTCATTCCGTCGATCACCAGCATCTGTTCGGCGACCAGGCGCTTCAGACGGCTGTTTTCGGACTCGAGGTCCTTGAGACGCCGCGCGTCCGGCACGTCCATCCCGCCGAACTTGTTGCGCCAGCGGAAGAACGTCTGCTCGGTCAGGTTGTGCCTCTTGCACAGCGCCTTGATCGACATCACGCCGGCCTCGGCCTCGCGCAGGAGGCCAATGATCTGCTCGTCGGTAAAACGCTTCTTCATGAGTTCTCCTTGCCTGTTGAGGGTAGAGAACTCACCAGCCGGATGGCTACACGATTCGTCTCAGGTCAGCTGCAACCGCGATGCGGAGGGCAACGTTTGCCACTCGCGTCGATAGCCCGAGTTGCGACGTAGGTACTCCCAAGCGAGCGCAGGCGGTCCTAACCGCAGGACGTAGAGATAGGCAGCGGAAGTCTCCCAGGGCGAGCAATCGTATTTTACGAGTATTTCAGCGTGCGTACGTCGAGACGCGTAATACGACAGTCAGACTCGATCAATGAAAGTACTGTGGACATTGATCGCAGGCACGCGTGTACTCCTAAGCAACGCGCTTGCTGATGCACCCTCGAAGTCCGCACGCCAACAACTGCACCGCTAAACGGCTTAACTCTGCGCACCGACATGACCTTCCTTTTCCATCACACGCAGGTCGCTCCAGCTACTGGAGGTCGAATCCATCTTCGAATATCGGCTCACTCGCAGCCTGTCCGACTAGCCAGAAGACGGCTCCGTAGGCGGTCTGCCACGGAAGCCAATCCTCGAGACCGCAGGCAGGCGGCGACAGCGGCGTCCAGTCGAAACATCCGGGATAGCCTGAACCGCCACCAGGCTGCCGCCAGACAGGCGGGTTGAGATGGACCGGCGGCGGTTCGTCCGGCTCCAACACGTACTGAAGACCCCATCCGAATGCATACGCTGGCGAGTAGGCCTCAGCCCGAAATCTCGCTTGCAGCCAATAGTGGCCCGGCGGCAGCGTGCAAGGCGGCGTCAACACGGTTTCGATACGGTTTTCGTCTTGCGGCGGCTCCCAGTACGCGACCGAAAGCGTGGACTCCGGACACAACGGTTCAGTCCCCGGCAGCCCGCCCATGTCCGCCAGGAAGATAAATTCGATTGCGGGGAGCGAAGGCGGGGAGTAGAGCGACTTCGCCTCGATGCCGACTTTCTGGATGACCCACCCGGCGCCCTCGACCAGAAAGTCTTCCGCCATGTCCGACGTGTATTCCGGTGTCTTCGGGTAGGCCGTGGCAACCCTGAGCCAGAAGGACGGCATCGCCTCCCAGTCGTGCGGCTGCGCGTAGAGGATGTGATCGTCTCCGCCTACGCCGTTGAGCGGAAGCGTCGTCTCCACGCCCTCGGCGCTGACCGCGGTCAGTGTGCCCGACGTTGGCCCCGGTGTCGTCGGCGCGAACTTGATGCGGACGGAACACGAAGCGCCCGGCTCCAGGGACTCGAATCCCTCGCAGGATCCGAACTGGTGCATCAACGGGAACGTCGGATCCGACTCGAAATGAAGCAGTGTCGCCGGAACGGAATCGCTGTCGTTGATCAGCACCGCCGTCAACAACCGGCCGCTCGACCCCGTATCCACGACGCCGAAGTCCATGTTCGCCTGTTCGAAGCGAAGCTCCGGAACTCCGCCGCGCGGACGTGCAGTCGCTGTGGCGTGGAATGGAATGCTCGGAGTGGAGGCCGCTTCCGGCGCCACCGCGCACGCGGTCGACGTGCAGGCCCGCATTTCCGCGACGGCACCGGCACCGGGAGCATATCCGGCTATGAGCAGCAAGCAGAGGGCCAGGAGCCGCTGGGCTCCGGAGGCGCCGGAAGTCAGTACGGATGCGTATGTGTTCGGGATGAAGCGGTTGTGCACGAGACTCCCCTTTTGGTCGGACGGAACAGCCGGAGAGCGTCAACGAAACGAAGCGGGGTCGTATTCGCGTTCACTCATCGAACACTCCATGAACGCTATCGCTTTACTTTCTCTTTCGTGGAATCAATGGGTTGGGGACACGATTCCAGCGATGCGCGGTCCATTGTCTGTTGGAGGCGAAACGATCTCCGCCGGAATGGCCCGTTCGCCGGCAAGCGCCCGCGCCTGTTGCAGAGCAGTTTGCCAGTCCCCGTGTCGGCCAAGTGCGTGGTACAGCCGCGCGACCAGCAGCGCGCAGCGATAGTCGTTTGCGGCGTACCGCGAAACCGAGCCGATCACCGTGACCGCACGATCCAGCTCGCGCCATGCGAGCAGGCGTGGAGCGTAGGAGTCGGCGACTTCAGCGATGTACGCCGGAACGCCAGTTTGCAGCGCCTCGCGCAGCGCGGTCTCTTCCGATTGTCGAGCCATTTCTCGGCGTCCTTCCCGGTCGGCGCGCTCGGCTTCCGCCAGTGTAGCGTGCAGCCGCGCGATCGTTACGCCACTCGTACGCGCCCATTCCGAAAACCGCTGCGTTTCGCTCGCGGCCTCGGCGTCGCGGCCGAGCCCGGTCAGTGCACGGACGACGGTCAGCCAGGCGAGTGCGCGGGCCGGCACGTCGTCCGGAAGCGTAAGTCTTTCGATCGCACGCTTCGACATGGCCGACGCGGAGTCAACCCTTCCTTCCGTAAAGTCGAACAACGCATGCTCGCTCCAGACCTCGAACGAAAAGTTGGAAGGATCCTCGTCGGATTCGCTTCCCTGCGTGAGGGCATCAAATGTCATGCGTGCCTCGGCCATGCGTCCGCTCGCGGCGAGGGTGCGCGCCCATTCCAGCAGGAAAGAGCGTTTTACCCTCGGGCTCTGCAGCTCGCCGAGGTGCGGCAGCCAGTGTACGCCGATCGCGTAGGCCCGAGCAGGCGCGAGCAGCGCCAGCTCGACGCGCATCTTCAAGGCATTCGCACCGAACAATTCATGGCGAGAGCCGAGCTGTTCGAAGCGGGTGGCCGCGCGCTCCAGCATTGGCTGTGCGGCTGCGTACCGGTCGTAGCGGATCTCGAGCACCGCTTCGTTCATCTCGATCGTCGCAAGCGCGACGGCGTCGCCCACAATTCCGTACGCGACGCGCGCCCGCGCGAATTCGGCGCCGGCATGGTCGTAGTCGCCGCCCAACGCGTACGCGATGCCACGCCCTGTGTGTGCGCGACCGAGTTCGACCGGGTCGCTCTCGTTCGCAAGCAGCGTCAGGGATTCGTTGAACCGGCGTTTCGCCAGATCCGGCCGGTCCGAATAAAGCGCAATGACGCCAAGGTCGTTGAGCACTCCCGCACGCCGTCGAGGATGAGATTCGGTCCCGATTTCGTCGAGCAGCACCTCGAGGCGTTCGTTCGCTGCTCCCAGCCGGCCGGAGCGGTACTCCGCTTGTGCGAGTCGGCGACGCAACTCAGGCGACCGCTGCAGTTCCGTTGGCGCGGATTCCAGGATGCGTTGCGCAGCTTCCAGCTCGTTGTTGAACAGCGCGGACCTTGCTCGTGCGAGCAACTCGGCGAGCGGCCGTGAGGACAACTCGTCGGGTGATTGCGGTACCGGCCTGCCCAAGGTGGCGAGAAGCTTGTCCGCCGCATTCTGCGCCGCAATGGTAACTTCGTCCGCGTGCGCTTCCACGGTCCGCTCGGTGCCCTGCATGGACGTCAGCGTCAGGCGGACCGTCCATTCCGTTTCCACCAGGGTGGCGTTTACTACGACGACCTGCCGCACGCCGGTCGCGTCGCGTACGGCTTCAGCGGCATGGGCCAGATCGCGCACAAGCGCAACCACGTTCTCGCTGGGCACGACCGGCTGGCCGGCGCCGCGCAAACGTTCGGCGATCAGATCCATGACACCGAGCCTCACCCAGCTCCACGATCCGTCTGCCTGCACTTCGATTGGAAGCACTGCCATGGCCTCGGAGGCCTGAACGAGTGGGTCCGGAATCCTGACGGTGGAGGGTGAACGGACGTGCTGCACGGCCAACGCGATCACGGCTGCGACCATTGGAACGAGCAGGACCGGCAATACCCGGCGAAACCGCTCGAAGTTGCGGAAACGCGGACGTGGGGAGGAAACGGGCGGACGCATTGTGCGAGCCGCCTCGCTTTCAATGACGATCGTGTCCTCGGCCACGTCTCCAACCCATCGGTAACCGAAGCGCGGCAGAGTACGGATCATGTCCTGGTCGTCGCCGCTGCCACCCAGTATTCGCCGGGCCTTTATCACGAGCTGACCGAGCATCGCGTAAGTGACTTCGGCGCGACCCCAAACAGCGGCTATCAGCTCATCGCGCCCAACCGCGCGATCGCGATGCTCGATCAGGTACGCGATGCAGTCGAATACCTTCACGGAGGGCGCCAGCAACTCGCCCGCACGATCGAGTTCGCGCCGAGCGAGATCAATACGGAAGTCGCTAAAGCTGTAGGCGGTGTGTTGCATAGCTTTCAGAGGATAGCGCTCCACGATTCCGTTTTTCTGCCCCATACACGCGGACGCCCATTGCGCTAAAAAAGCCGGTCGTCACCAATGCCCTTGATGGCCAACCCACCGGCTCGGCAAATGAGCAGACACGACGGCTAGTACGGAGGCACTAGATGACACTCAGAACGTGCCTAGGTGTGATCTCTCAGTAGGTTGTTCATCCGGGGCGATCCCGGAAGACTGGAGGTGCGAATCAACCATCCCTCCAGGAGACCCGGATGAACCCGTATAAACATGCCCGTTTGACGCCCCGCGGTCGAGCCCTGCTCTTGGACCGCATCCTCGTTCATGGCCTGCGCGTCAGGGAAGCGGCACAGGCGGGCGGCGTGAGTGTGCGCACGGCCCACAAGTGGTTGCATCGGTTTCGTGAGGAAGGCCAAGCCGGTCTGCTCGATCGTCGATCCCGCCCTAGGCGTTGCTCGCATGCCACACCCGATCATCTGGTCGATCAGGTGCTGACAGCGCGGCGTCAGCGCCAGACCTATCGGCAGATCGCCACTACCCTGGGAATCGGCCAGAGCACCATTGCCCGGATCGTGCGGCGGGCCGGCTTGCACCGATTGGCGGAACTGGAACCGTCCCGTCCGGTCAACCGCTATGAACATGCCGCCCTGGGCGACATGCTTCATCTGGACATCAAGAAGCTCGGACGCTTCCGCCGTCCGGGTCACCGCGTGGCCGGCGATCGCACACAAGCCAGCGACGGCGCTGGATGGGAGTATGTCCACGTCGCCATCGACGACCACTCCCGAGTCGCCTTCTCCTGCATCAGGAACGACGAACGGGCCATCAGCACCGTACGTGCGCTGATCGCGTCCCTGCGCTACTACCGCCATCTGGGCGTGCACTTCACCTGCGTGCTCACCGACAACGGCGCCTGTTACCGGTCCGCCCTGTTCGCCCGCGCCCTGCGCAGACTCCGACTCAAGCACCGTCGCACCCGGCCTTACACCCCACGCACCAACGGCAAGGCCGAGCGCTTCATCCAGACCGGTCTGCGCGAATGGGCATACGCTCGCTCCTACGACAGCTCCGACCAGCGAGCCGAGAACCTCATGCCTTGGCTACACCACTAGAACTGGCATCGGCAACATGCCGGCATTGGATATCAACCCCCCATCTCCAGAATCCTTCCTCTGATGAACAACGTGCTGGCTTTACACAGCTAGGCCCGCCTCAATCGAGGTGGGCCAGCCGAGATCGAGAAAGGCCTCTCGATGTTGGCAGGCGGCTTCGGCAGGCATGAAGCGTGCAGTACCGGTGTTCGTCCGGTGAGCCGCCGGATCGGAAACCTTTCGGACGTCTACCATGGCCAGTACACCCGCAAGTCGTTGCTGCGATTGATCTATCCTGTCGCATCAATGCCTGGTAAGCAAACAGGATCGGCGGGCAGACGTGCGAGGCCCGGGTGAGATCGCAGGCAAGAGCACGACCACAGGCGCGCTAAGGAGCTCATATCTCCGACAGAGGCGTTGCTTGAACCTAACGCTCCACCACGCCTTGCACGATCGGCGGACGCTCGAAGGGGCGCGCAAAGCCAGGCTGTAGGCTGCTGGCCAATTTTTCCTACAGAATCAACCGTTTATCGGTCAGAATGCCGTGCAAACGAACAGGTTATGCTCACTGCGAAGTGACAAGTTATGCCTACAGCATCATGTACGCGACAGCCGTCGCGCGTGCGCCGGCATGGCGTCGGCTTTGAGCCATGCGGAAAGGCTCCGCCGCGGCAGGCGACAGCGGCCTTGCAGCTCATCGTGGCCGTCGGGCGGGTCTGTCGCCTCTCGGAAGCCGCCGCAGCTCCTGCATGAACGCGGGCCCTGGCTTCGGGCCTCCGTCCCCGAGGATTTCGCGCGCGCGCAGCGCGCTTCCGACGCGGACATCTGACGCGGGTCCCGACCGCCCATGCGGGCTCGCAAGGGCATCCGGGGGTGGGCGTTCGTACACGCGCGCCCAACCGATTGCGAGATAAGATCAGTCGATCCGGCTTCAGCCGGTCGCATGACGCATACACGACCGCGCGGCTGTGCGTGTGAGGAGAACGGGTATGGCCAAGCTCGTGTTCGGAATGAACCAGTCCCTGGACGGCTACGTCGACCACATGGCGTTCGGGCCCAGTCCCACGCTCTTCCGCCACTTCATCGAGGAAGCCCGGGGGCAGGCGGGCAGTGTCTACGGTCGCCGGATGTATGAGGTCATGCGTTACTGGGACGACGATCACCCGGAATGGGGTGCCGATGAGCAAGCCTTCGCGGCAGCGTGGCGGAACCAGCCGAAATGGGTCGTCTCGCGCTCGTTGAAGTCGGTCGGCCCCAACGCCAGCCTCGTCGGGGACGATCTCGAAGGTGCAATCCGCGCGATGAAGGCCGGGCGCGACGGGGAGATCGAAGTTGCCGGCCCGAACCTGGCGCGAAGCCTCACCGAGCTGGGCCTGATCGACGAGTATCGGATCTACCTGCACCCCGTCGTGCTGGGTCAGGGCACGCCCTACTTCGCCGGACCCCGGCCGCCGCTCCGCCTGGTGGCCAGCGATCGCATTGGCGAGGACGTGATCAGGTTGAGCTACGTTCCAGCGTGATCTCGCGGCTCGCCGGATGGAGGCCGGCGCTGCAGCCGGGTCCTGGGTCTGGCCCAAGGCGGCAGGCGTAAGCCCAACGTGATTTCGCGGGCATTGCCGGCGCGCTTCTTCCGCCGCCCTTCGGCAACCCGTGCATGCCCGCCTTTCATCTCGATCTCACGGATTTCCTGACCGTACGTTGCCACCACGACGAGCAACATGAACGGCGAACCGTGAATAACGGTGATGCGCACGCCGGGTAACGGAAAATTCACTCGGCAAGGTCCGGTGAGGTCTAGGTTCCCTTGCAGCTAGACGCACAAGCAGCCAGCCATACAAGGAGAGCACGTCATGGCCCGGAGCTCCAAGAGCAATTCTGCCAACCGTCCGCAACGCAGTAGTCCCGACCAGAAGGGCAATGGCGGCGAGCTGCACCAGCGGGCCGGCGGCACGCATCCGCCGCTGACCACCAACCAGGGCATTCCGGTCGGCGACAACCAGAACTCGCTGCGCGCCACGCCCCGCGGTCCGACGCTCCTGGAGGACTTCATCCTCCGCGAGAAGATCACCCACTTCGACCATGAGCGCATACCCGAACGCATCGTGCATGCGCGTGGATCGGCGGCGCACGGCTATTTCGAGTTGACGAAGTCGCTGAAGAAATACACCACGGCCAGGCTGCTCACCGACGTCGGCGAAAGAACACCGGTATTCACTCGCTTCTCTACCGTCGCCGGTGGCGCGGGTTCTATCGATACACCGCGCGACGTACGCGGCTTTGCGGTGAAGTTCTATACCCAGGAGGGCAACTGGGACCTGGTGGGCAACAACATCCCGGTGTTCTTCATCCAGGATGCGATCAAGTTCCCCGATCTCGTGCACGCGGTGAAGATGGAGCCCGACCGCGGCTTCCCGCAGGCGGCCAGTGCGCACGACACCTTCTGGGACTTCATTTCGCTCACGCCCGAGTCGATGCACATGATCATGTGGGCGATGAGCGATCGCGCCATACCGCGTTCGCTGCGCATGATCGAGGGCTTCGGCGTCCACAGCTTCCGGCTGGTCGACGCCAAGGGCGAGTCGACCTTCGCCAAGTTCCACTGGCGGCCGAAGCTGGGCCTGCAGTCCACCGTGTGGGACGAGGCGGTGAAGCTCGCGGGTGCCGATCCGGACTTCCATCGCCGTGACCTGTTCGAGGCGATCCAGCGCGGCGACTATCCGGAATGGGAGTTCGGCGTGCAGCTCTTCACCGAAGAGGACGCGGCAAGGTTTCCGTTCGACCATCTCGATCCGACCAAGCTGATCCCGGAGGAGCTGGTGCCGCTCACCGTGGTCGGCCGGATGGTTCTCGACCGCTGGCCGGACAACTTCTTCGCCGAAACCGAACAGGTGGCCTTCTGCCCGGCCAACATCGTGCCCGGCATCGACTTCAGCAACGATCCGCTGCTGCAGGGGCGGCTGTTTTCCTACCTCGACACCCAGCTTTCGCGACTCGGCTCGCCGAATTTCCACCAGATCCCGATCAACGCACCCAAGTGTCCGTTCGCCAACGTGCAGCGGGATGGGCACATGCAGATGCACGTGCCCAAGGGGCGAGTGAACTACGACCCCAGCTCGCTGCAGGCCGACAGCCCACGCGAAACGGTCAGCGGTTTCCGCAGTTATGCCCAGCCGTCCGACGACGGTGCCAAGGGCCGCATCCGCGCCGAGCGCTTCGCCGACCACTACAGCCAGGCGCGGCAGTTCTACCGCAGTCAGACGCCGCCCGAACAGGCGCACATCGCCTCGGCCTTGGTGTTCGAGTTGTCCAAGGTGGAAACCACGCATGTGCGCGAGGCCGTGGTCGGTCATCTACGCCATGTCGATCCTGACCTGGCCAAGCGCGTCGCCAGCGGGCTTGCCCTGGACGCCATTCCGCCGGCGCCGCCGGCTGCGATGAAGCCGCAGGACCTGCCGTTGTCGCCCGCGCTGCAGGTCATCGGCAAGATGAAAGCCACGCTGGCAGGCCGGCAGGTCGGCATCCTGGTCGACGACGGCTCCGATGCCGCCACGATCAAGGCCTTGCGCAAGGCCGCCGAGGGCGCCGGGGCTTCCGTCAAGATCGTCGCTCCAAAGATCGGCGGCGCCACGCTGAGCAACGGCAGGAAGCAGGCCGTGGACGGCCAGCTCGCCGGCACCCCGTCGATCCTGTTCGATGCGGTAGCGATAGTGCTGTCGGACACCGCCGGCAAGGCGCTGGCGAAGGAAGCCGCCGCGGTGGATTGGCTGCGCGACGCGTTCGGCCACCTCAAGGCCATCGCCTTCGATGGCGGGGCACGCCCGGTGCTGCAGGCAGCAGGCATTGCCAAGGATGCCGGGGTGATCGATGCCACCGACAGCAAGGGCTTCATCAAGGCCGCGCAGACGCGGCAGTGGAATCGAGAGCCCCGGCTGCGAACACTGGCCTGAGCACCGGCCCCCATCCCGGAAGACCGCGCGACGCCGGGTCATCGGGCACATCGAGGTTTCGCCATCGTGTCCGTGCCTACGGCTAACCCCGCTATCGGCAAAGGAGTTTCATCGTGAGCGATACGATCTATGACGCGCTGCGTGAGAGCCATCAGATCCAACGTTCGCTGTGCCGGAGGCTGCTGCGCTCCAAGCCTCATACGGAACATCGCATCACCTTGTTCAGCGACCTGCGCATCGAGCTTGCCGCTCATGCGGCTGCCGAAGAGCGTTACCTGTATGTCCCGATCCTGATGGAGGACATGGGGCTGAGTCCGTCACGCCATGCCTTGCACGAGCATCACGAGATGGACGAACTGGTCGAGCAGTTGCAGGAAGAGGACACCTCGGGTCGAGGCTGGCTGGCGACGGCGAGAAAGCTCTCGCACGAAGTGCACCACCACCTGCGCGAGGAAGAAAGGAAGTTCTTCCAGGTCTCGGGCAAGATCCTCACCGATCCCCAGAAACTCAAGCTCGCAAAGCACTATCGCCGGGACTATGCGCGCATGCAACGGATGCTGCGGGAGAAATGATGGCTCATTCGCGTAGCGAGTGACGCGAGCATCATCGGCCTCTCCCTGCGCCCGGGCGGGTCACGGCCGTCTTGCCGTCCCGCCCGGCGTCTCCAGCGCCCGCGGCGAGGCCAGGGAGAATGGCGGGCGCGCGTCCAGGTTCCGGTGATGAGGTCCGACAGCGCCCTACGCACGGTGCGCAGACCATTCCACGAAGGTGGGGACGTGGCGTGCCCAGCCGTGACCCGCGCGGGATCGGCGAAACCCGCATCGGGAGGTCCGCGCATGGCGCTTTCGATCGAACGAACGTGCGCCAGCGGCCGGACCTGAAGCCCGTGCCGTCGCGGCCGGAGAATCGGGTTCAGACCGGATGAAGAATTCGACCGCAAGACTCGGAGTGTGTCTTCCGGCTCGCATGCCTATCGTGGTCCCATCGCAACTGGCCGATGGATCGTTCAATGAATCGCAAACCTTCCCATTCCCCCGCCGTCGATGTCGTCCGGGACCCGCGCTGGGCCGCCGTCGTGGCGCGCGATCCGGCCGCGGACGATCGCTTCGTCTATGCGGTCAGGACGACCGGCGTGTACTGCCGCCCGAGCAGCGCCTCGCGCCTGCCGCGTCCGGAGAACGTGGAGTTCTTCGCCACGGCGGCCGAGGCGGAGGCCGCCGGCTACCGGCCCAGCCGCCACGCGGCGGCGGATCGGACCGTGGTTGACGCGCAGCACGCGGCGCTCGTCGCCGAGGCCTGCCGGTACATCGAGGCCAGCGATACGGCACCGTCCCTGGGTGAGCTGGCCGCGCGCGCCGGCCTCAGCCCGCATCATTTCCATCGGGTGTTCAAGGCCGCGATCGGTCTCACGCCGAAGGACTACGTAGCCGCCCACCGCGCACAGGAGCTGCGCAAGCGCCTGGGTGACGGCGCGTCGATCACCGATACCCTCTACGGCGTCGGGTTCGGTTCCAGCAGCCGCTTCTACGAGACCGCCGACGAGCGCCTGGGCATGCGCCCGAAGGACTACCGCGCCGGCGGCCGGAACGCCGACATCCGCTTCGCCGTCGGCGAATGCTCGCTGGGTTCGATCCTGGTGGCGCAAAGCGGCAAGGGCGTGTGCGCGATCCTGCTCGGCGACGATCCCGATGCGCTGGTGCAGGACCTGCAGGACCAGTTCCCCCAGGCCAACCTGATCGGCGGTGACGCCGCGTTCGAGGACCGGGTGGCCACGGTGGTGGGCTTCGTGGAGGCGCCGGCCGGCGGCCTGGACCTGCCGCTGGACGTGCGCGGTACGGCATTCCAGGAACGGGTCTGGCAGGCCTTGCGGCAGATCCCGCCCGGCACCACGGCGTCCTATGCCGAGATCGCGCGGCGCATCGGCCAGCCGCGCGCGGTACGCGCGGTGGCCCAGGCCTGTGGCGCCAACCGCCTGGCGGTCGCCATTCCCTGTCATCGCGTGGTGCGCAGCGACGGTGGCCTGTCCGGCTACCGCTGGGGCGTCGAGCGCAAGCGCACGCTGCTGCAACGAGAGGCGAAGGCGTGAAGATCGTGGCCGCACGGCTGGCCCATCGTGGTGGCGACGCCCTGGCGCAGGGACGTGCCGGTCACGCAGGTCTCGCCGCACAGTGCGGGCTCAGGGCGGATCGGAGCCGTTCCGCCGCGCGCGGGTGACCAGCGGCGCCACAGCACGCTGGACATGACTGCCAACGGCTACCATGGCGACCACGCAAGGGCCGACCCGCCGGGATCCGCATGTCCGCAAGCTACGTGGTCTATCTTCCGCTGCGCGCGTTGCCTGACGACGCCTGGCTGGCGTCGAGCATCCGCGGGATGGAGCCGACCTTCGCGTTTGCCGAACCGTACGACTTCGCCACGGAAACCGGGTGGTGTCCGTGTCGCTTGAGCGATGCCGGCTGCGGGTTCCAATGGGAACTGGACGACGCGGCAGCGGTACCGGCCGAGCTGGCATCGCGCCGGTTCGACGGCGTCGCGGCGCTGAGCTTCGGCGCGTCCGGCGCCGATGCGATGTGCGCGGTGCTGGTCGCCGCCAACATCGCGCTGATCGCCGGCGGGGTCGTCCAGACGCCGGAGGGGGAGCGCATCGAGGCGGAGGCGGCGCTGCCCTGGGCATCGGAGCGCATCAGGACGATGCGCGGGCGGAAAAAGCCGCGTGCGAAGCCGAAACCCTCGTCGCCGGACGCGCTGCTCGCCGTCTGGCTGGCCGCGCTGCCCGGGACGGGGGTGGAGAACTTCGTCCGCTCGCTTCCCGACGATCCCCGGGTCGGTATCCTTTTCGGCGCCGGCCTGGTGCTCAAGGCGCGGCATTGGACGGTATCGACGCCGGCCGGCGTGCGCTCGACTGCCTCGCTGCCGCGAAACCTGTCGGCCGACCAGATGGCCGGGCTGGAGGCGTCCGTGCAGCAACTGGTCGCGCTGCTGCGCTCGGGACCGGTGCTCGGCGCGCGCCTGGAGCCGGAGGGTTTCGCGCTGGAGGTGGCCTGCGCCGGCGGCACGCTGACCGCACACGCATCGGCCCAGCCGGCTATGCACGCGGCAGTCGACGCGCTGGCCGGCGCCTGGGAATTGTTCGACGGCACGGCCCGGGTCTATCCAGACCTGGCGCAGAACCGGCTGGTGCGCGGTACCTAGGGCGTGTCATCAATCCCTCAGTAGGCCGCGCCGTTCTTGCGTGCGTCCGGGACAAGGAAGAGGGAGGAAGTGGACGTCGGTCCACGCCCGAGCGATGACGCAGTCCCGGGCGCACGCAAGAGCGGCCCTACGGGTTGGCCCTGGAAAGCCGCCAGCGTGCGTTGCGCGGCTTGACCTGACGGCCAGTCAGGCGCGGCGCCACACACCACCCCCTGACGACTTTCCAGGGCCAACGCGACCTGCCGGGGGATTGATGACACGCCCTAATCCCGCAGCCCGCGCCGAAGCGGCGCGTGGGCGCTGCATCCGTCGCTGTCCACCGATCCTGGACCACGTGTCGGCGAAACCGCTGCGCTCACGTCTCGTGCTGCGGCTCGATCGCCGGGGCGGCGCGCTGCAGTGCGGTCCATGCCGCCTCGGTGCGGGCGGCGGCGAACAGCTCGCGCCCCGCGATCGCGACGATCCGTTCGGAACCGCCGGCGAAGAACGCGAGTCCCGATCCATTCGCGCGGAGCGGTATCGGTTCGAGCTGGCTGCGCAGCTGTTTCGTCACGCCGTTCGGACCGGTACGTCCGGCACCGTGGAACGGCCAGGCGCCGTTGATCGCCTGCCAGAGGCAGAACACCGACAGGAACGTGTCGAGGCGATCGAACTCCGGATGCCAGGCGATCGGCTCGCGGTTTTCCGCCCGCAGCACCGGCGGGTCGTCGGCCGCCAGGTCGGCGACGGCGACGCCCCAGTAGCTGACGTGCTGGTGTTCCTCGCCGAAGACGACCACGCCGTCTTCGGCCTCGAGCCGGTCGGGACCCAGCAGCCGGTTGTGCGCGTCGATCAGCGGCGACCCGGGACGGAAGGACTTGAGCACCTCGCCGAGACGCGTCCCGGCCAGCTCGGGGCACATCGGGTAGTCCGAGGCCAGGCAGCGGGTCACGGGCCGGAAGTGCTCCGGGAACAGCCGTGATGCGATCCGGCCGAACGACATGGGCTTCACGCGCGATGCTCTCCTACCCAGGTTCGCCAGTCGGCGTGCACATGTCGCCGTGGCCGCTGCCGGTCGATCCTAGAGCGTGACGAGCACGTCCTGGTAGCGCGCGGCCACCTGCTCGAAGCCTTGCCGGGTCGGATGCAGTTCGTTGGCCCACCATTCCTTGTAGTCGGCGCCGGATGACAGGGTTCGCCGCAGTTCGACGAAGTGCACGTGCGGCAGGCGGTTGAGCGAGGCGATCTCGCCCAGCATGCCGTTGAACGCATCCATGACCGCGCCGAGCATCGTGATGCGCGCCTGCCAGGCCTGTGCGGTTTCGCCGAGAAAACCCTTCCTGCGAAAGCCCGGTTCCAGCCAGGGCCCGGGCAGCGGCCCCCAGCCGCCGGCGAAGCCGCGGCCGTCCGGCACCGGGTAGTCGTAGCCGTGCAGGAGGATCGGCAGCGCATGCCCGAGAGTGCCTTCGCAGACGCGCGTCACCGCCGCGATGATGGTGAGGTAGGCCGTCCGCAGGCGTTCGTCGATCAGCCCGTCCACGATCCGCGCGTTGAATCCGGCGACCGGCGACCGGGCATGGTTGATCAGCAGCGAGAACTCCTCGCCGGCGATATCGTTGCCGCCGCCCGACAGCAGCACCGCCTTGGGCGTCTGTCCGTAGCGCAGCATGCGTTCCAGGCGCCGGACCAGTGCATCGAGCTGACCGCCGTCGTAGGCCATGCTCTCGATCGTGTCGCCCTTGTGCGCCACTGATTCGACCTCGTACCCGTAGGCGTCCTCCAGCACCTTGAGGACATCGTTGAACGGGTAGTCGAACCAGGAATCGCCTTCGGCGAGCAGCCAGCCGGCGCTCTGCCTCGCCGCCGCCGCACCGCGCGCGCCGCGCCGCGTGCCGGCGGGTGTTGCCGCCGCCAGTGCCAGGTTCCGCGTCTGTCGTGCCTTGCGCCGCGCCTTGAGCAGGTCATCGGCCTGCTGGGTGCCGGTGGCGAGGGCTTGCTTCGCTGCTGCATTCAATCGCATGGCTCTGCTCCAGGGAGGACGGGCGACTCGCTCCGGTGCCGCGCACGGCGATCCCAAGGTAGGCGCGACCCGTTACAGAATGAAGCCGGGCCGGGCCGGCGGCAATGCATCCGGCCGGCCATCGACGCAGAACCCCGGAAGGATGTCCGCCGCCTTGCGTGCCTGCGCCCTTCATTCGGTAGCGCCGGATGCACGGGCCAGTGCCCGCGCCGCCTCGGCGCCCTTGCGTTCGCTGTAGCGACTGGTCAGGTAGTCGCTGCGGCCACGCACCATCAGCGTGAACTTGACCAGTTCCTCCATCACGTCGACGACCCGGTCGTAGTAGGGCGAAGGTTTCATGCGTCCCGCTTCGTCGAACTCCTGCCAGGCCTTGGCGACCGACGACTGGTTGGGGATGGTGACCATGCGCATCCAGCGGCCGAGCACACGCAGCGCATTGACCACGTTGAACGACTGCGAGCCCCCGCAGACCTGCATGACGGCCAGCGTCCGCCCCTGGGTCGGTCGCACGCCGCCGTCATCCAGCGGCAGCCAGTCGATCTGGTTCTTGAACACGGCCGTCGGCGCGCCATGGCGCTCCGGACTGATCCAGACCTGGCCTTCCGACCAGAGGGACAGCGCGCGCAGGGCCTGCACCTGGGCGTGGTCGGCCCCCACGCTGTCGAGCAGCGGCAAGTCGTGCGGATCGAACAACCGTGTCTCGGCGCCCAGGTGCTGCAGCAGGCGCTCCGCCTCCAGCGCCAGCTTGCGGCTGTAGGACTGCGGTCGCAGCGAGCCGTAGAGGATCAGGATGCGGGGTGGATGGTCGGGGCCGGGCTGGCTCAGCCTGGCGAGGTCGGGCCGCGGGAGGGCCGCGGGGGTGACATGGGGCAGGGGCTGGTCGGTCACGATGATTGCCGAGTGGTACTGATTCGATTATTCTAGAAAGATGGAAATAAAAGATGCAAGCCTCGCCCTTTCCGCCCTCGGGCACGTCACCCGGCTTTCGGTGTTCCGCTTGCTGGTGGAGGCCGGTCCCGCGGGCCGCATGCCGGGCGAGATCGCCGAGGCGCTGTCACTGCCCGGCGCCACCCTCTCGTTCCATCTCAAGGAACTGAGTGCCGTGGGGCTGATCCAGGGCGAGCAGCGCGGCCGCTGCATCTGCTATCGCGCCGATTTCGATGCGATGAACGGCCTGATCGAGTTTCTCACGCGCAACTGCTGTGGCGGCGCCGGTGCGGCCGCCTGCCTGCCGGTAGCCTGCGCGCCGGCTGCCGCTCCCAGGCGGGCGCGCCGATGAGCACGGCGGTCGCTCCGGCGCCGCTTTCGCGGCGGATGGGTGTGGTCGAGCGCCACCTGACCCTGTGGGTGGCGCTGTGCATCGTCGCCGGTACCGGCCTGGGGTACCTGTTTCCCGCCGCCTTCGCCGCCCTCGGCGCGATGGAAGCCGCCAAGGTCAACCTGCCGATCGCCGCCCTGGTCTGGCTGATGATCGTTCCGATGCTGCTGAAGATCGACTACGGCGCGATGAGCCGGGTCCGGCAGCACTGGCGGGGCATCGGCGTGACGGTGTTCGTGAACTGGGCCGTGAAGCCCTTCTCGATGGCCCTGCTGGGCTGGTTGTTCATCCGCCACGTGTTCGCCCCGTACCTGCCCGCCGACCAGCTCGACGCCTACCTCGCCGGCTTGATCCTGCTCGCGGCGGCGCCGTGCACGGCGATGGTCTTCGTCTGGAGCCACCTGTGCGACGGCGATCCGCAGTTCACGCTGAGCCAGGTGGCGCTGAACGACCTCGTCATGGTGGTGGCCTTCGCGCCGATCGTCGCGTTGCTGCTGGGGTTCTCCTCGATCACCGTGCCCTGGCCCACCCTGCTGACCTCGGTCGGGCTCTACATCGTGGCGCCGGTCCTGGTGGCCGCCGGCCTGCGCCGGCGGCTGCTGCGGCGGGGCGGCGAGGCCGCCGTGCAGGCCGTCCTGAAGCGCCTGGGGCCGTTGTCGCTCGCCGCGCTGCTGGTCACGCTGGTGTTGCTGTTCGGCTTCCAGGGCGGCCGGATCGTCGCGCAGCCGCTGGTCATCGCGATGCTGGCGGTACCGATCCTGATCCAGGTGTACTTCAACGCGGGCCTGTCGTACGGACTCAACCGCCGGCTGGGTGTCGCCCACTGCGTGGCGGGCCCTTCGGCCCTGATCGGGGCCAGCAACTTCTTCGAGCTCGCGGTGGCCACTGCCATCGGCCTGTTCGGCGTCCACTCCGGCGCCGCGCTCGCGACCGTGGTCGGCGTCCTGGTCGAGGTGCCGGTCATGTTGTCCGTCGTCCGCATCGTCAACGCGTCCAAGGGCTGGTACGAGCGCGCAGCCCCGTCCCCTTCTCCCTCCGAGGTGCCTCCATGAATCGCCGCTACAACCTGTTGTTCCTGTGCACCGGCAACTCGGCGCGCAGCATCCTGGCCGAGGCCGTGGCCAACCACCTGGGCAAGGACCGCTTCCGCGCCTACAGCGCCGGCAGCCTGCCGCGAGGCCAGGTCCATCCGATGGCCCTGCAGGTCCTGCGGGAAGCGGGCCTGCCGACCGACGGCCTGCGCAGCAAGGCCTGGGACGAGTTCGCCGTCCCCGGCGCGCCGGAAATGGACTTGGTGGTCACCGTCTGCGATCGGGCGGCCGGCGAGGTCTGCCCGATCTGGCCGGGACAGCCGATCACCGCGCACTGGGGCATCGAGGATCCGGCCGAGGCCGACGGCTCGCCCGAGCAGGTCCACAAGGCGTTCAGCACGGCGTTGCGCGTGCTCCAGCACCGCCTGTCGCTGCTGATGGCGCTGCCGGTCGAGGCGCTGGACCGCCTCGCCTTGGAAACCCGCGTGCGCCAGATCGGCCGCTCGGACTGAGGCGGTCCGCGCGACCGGTCCGGCATCAGCGGCGAAGCGGGCTATTCGCGGCTCTTGCGGAACACCTTGGTGCCGAAGAACAACAGCGAGATCGGCACGGCGATCCAGGCGTAGAGAGACACCAGCGACGCCAGCGCATCCATCCGGATCCGTGTGGACCGGCCGGTCCACGCGGGCAGCGCGATCGGCCGGTGCGCGGCCTTCCAATCCTCGTGGCTGAGCACGTCGATCACCGGCACGGTATGGCGCAGGGCCAGATAGAGCCCATCGACGGCGCTCCAGCTGTAGCCGAGAAGCACGGGAGTGAGCTGTTCACAGGATGGAACCGCCGGGTGCATCGGACCGGAGGCGGGAAGTGTGAGATCCGGCGGCAACAGGCTCCGGCAATCGCCCCCCGATGCTTGAATCAGGTCCGACGTCGGTGCGACGTTCTCGGACTGGGAAAACAGCACGGCAAGTACGGCAAAGCACAGCAGCAGCGGCAGCAGCGGACGCCAGGGGCGGGTCCCGTAGGACAGCGTCATGCACGACAGGCTGTCGAACGCCTTGCGCACGCGGCTCAGATGACGCCGCCCTTGCGTGCGCATCGCGCGATAGATCTCGTTGGCCGAAGCGTCCAGCCCCTGGTTGCGCAGGGACGACTCCACGGCGATCCAGACGCCGCGATCGACCGGCTCCATCTTCGAAAGCACGTCGATGTAGTCCTTGGCGGTGGGATCGGTCCAATGGGACGCCGCGTCCTGGTGCCCGAAGCACCAGCGCTCGACCTTGATGGCCGTGAGGTCGATCGTCGAGGGCGTCGGGCGGATGATCTCCAGGCGGCTCAGCTGCGCGCGCTCGAGAACCACGCTGGACTCCGCGTTGGTCAGGTTCTCGCCGGTCAGCGCCAGCTTGCTGGCCTTGACGGCGGAGAGGTCGAGCTGACCCTCGACGCGGGCATGGCTGCTTGCGGAAGCATCCGAACCCACGGCCTCCTGGACCAGCAGCAGGTCTCCCTTGATGTCGGCATCGCGCAGGTTCAGCCGGCCATTGCCGGTCGCCCAGATCGGCAGCTCCGATCCGCGACCCTTGGGCGCGTCCAGGAGCGTGCGCACGAACAGGCCGGTCAGGTTGACGTCGCCCTTGCAGAGGATCTTCTCGAAGTCCGCCTCGACGCACTGCGTCTGCAGGCCACGCTGGATACCCCGCGTCGTGGGCTGGTTCGACTCCAGGTTGAAGTCGATGTCGATCTCGCTGTCGGCCACGATCAGCCGGCCGAACACGCACAGGTCGCGCAGGTGCAGCGAGCCCTCGAAGCGGTTGGCCCGCAGGAGGACGTCACCGCCGACGATGCGCTCGGTCCTAGGGCGGGCACCGTGTTCTTCGTCTTCCAACTGGTCCAGGAAGCTGCGCACGGCCGGGATGCTGCGGTCGAGCTCTTCGTGATCGAGACGGAACGACTCGGCCAGGCTTCGATGCTCGGGCAGCGTGGTGAAATGGCCGCCTACGGTGGAGTTCTCGATCTGGATGCCGATCCGGTCGGGCTGGTCCAGCCAGCGGACGAACCGCTTGAACAGCATGCCCGGCAACCCGCCGACCCGGATCGAATGCAGCCTGACGTCATCCTCGACCGTTACGTTGCGCATGGCCAATCCGCGCATCCGGGTGGTCGCTACGTCGATGCGCCCATCCTTGCGCAGGACTAAGGCGGGTAGAACGTACAGGCAGCCGAGCGTGCCGGTGATGAACTCGAACCGCCCTTCGATCTCGGCGCCGGAAAGCTCGATGCCGCCGATCGTCGCGCCGGAGAAGACGATGTCGCCTCCACAGCGCAGCAGGTACTCCGACAGATACGCCGAGTTGCGCGAGCCGGTGCCGAAGAACCGGCGTATCGACGCAAAGGCGAGGTCGATGGTCTCGCCGACACGTGTCTGGGTGAACAGCACATCGCCGTCGATGTCGACTGCACGAAGCGTGAGGCGGCCACCGAGTTCGGCGCGGAAGAACCGAAGATACTTTCCGATCCTGGCATGACTGAGATCCACGTAACCGCGTCCGGCGACCGGTACCGCTTGGTCACCGAGGCGCAGGTGCGAGAAGCCCGCTTCCTCGCACACCAGGCTGCTGGCGGCGATTGCCTGCACGTCCAGGCAGGTACATCCCTCGGACGTGCCGTCGTCGATGGTGCCCTCCCCATCGTTGCCGAAGATGCACACCTGCCCCACGCGCGCGCTGCCGACGTCGATGAGCTGGTGGCACCACAATCCGGAAAACCGCAGGTCCCGGCCCACGCGCGCGCGCGGCAGGGTGATTGCACCGGTGACGAGCGTCCGGATCCAGTTCCCGGCGTTCTGGCGAGCGGCGCCGATCACCAGCGAGCCGCCTACCGAGATGCCAGAGAAGTCGATGTCGCATCGGTCCTGGACGAGCGCATTGGAGACGTTCTGGAACGACTCGGTGCCGCCTGCCTTCATCTGTGGCACGCGCCGGAACGCGGCGTCCGCGACCTGCTTGGCGAGCGTGCACGCGAGCACCTCCAGCTCGCCGCCGACGTCGGCCTGCACGGCACGCAGGCTTCCTTGCATCTGGCAATCGACGAATCGCACCGAGCCGGTGGCATTCACGCCGGAAAGATCGACGGCGACACCCGGCTGATCCGGAATGGGTTCGAAGATGCAGCCTTCGAAATGCACCGACGCCAGTTTCTTCCCCTGGAGGGACAGGCCGGAGCGGAAACGGCATCCCCGGAACACGCGGTCATGCGCCGGATTTGCCAGGCTCGCGATCGATGGGGCGCTGTCGAAGTCGTAGCCCTCGAAGATCTCCGCACCGTTCTCGATTCTGGGCGCACGCACGCGATCGGGCGGGGGCGCTGTCGGCGTTTCGTCCGATGGCGGACTGGCGACGGGTGGGGGCGCCGTGGCGCCGTTCCACACGCGATGAGGTGGTGCGCGAAGGCTCCGCACCTCCGGCGCGACAGGCGCCTGCAGCGCTTCGTCGTCGACCATGCCGATCTTGCCGCTCGGGCTCACCGCGAACTCCGCCCGGAACACGGTACTTCCGTAGATCAGTAGCGCTTCGCGCCGGAACGTGGCTTCTTCGGTGTCGGAGCCGGGATGTCGGCCGGTGTCGCGCATCCGCTCCAGCAGGCCGGAATCATCGATTGCGCTCGCCACCGATGCCGGCATCGCCTCGGTCAGCTCGATCCGGTGTAGTCGATCAGGCGCGAAGAAAGGACCTTCGTCACCTTCCACGGCCCAGCAGAAGAAGCGGATGTACGCCGCCACCCGGTCGCCGGCCGCATCGCCGGCCGCATCGCCGGCCTCATCTTGGGGTGCGGCAGGGTCGAGATCGATTTCCGTGCTTCCGTCGGCGAGCACGGCCTCGTTTGCGCCGTGGATCGGCGCGCTGCTCCCGTTGAGCCAATGGAACTCCCAACCCTTCCCGGTCTGTCGCAGGCGCCCCAGGCAATAGCCGGTCTGCGCCGTCCCGTCGGCATTGGCCACGATCGTTTCGAACAGCCGAAAGGTGCGGTAGAAGGGCAGCGGTATGGAGCGCACGATCACCTGCGATCGGTCTCGTTCTTCCTCGCCGATACCGAAACCGTCGAGCAGGTTCGCGTATGGCTCGGGTATCGCCTCGACCGACGGAGTGTCGTCGAGGCCACCGCGGGATCGTGCGGGGGGTATCCATTTTGTCGGCCAGGCATCGACGAAATGGGGCGTCGCCACGCGAGCGAGTGAAACGCCTCGGTGCACGGCTCGCGCATCGGCCGGTGCGATGCCTTCCACGGTTTCGCGCCAGCCGCTTTCGGGCTGCGCGAAGACGATGCCGCTTCCCGGTCGGACGAAGATGCGCGCGGATGCTGCGCGGGGTTTCTGCAGGTCTGCCTGGTCGAACAATTGCACTTGCACGGTGAAGCCGCCGTTCTCGGGGATGGCGGTGATGGCCTGGTCCGAAGGTCCGGCAAGGCTGAACCGGCGCTTGTGTCGACGATCGTGCAGGAACGCCAGTCGGAAGCGTACGTAGTCGGCTGCCTGGCGATCCGAGGACAGCACCAGCGGCGCCACGCGATCGATCCGCTCGATCGCGGTTCCCTGTGGATCGACGATCCAGGCCTGCGCGGCCGCCAGGTCGGCCACGCACCAGTAGGGGGGAGCATCGCCGGGATCATCGGCGCGTACCGCCAGCAGGACATATCCGGGATAGAACGGCAGCTGATGTGCCGCCTCGATCCGCGGATCGGAGACTTGCGGGTAGTAGCGCTGGATCTCGTGAGCGATGCGGCGGGTCTCGTCCTCGGCCAGATCGGCCGGTGCAAGGAAATCGAATCCTGTCACGGTGCCTCCCCCTGATTTGAAGCTGCCTGATGCGAGCCTACCGCCGGCGACACGCTTTCGCTGCGCCGGCGTCCTTCGATGCCGGCGCCGGCCCGGTGAGGGGCCAACCCTAGCGGCCCTGCAATGCCTTGGCCGATTTCTCCTCCTTCTTCCGGGCGTCCCTCTGTATCGCAATGAGCGCCCCCATCACGCTGCCCGCATGATGGTAGTCAATGATGTCGTTGAACGCCGAGATGGGCGGGTAGGAGGCCATGTCCTCGGACATGGCGGTGACTATCTCCAGTAGCTTCTCCTTGCGGTTGGCATCCATCTGCGCGATCAGGGCGGAGACGGTCTGGGCGAAGAGGTAGTTCTTGTCGTAGATGCCCTGGCTTCCGGTCACCAGGGCGATGCCCGCAAGGTAGTGGTCCTTGACGCCGGCGGATGTCGTCAACGTTCCCGCCACGGTCATCGCCAGCGTCAGGGTGTCGGCGATGCTCGATGCGTGCTTGCGGTTGGCGACGAAATCGTGCTTGAACTCCGAGTACCGGAGGTCCACGGCCGAGATCAGCCGGGTCACCAGTTCGTTGCGTTCTTCCTTGGTGTCGGTCGGCCCGAGTGCAGCGAGCCGCTCCAGTTCCTTCCCACTCTCGAAAGCGACGTAGGCCTGTTCCGGATTGAACGGCAGCTTGGGCGCTCCCCTGAATCCGGTGGCGCAGCCGCTGAAGCAGAGCGTTCCGAGCAAAGCCGACGCGACGACGGTTCTTGCGGTCATGACGCAATTCCCCTGGTGGTTGCCTGCCTTCTTCGCCGTGGCATGGCCACCGCCCGCGCTCGTGCACGGAACAGCGCGATGAACCCGCCAGCGACTCCCCTTGCGATCGACGGCGCCGATGCGCGTCGCGGCTACGGCCGGCGGTTGATGGCCGGCCTGTAGCGTCCCCGCGCCGACTATGGGTATCGATGGCTCGCCTGTCTGTAGGAAACGGGCTCTTGGGGGCGTAGGAAATTTCCTACGGACGACCCATGGCCAGGTCCGGCGCCTCGCCGGGCTTTTCGCCCTTGCCGCAGGTGCATCCGCGTCCCGCAACGGCAGCGCCGGCAGCCTGGGCGCAGGCACCCGGCCGGTAGGACGGGAGTGCCGGCCCGGTGCGCTGTCGCGCGCGTTGGGGTTTCCGCCGCCTTCCTGCGTAGCAGGTCTCCAGTAGAGATCATCTGCCCAGGAGCCGCTCGTGAACCCTCGCCTTCTCGTCGCCCGTCCGTACCAGGCCCTTGTGGCCCTGGCCGCCTGCACCGTCGCCCTGCCGGCCCCGGCGGTCGAGCGTATCAGCGTCTCGACCACCGGCGCGCAGGGCAATTCGCAGAGCCGCTTCCCGGTGATCTCGGGCAACGGCCGCTATGTCGCCTTCGCCAGCGATGCCAGCACCCTGGTCCCCGGTGATACCAACAACGCCACCGACGTCTTCGTAAGGGATCGCGTGCTGGGCACCACGACCCGCGTCAGCCTGACCGCCGCCGGTGCGCAGAGCGTGGGGGCCAGCAACTATCCGTCGATCTCCGGCGACGGTTCGCGGATCGCCTTCACCTCCTACGGTGGCCTGCTGCCCGACTCGGGCTTCCTCAACTGCTACCTGCTCGATCGCGCTGCCGGCACGGTGTCGATGATCGACCGCCGCCCCAGCGGCCAGCCGGCCACCACCGTCTGCCAGCCGCCGACGCTGAGCTACGACGGGCGCCGCGCCGCCTTCGGCAGCCGCGACAACGGCTTGGTCGCCGGCGACACCAACGGCTGGGCCGACGTCTTCATTCGCGACCTGCCGACCGCCACGACCTACCGTGTCGGCCTGGGGCCCGGCGGCGTGCAGGGCAACCAGGACGTCGACAACGTGCGTATCGCGGCCGGCGGCGATCACGCCATCTACACCAGCACCGCGAGCAACCTGGTGCCGGGCGATACCAACGGCGTGCGTGACGCCTTCGTGGCCGGCCTGGACGGTTCGACCCGCCGCATCAGCCTCGGGCCGGTGAGCACCCAGCCGAACGCCGAGGTCGGCAACATCGTGGCGACGAACTGGGACGGCAGCATCGTCGCGTTCTCCACCACCGCCTCGAACATGCCCGACTGGGCGCCGTTTGCCGAGAGCACGCTGTACGTGCGCCTGCCTGGCAGCGATACGACGGTCGCGATCAGCGTGCCGCTCTCCACGTCGCTGCCGCGCGAGGGCTTCAACGAGGAGCCGGACTTCTCGGCCACCGGCCAGTACCTGGTGTTCTATTCGACCGACCAGCTGATACCGGGGCCCGACGTGACCAGCGGCATCTACGTGGTGGACCTGGTCGAGGGCCTGATCGCACTGGTCAGCCTGCTGCCCAACGGCCAGCCGGCCGGCGGCAATGCCGGCCCGCCGCGCATCAGCGCCGACGGCAGCGGCATCGTGTGGTACTCGACCAGCGCGGACCTGGTGCCGGGCGATACCAACGGCACCTGGGACGTGTTCTACGCGCGCAATCCGCTGTATCCGGAGCAGATCTTCGCCACCGGCTTCGAGTGAGATCGGCCCGGCGCCGGCGCGCAACCAGCCGGCGGCGTCGCGGGACGCCGGCCGGCACCGGCACGCCCGGGCGCACGCGCCGGGTCATCACGCCGAAATCCTCGACCTGCGCCAGCGCCGGGCGGGTGGAGCCGGGCTCCCGCCCGGCGGCCGGGTTCCTCCAATCAGCCGGGAAGCTGCTGGCGTACCCACTGCACGATCGCCTGCGCCGGCAGCGCGCCGGCTTGGCGCGCGAGTTCGCGGCCGTGCAGGAAGACCGCCAGCGTAGGAATGCTGCGGATGCCGAAGCGTGCGCCCAGCGCCGGCTCCGCCTCGGTGTCGATCTTGGCCAGATGAACCTGCGGTTCCAGGATGGTCGCGGCCTGCGCGTAGGCCGGCGCCATCGTCCGGCACGGGCCGCACCACGGCGCCCAGAAATCGACGACCAGCGGCACATCGGCGCGCACTGCATGTGCGTCGAAATGCGCGGCAGCCAGGGCGAACGGCACGCCGGCGAACAGGGTGTCGCGGCAGCGCCCGCAGACCGGGCGGTCGCCGAGCCGCTGCGCCGGCACGCGGTTGACGGCATGGCAGTGCGGGCAGGCCACCTGCAGCGGCGCTGGATCGGTACGGCTCATCGGCGCGTTCTCCTGGACGGATGCGCCGCCCAGCGTAGCAGCGGCCGTGGCTGCGCTACGAGGCGAACGTGGCCAGTCCGGCCCGCACCGCCGCCGGCGCGCAGCGGCGTGACAGTTCCTGCAGGTCGCCCTGGACCGGTGCGGCCGGACCGGCGCTGTCCGCCCGTGCCTTTGCCTGGTCGCGTGCCGTCTGGGCCTGCGCCGTCTGGCCCAGCGCCAGCAGCGCGCAGGCGGTGCGGACGCCGAAGTCGCCGAAATCGACCACCTCGTTGCCGGTCATCGCCTGCTCCATCGCACGGTAGCGGGCCAGCGCGGCAGTGGCGTCGCCGCCGGCCAGATCCAGGTCGCCGAGCAGGCGCAGCAGCAGCGCGCGCTCGATATGGGTGCCCGCGGGCAGCGCATCGAACGTCTCCAGCACGGCCATCAGCCTCCGGCGTGCCGAGGCAGGGGCGCCGCGGCGGGCATCGAGGCGTGCCAGTGCCATCTCGGCCGACAGCGCGCGCGTCGAGCGGGGGCCGTCCAGCCGTATCAGCCGGGCGTGCGCATCGGCCAGCAGCACGCCGGCTTCGTCGATGCCGGCGGCGTCGCCGGCATCGGTCAGCAGGTCGGCCAGCAGGCGCTGGGCATGGATCGCGCTGGAATGATCGGGACCCGACAGCCGCCGGGCGCTGCCCAGGGCCTCGCGCGCGATGGCGAGCGCCTCGGCCATGCGTCCGGCCTGGCGCATCGGGACGGCCAGGTTCAACTGCAGGAAGTGGATCGTCGGCTCGTCCGGGCCAAGCCGGCGCGCCTGGCCGATCGCCTGTTCGAACAACGCGATCGAGTCAGCGATCCGGCGGTCGTGGAACGCCAGGCTGGCCAGCACGCCGATCAGGTCGGCGCGCGGCCGCGCATTCTCGATGCCCTCGCCGAGCGCCGGAAGCGCCTGCTCGATCACCGTGCGGGCATCGGCGATGCGGCCGAGATTGCGCAGCGCCACGGCGTGCAGCTGGATGCGGGCGTGGCGTTCGCCGTCCGGCAGCGTCGAGCCGTGCTCGGCGGCCAGCGCTGCGGCCCGCTCGAACAGCGGCAGCGCCGCCGTCGGGTTGTCCAGCGTGAGCAGGTAGACGCTGGCGAGCGCGGAGAGCAGCGGTTCCTGCAGCTCCGGTGCACCGGCCAGGTCGTTCATCGCGCGTGCCGCCCCGGCCGCGACCAGCGTCTCCACGTCGGGCGGACCGGTGCGCGGCTGGTCGGGGCCGGCGCCCCTGAAGACGTCGACCATGAAGCGGGCGATCTGCTGCGCGGTCCGGGCCTCGCGTTCGGCCTGCCGGCGGGCCTGGTCGACACGCCCCAGGTACCAGGCGTGGCTGGCCGCGAGCAGGGACGCCAGCAGCAGGCAGGCGCCGACCGACCAGGGATGGCGCAGCGTCAGCAGCCGCAGCCGCGTGCCGGCACCCGCGCGGCGCGCACTGACCGGGCGCAGGTCGAGCAAGGCGCGCAGGTCGGCGGCCAGCGCGTCCACGCTCGGGTAGCGGTCTTCGGGCCGTGGCGCCAGCGCCTTGGCGACGATCGCCGAAAGGTCCGCGTGTCGCCGTGCCGCCACCGGCAGGCCGGCGGTCAGCCGTGCCAGCAGCTGGCCGAGCTGGTGGATGTCGCTGGCGATGCCGGCCGGCTGGCCGTTGCGTTGTTCCGGGCTGGCGTAGCCCGGCGTGGACGCCGTTGCCGCCGGGTCGTCGCCGCACTCGGCGTCGAGCAGGCCGGCGATGCCGAAATCGAGCAGCCGCACCTCGCCCTGCGCCGTGACCAGCACGTTGGATGGCTTGAGGTCGCGATGGATCACCAGCTGCGAATGCGCATGGCCGATCGCCGCGCACACCTGCAATAGCAGCCTGATGCGCTCGCGGCAGCCGGCGGCGCGCGCCTCGCAGTAGGCGTCGATGCGCTGGCCCTCGACGTACTCCATCGCGAACCAGAGCAATTCGCCGCTGCGGCCGCCGGACACCAGGCGGGCGATGCACGGATGCTGCAGCCGCGCCAACGCCTGGCGCTCGCGTGCCAGCAGGATCTCGCCGCGGCTGCGATCGCTGCGCGAGCCGACCACCTTGAGAGCCACGCGCTGGCTGAAGTCGACGTCGCTGCGTTCGGCCAGGTAGACCGCGCCGAGGCCGCCGCGACCGATCTCGCGCAGCACCCGGAACGCGCCGACGCGCTGACCCGGCAGCAGCGCCAGGCGTTCGTCGAGCAGCAGGCGCTGCGCCAGGCTGCTGCGCAGCGCCGCGCCCGGCTCGAAGCGCAGGAAGCCGTCCAGCGGCGCGCCGGTGCTCATCGCGGCTCCAGCAACTGGGCCAGTTGCGCCCGCGCCTGGAACCACAGGCGCTGCACCGAGCGCAGCGAGACGCCGACGGCCTCCGCCGTCTCCACCTCGCTCATGCCGGCGAAGAACCGGCATTCGACGACCCGCACCAGGGCCTCGTTCTCGGCCGCGAGCGCATCGAGGGCCTGGTCGAGCGCGACGAAGCCCAGGCTCTCGGCATCGGCGCGCGCATCGAGCTCGCCCAGGTCCACGCGTTGCCATTCGCCGCCGCGCTTGATCGCCAGGCGCTCGCGCGCGTAGCTGCACATGACCTGGCGCATGATCTTGGCGCTGAGCGCGAAGAAGTGCCGGCGGCTTTCAGGTACGCCTTCGGCATGGCTGAAGCGCAGGTACCACTCGTTGAGAAGGCCGGTGGTGTTGAGCGTGGGTGCGCTGGCGTCGCGCGACAGCATGCGATGCGCCAGCCGCTTCAGGTCCCCGTAGGTGCATTGCAGCAGGTGCGCCCAGGCCTCGCGCTCGCCGTCACGCGCCTGCCGGAGCAGGCGCGTGATGTCCTCGTCGTGGGCGGAGGGATGCATCGCCGTCATCGGGCGCCTTCAGTCGGCCGCTGCCGGCCGCTGCGGTTCCTCGCGCAGGTGCACCGCCATGACCAGGCTGTTGCCGGTCTGGTAGGTGCCGACGGTGGACCAGTCGGTGGGCTCGCTCGGCATCACCTGGCACTGGCTGGCGACATAGCTCGGTGCCGACTGCGGCGCGCTGTTGGTGCCGATCAGGAACTCGAAGACGCCGCGCGGCAGCTCGATCTGCACGACCAGGTCGTGGGTGGTGGGGTTCTCGATCACGCCCGGCGTGCGCACGTTGCGCACGAACTGCACTTCGTTGCCGACCACTGCCATCTCGCCGCTGCCGATGGCGCTCATGTTGGCATACGTCAGCGGTGCGCCGCGCGGGATGCCGAACAGCGTCACCGGGAGCCGGCCGACCGTGCCGGCGCGGGCAATGCCGATGTCGACGCTGTCGACGACGATGCGCGCCTGCAGGCCGTGGTCGGCGGCCAGCGCGAAGCGGCGCAGGTAGAAGTTCGACTCGGCCACCAGGCCGCAGATGGCGTTCTCGGGAACCGGCTCGACGTCGGTCAGGTTCGCGTTCTGCGTGATCGCGACCGTGTCGCTGGCCGCGCCGGCGTCGAAGGCATCGCCGAACAGCGGATCATCCAGCGGGGCGCCGGGGAACGGGCAGTTGCCGGCGCCGGCCAGTTCCACCGAATCGAGCGCCACCAGCACGCCGTTGTTGACGCCGGGCCAGTAGCCGACGTTCGGCACGTGGTAGTGGAACGCGACCCGGCCCTCGCCGCTGGCCGGCAGGGTGACCTCGTAGCGCGTCCAGAACGTGGGATAGCCGTAGGCCGCCTGTGAACCGTCACCGCCCAGGGTCGGGTACAGCATCGGGTTGATCACCAGGAGCTCCTGCGTGAAGTCGCCCAGGTCGTCCGGCCCGCTGCCGACCGACGTGCACGGCCCGCTGTTGCAGGCGCGCACGTACAGGCGGTCGCCCAGTGGCATCGGCTGGTAGATCGACCGCGTCCAGAACGCCAGTCGCGCGCCCGGCTGGAACCGGATCTGCGGTGTCAGCGTCCACGCGCTGGCGGTGTGCTCCTCGCCGGCCACGCCGATCGCGTTGACCAGGATGCGCGAGAAGTCGGTGCCGCGATGGGCGCCGAAGGTGAAGAAATCCGCCACGCCACCCTCGGCGCCGATCGTGTCCCACAGCACGGTTGGCTCGAAGCCGTTCGGAACCCCTTCGCTCGTGTTGAAGCGGGTCCAGCCGCCGCTGGCGTAGAGCGTGGCGGTGTCCTCGAAATTCTCGGTGCAGGCGGCCGGCGCGAGCGGCTGCGCGGAAACCGGCATCGCGCCGATCGCCGCTGCGATCGACACGGCGGCCCAGGCGGCCAGCGTCAGGGCGGAACAGGTCACGGCGCGCGTCTTCATGCAAACCCCTCTCGTGGATGGTGGTGGCCCGCGCGATCGCGACGGGTCCTTCCCATCAATAGGCCGATTCCGGGAAAAACCCGCCAAGGGGCGCCGCTCAGGCCGGAAACGCCTCGGCCAGGGTCTGCACGCGGCCGCACAGGCTGGCGTCGTAGCCGGGCAGGCGGTCCAGCTCGGTGCGGAACGGCTCGCCGCGCAGCACCTCCACGATGCCGGCCAGCGGCGCGTGTGCCAGCAGGCTGCCGTCGCAGAGGAAGAAGTAGTGCTCGGACAGGATCGGGATGAAGTCCAGCCCGTAGCGCCGGGCCGGCGGTTCAAGGCCGAAGCCGGCGTCGGCCAGCCCGCTGGCGACATAGGCGGCCACCGCCGCATGGGTCAGTTCTTCCACGTCGCAGCCGTGGATGCGCGCGATGTCCAGGCCTTCGTGCGCCAGCAGCCGCTCCAGCAGCAGGCGCGTGCCCGAACCGGGCTGGCGATGGATGAAACGCAGGTCCGGCCGCAGCAGGTCGGCGAGCGCCCGCACACCCTTCGGGTTGCCCGGCGCCAGCACGATCCCCTGGCGGCGCACGGCCAGGTGGACCACCCGGTCGTGCTGCGGGTCCAGCCGCCCCGCATAGTGGGCCAGCAGCTCCTGCTGCATCGGCCCCACCGGCAGGTGCAGGCCGGCCAGGTCGCAGGCGCCGGCGCGCAATGCGGCCAGGGCATCGTCCGGGCTACGGTATTTCAGGTCCAGCGGCGTGCCGGCCTCGGCCAGGAAGCGACGCAGCGCTTCCACGCCGAACCCGTGCGAGGCGTGCATGCGCAGCGGCGCGGCCTGGTCGCTCAGCGTGCGTTCCAGCTCGATGCCGATCTCGGTCGCCAGGCTCTCGAGCATCGGCGACAGCCGGGCCGCGATGCGCCGGTCGGCCCAGACCAGGCGCTCGCCGAAGCCGGTCAACTGCGCACCGCGTCCGCGCACGGGCCGCAGCAGCGGCACCCCGAGCAGCGCCTGCGCCTGCTGCAGCAGGCCCCAGGCATAGCGGTAGGACAGCCCGCAGGCGCGGCAGGCCGCGGCCAGCGAGCCGGTGGCATGCACCGCCGCCAGCAGGCGGATCAGGTGGTCCGGCAGCGCCGCGCCCCCGTGGGTACGCAGCGACCACTCGGACCGGATGTCGATCTCGAACATGAAGCGCCCGCGCTCCGGCAAATAGGCTGTACAGAGCCTAATACTAGACCACGAAGCGATTGAATTGCGCGGCCAATGCGGTAATCTCGAAAACCCCGATAAGCTCTTCACAACATATATCGGGACCGACAGCCAGCCACCGGGAGGACCCATGGCCAGCACTGCCAGCCGCATCCGCGGGCCCCTCGCGCCGGATGCCCGATCGATCCACGCCGGTGTGCGCACCGGCCGGCAGGCGCGGCCATGAGCCTCGCCCCCGTCCCGGCCGCCGCGCCCGAGGCCGACCTGCCGCCTGCCGCCCGTGCCCACGTGATCGCCGTCGTCGAGCGGCTGCGCGCGTTGCCCGGCGCCCTGCTGCCGATCCTGCACGGTATCCAGGACGGGCTCGGCCACGTCCCCGCGGCCGCGGTGCCGATCGTCGCCCAGGCGCTCAATCTCAGCCGCGCCGAGGTGCACGGCGTCATCAGCTTCTACCACCACTTCCGCAGCGAGGCGCCCGGCCGCCACGTACTGCAGCTGTGCCGTGCCGAGGCCTGCCAGGCGATGGGCGCGCGCGAGCTGGAGCGCCATCTGCACGACCGGCTCGGCATCGGTTTCCACGAAACCACGGCCGACGGCACGTTGACGCTGGAGCCGGTCTACTGCCTCGGCAACTGCGCCTGTGCGCCCTCGGCGATGCTCGACGGCGACGTGCACGGACGGCTCGGCGTCGAGGCGATCGACCGCCTGCTCGCCACCTGCGAGGCGGACCGATGAACGCGCCCGTCACACCGGTGCGGGTCTACGTGCCGCTCGACACCAGCGCGCGCGCGGTCGGTGCGGACGCGGTCGCGCAGGCGATCAGCGCCGAGGCGCAGCGTCGCGGCCAGCCGGTCGTCGTGGTCCGCAACGGCTCGCGCGGCATGTTCTGGCTGGAGCCGCTGGTCGAGGTGCAGACGCCGGCCGGCCGCATCGCCTATGGGCCGGTCGCCGCCGAGGACGTCGCCGGCCTGTTCGACGCCGGCTTCCTCGCCGGTGCGGCGCACCGGCTGCGCCAGGGCCGCGTCGAGGACATCGCCTACTTCCGCGACCAGGAGCGCCTGTGCTTCGCGCGGATCGGCACGATCGACCCGCTCGACCTCGACGACTACCGCGCGCACGGCGGCTGGCAGGGCCTGGAGCAGGCGCTGGCGATGAGCAGCGGCGCGATCGTACAGGCCGTGCTCGATTCCGGCCTGCGCGGCCGCGGCGGCGCCGCCTTCCCGGCCGGCATCAAGTGGAAGACCGTGCTCGGTGCCGAGGCGGGCCAGAAATACATCGTATGCAACGCCGACGAGGGCGACTCGGGCACGTTCTCCGACCGCATGATCTTCGAGGGCGATCCGTACCGCCTGGTCGAGGGCATGGCGATCGCCGGCCTCGCGGTCGGCGCGACCCAGGGCTACGTCTACCTGCGCAGCGAGTACCCGCTGGCGTTCGCGCTGTTCCGCGAAGCGATCGACCGTGCCCGCGCGGCCGGCTGGATCGGTGCGGACATCCGCGGCAGCGGCCGCGCGTTCGAGCTCGACGTGCGCCTCGGTGCGGGCGCCTACGTCTGCGGCGAGGAAACCGCCCTGCTCGAGAGCCTGGAGGGCAAGCGCGGCCAGGTTCGCTTCAAGCCGCCGCTGCCGGCGCTCAAGGGCCTGTTCGGCCGGCCCACCGTCATCAACAACGTCATCACGCTGGCCTCGGTGCCGGACATCCTGGTGCACGGCGCCACGTGGTACCGCGACTACGGCGTCGGCCGCTCGCGCGGCACGCTGCCGCTGCAGCTCGGCGGCAACATCCGGCGCGGCGGCCTGGTCGAGAAGGCGTTCGGCCTGACGCTGCGCGAGCTGCTGTACGACTACGGCGGCGGCACGGCTAGCGGCCGGCCGATCCGCGCGGTCCAGGTCGGCGGTCCGCTCGGCGCCTACCTGCCCGAGTCGCAGTTCGACACGCCGATCGACTACGAGGCCTTCGCCGCGATCGGCGCGATGCTCGGCCACGGCGGCATCGTGGTGTTCGACGACCGCGTCGACATGGCCGAGCAGGCGCGCTTCGCGATGGAGTTCTGCGCGATCGAGTCCTGCGGCAAGTGCACGCCGTGCCGCATCGGCTCCACGCGCGGTGCCGAGGTCGTGGCGAAGATCCAGGCGGCGCGCGACGTGGAGGGCAACACGGCGCTGCTGCGCAGCCTCTGCGACACGATGCTCAACGGTTCGCTGTGCGCGCTCGGCGGGCTGACGCCGTATCCGGTGCTGAGCGCGCTCAACCATTTTCCCGAGGATTTCCAACCGCGCCAGCGTGCGCAGGTTGCCTAAGACGCGCCGGGCCGGCCGGGCCGGCGCGGATCAACGAGGTTTCACGCCATGCGTTCGATAGCCGAAGCCGACTACGGCACTCCCGCCATCCAGCTGCTGGATACCTTGAAGCCGGTCAGGCTGCAGATCGACGGCGTCGAGGTCAGCGTGCCGCCGGGCACCTCGGTGATGCGCGCCGCCGCCCTCGGCGGCATCGCGATCCCGAAGCTGTGTGCCACCGACACGCTGGAAGCCTTCGGCTCGTGCCGGCTGTGCCTGGTCGAGATCGAGGGCATGCGCGGCTATCCCGCCTCCTGCACGACGCCGGTCGCCGCCGGCATGAAGGTCACGACGCAGACCTCCAAGCTCGGCGAGATCCGCCGCGGCGTGATGGAGCTGTACATCTCCGATCATCCGCTGGACTGCCTGACCTGCCCGGCCAACGGCCACTGCGAGCTGCAGGACATGGCCGGCGTGGTCGGCCTGCGCGAGGTGCGCTACGGCTACGACGGCGCCAATCACGTGCAGGCGAGCATCCCGGCCGGCGGCAATCACGAGGCGGCGGTCCACGGCCGCACGGCGCACACGACGGCCAATCCCTTGTTCGCCGCGAAGGACGAATCCAATCCGTACTTCACGTTCGACCCGTCCAAGTGCATCGTCTGCTCGCGCTGCGTGCGCGCCTGCGAGGAGCAGCAGGGCACCTATGCGTTGACGATCCAGGGCCGCGGCTTCGATTCGAAGGTCAGCGCCGGCCAGGACCAGGCCTTCCTCGAATCCGAATGCGTGTCCTGCGGCGCCTGCGTGCAGGCCTGCCCGACCGCGACGCTGTCGGAGAAGTCGCTGATCGCGCTCGGCCAGGCCGAGCACAGCACGGTGACGACCTGCGCCTACTGCGGCGTGGGCTGCTCGTTCCGCGCCGAGATGAAGGGCGAGGAGGTCGTGCGCATGGTGCCCGACGTCGACGGCAAGGCCAACCACGGCCATTCCTGCGTCAAGGGCCGGTTCGCGTTCGGCTACGCGACGCATCCGGACCGCATCACCACGCCGATGATCCGCGAGAAGATCACCGATCCGTGGCGCGTGGTGTCCTGGGACGAGGCGATCGCGCACGCCGCGCGCGAATTCCGCCGCATCCAGGCCAGCTACGGCCGCGACGCCGTCGGCGGCATCACCTCCTCGCGCTGCACCAACGAGGAAACCTACCTCGTGCAGAAGCTGGTGCGCGCCGGCTTCGGCAACAACAACGTCGACACCTGCGCGCGCGTGTGCCACTCGCCGACCGGCTACGGCCTCAAGCAGACACTGGGCGAATCGGCCGGTACGCAGGATTTCGATTCGGTCATGACCTCGGACGTCATCATGGTCGTCGGTGCCAACCCCACCGACGGCCATCCGGTGTTCGGCTCGCAGATGAAGCGCCGCCTGCGCCAGGGCGCGCGCCTGATCGTCGTCGATCCGCGCCGCATCGACCTGGTGCGCACGCCGCACGTCCAGGCCGACTACCACCTGAAACTGCGGCCCGGCACCAATGTCGCGCTGCTGACCGCGCTCGCCCACGTCGTCGTCACCGAGCACCTGGTCGACGAGGCCTTCGTCGCGCTGCGCTGCGAGGGCGACGCGTTCGACAAGTGGCGGACCTTCGTGGCCGATCCGCGTCACTCCCCGGAAGTCAGCGAGGCCGACACCGGCGTGCCCGCCGCGCTGGTGCGCGGCGCCGCGCGCCTGTTCGCGACCGGCGGCAACGCCGCGATCTACTACGGCCTCGGCGTCACCGAGCACTCGCAGGGTTCCACCGCGGTCATGGCGATCGCCAACCTGGCGATGGCGACCGGCAACGTCGGCCGGCCCGGCGTCGGCGTCAATCCGCTGCGCGGGCAGAACAACGTGCAGGGATCGTGCGACATGGGCTCGTTCCCGCACGAGCTGCCGGGCTACCGCCACGTGTCCGATTCGTCCACGCGGGCGCAGTTCGAGGCCGCCTGGGGCGTGCCGCTGCACGAGGAGCCGGGGCTGCGCATCCCGAACATGTTCGAGGCCGCGCTCGACGGCGAGTTCAAGGGCCTCTACATCGAAGGCGAGGACATCGCGCAGAGCGATCCCAACACCCAGCACGTCACCGCCGCGCTGACGGCGATGGAGTGCATCGTCGTGCAGGACCTGTTCCTCAACGAGACCGCCAAGTTCGCGCACGTCTTCCTGCCGGGCTCCTCGTTCCTCGAGAAGGACGGCACCTTCACCAATGCCGAGCGGCGCATCTCGCGCGTGCGCCGCGTGATGAAGCCGCGCGGTGGCTACGCGGACTGGGAGGTCACCCAGCTGCTGGCCAATGCGCTCGGCTATCCGATGGACTACCGCCACCCGTCCGAGATCATGGACGAGATCGCACGGCTGACGCCGACGTTCCACGGCGTCAGCTACGCCAAGCTCGACCGCGAGGGCAGCGTGCAGTGGCCGTGCAACGAGGCCGCGCCGGACGGCACGCCGATCATGCACATCGACGCCTTCGTGCGCGGCAAGGGCAAGTTCATGCTGACCGAGTACGTGCCCACCGCCGAGAAGGTCAACGCCAAGTTCCCGCTGATCCTGACCACCGGCCGCATCCTCAGCCAGTACAACGTCGGTGCGCAGACGCGGCGCACGGCCAACAACACCTGGCACGCCGAGGACCGGCTGGAGATCCATCCGCACGACGCGGAGGAACGGGGCATCGTCGACGGCGACTGGGTCGGCATCGAGAGCCGTGCCGGGCAGACCGTGCTGCGCGCGACGATCAGCGACCGCATGCAGCCGGGCGTCGTCTACACGACGTTCCACTTCCCGTTCTCCGGCGCCAACGTCATCACCACCGAGAACTCCGACTGGGCCACCAACTGCCCGGAGTACAAGGTCACGGCGGTGGAGGTGACGCGCGTCAGCCAGCCGTCGGAATGGCAGCAGCGCTACCGCGCCTTCAGCGAGCGCCAGCAGACGCTGTTGCGCGAACGCCGCGAGGCGCCGGCCCCGGCGCCGTAGGGCCGGACGTCGCGCTCAACGCGTGCCCGGCACGGCGTAGCGCGCGGCTTGGCGCACGCGGGCCGCATCGGGCGGAAACGCCTGCCGCAGGGCCGCCTGTGCCACGGCCGCGTGCGTGCGCGCCGTCGGCGAGTCGTCCCGGCGCCGCACGCAGCCGGCGGCGACCACGTCGGCATAGAGCCGCTGCGGATCGTCCGCGACCGCGTGACGCTTCATCAGGTCGGCGGCCTCCTCGGCGGCTGCGCAGTCGCTGCGGCCCTCGGCCAGCTCGACCTCCGCCTGCTCGGTCAGCGTTCGCGCCAGGTGCGAGGGCTTGGGCGAGGCGTGTGCCCGCAGCAGGCTCACGGCCTCGCCGACGCGCGCTTTCGCATCGGCGAGCCGGCCCTGCTCGCGGGCCGCGCCGGCGCTGCCGGTCAGGCTGAAGGCGACGTCGGTGGTGTCGCCGCCGTTGCGCCGGATCGCCAGGGCCTCGGTCCACAGCCGCTCGGCCTCGGCCCAGTGGCCGAGTGCGTACTCGGTGGTGGCGAGGTTGTTGAGCGTGGAGCCGAGCGCGCGCGACCCGGGCGGTTCGGTCGCCTGCACGCCGGCCAGCGATTCCTTCATCGCCGCGTTGGCGCCGGCATAGTCGTGCGCGCGCAGCAGGCTGAACGCAAGGTTGTTCAGCCGGATCTGCACGTAGCCGTGGGCATCGCCGTACAGGCGCCGGGTGATCGCCAGCGCCTCCCGGCGCAACACCACCGCCTCGACCGCTTCGGCGGAGGTGGCGTAGGTATTGGCCAGCGCGTCGAGCGCATCGGCCAGCCGCGCCGGATTGGACTCGGGCACCGCCCGCAGCGCCGTCACGACCGGCACCAGCACGCTGCGCGCCTCGGCCAGGCGGTCCTGCGCGTCGTAGGCCCAGCTCAGCGTGATCGCCGCACTGACGGTCTGGCTGTCGCCCGGCCCGCGCGTCGCCTGGAACAGGGCGACGCCGCGCGCCATGTCGTCGATCGCGCCGGCGGCGTCGCCGAGCGCCAGCTTGTTGATGCCGCGCGAGACCCGCAGGTCGGCGGCCAGGTCGCTTTCGGCCGCCGCGGCCGGCAGCAGGCGGGCGGCCTCGTCCAGTTGCCGGCCCGCGGCCGCCAGGTCGTCCGTGCCGCTGCGGCTGCGCGCCATCAGCACCAGCGCACGCACGCGCTTGAGCACATCGTCCGGCAGCGACGCGTCCTGCACGGCCAGTGCCTGCTCGAACAGCGGATAGGCGCGCGCGCGGTCGCCGATGCCGAGGTAGGCCTCGCCCATCGCCAGCAGCAGGTCGTAGCGCATCGGTGCATCGTCGATGCGATGCTGGCCGATGCGCTCGACGCCGCGTTGCAGCAGTTCCTCGGCGGTAACCTTGCGGCCGCGTGTCAGGGCCGGGTCGGCGCTGCGGAAGATGTCGAGCAGGAACTGGATCGTCTGTTCCGCCTTGCCGCTTTCGCTGCGGGCCAGGTCACGCTGCAGGCGCGCCTCGCCGGCCTGCCAGAGCGCGACGGCGAGTCCGGCCGCCAGCGCCAGCACGGCGGCGGTCGCCAGTCCCGCCGCCAGCGCATGGCGGCGCAGGAAGCGGCCGGCGCGATAGCGCCAGCCGCCGCGCCGCGCGGCGACCGGCCGGCGTGCCAGGTGGTTCTCGATGTCGGCGGCCAGATCGGCCACCGAGGCATAGCGTTGCGCCGGGTCCTTGCGCAACGCCTTGAGCACGATCGCGTCGAGATCGCCGCGCAGCTCGCGACGCAGGCGCTCGGGCGTCAGGTCGCGCTGCGCCGCCAGCGTCGCCGCGTCGTCGGCCGTCTCGCCGGGCGGCTGCGTGGCGGCAGCGCTGGGGCGCGTCGGCTCCTGGTCCAGGATCGCGCGCTCGTAGGCGGCCGGCGTGGCGTTCTCCAGCCGGTACGGGCGCCGGCCGGTAAGCAGCTCGTACAGCAGCAGGCCGAGCGCGTGCACGTCCACCGCCGTGGTCACCGGTTCGCCGCGCACCTGTTCGGGAGCGGCGTACTCGGGCGTGAACACGCGCGCCGCGCTGACGTGGGGCCCTCGGGCGTCGATCAGCTTGGCAATGCCGAAGTCGAGCAGCTTGACCTCGCCGGCCGCCGTCACCAGCAGGTTGGACGGCTTGAGGTCGCGGTGCACGACCAGGTGCGCATGCGCATGCGAAACCGCCGCGCAGACGGTCAGGAACACCCGCAGCCGGGCCTCGATACTCCGCTGTGCCTCGTCGCAGTAGCGGCGCAGGTCGGTGCCGTCCACGTATTCCAGTGCCAGCCACGGCCGGTCGTCGCCGCTGAGGCCGCCGTCGATCAGCCGCGCGATGTTCGGGTGCGTCAGTCCTGCCAGGATCTGGCGCTCGGCGCGGAAGCGCGCCAGCACGTCGGCGGCGTCCCAGCCGCTGCGGATCAGCTTGACCGCCACCTGCTGCGTGAACTGGCCGTCGGCACGCTCGGCCAGCCAGACCGTGCCCATGCCGCCGCGGCCGAGTTCGCGCAGCAGGCGAAACGGCCCGACGCGCTGGCCGGCCAGGTCCGCCTGCCGGCCGCCGGCGGCCAGGTCATCGAGCAGGTCCGGCGCCTGTGCGCCCAGGCCGGTGTGCAGGCGCGGGCCGTGATCGGCGGCGAGCAGGGCCAGCACCTCGGCGTGCAGCGCGCCCTCGCCGGGCGCCAAGGCCTGCAGGCGGGCCCGCCAGGTATCGGGCGGCGCATCGGCCAGTTCGTCGAAGAGGGCGCGCACGCGGCGCCAGCTTTGCGCATCCACCCCGTTACCCCCTCCGATGTCCAGTGGCGCCCGCCTACGGTGCGGCGCCCGCCAGTTCCCGCTGCAGGAACGCTTTCGCGGCCCGCGTATCGCGCTTGATCGTCGGCTCCGAGACCTCCAGCAGCACGGCGATGTCCTTCACGTCCAGGCCCGCGAAGAAGCGCAGCTCGACCACCTTGACCAGCCGCTCGTCGAGGCCGGCCAGCTTGTGGAGCGCCGCGTCGATCGCCAGCAGCTGCTCGGCTTGCGCATCGACCGGCAGCGGCTGCTCTTCCAGCGCGTCGAGGTCGACGTGCTCGGCACCGCCGCCGCGCCGCTCGGCCAGCCGCGCGCGGGCGTAGTCGATCGCCACCTGGCGCATCGCGCGGGCCGCCGTCGCGAAGAAGTGCGTGCGATTGGCGTAGTCCAGGCCGGTGCCGTCGAACAGCTTGAGGTAGGCCTCGTTGACCAGTGCGCGCGTGTCGAGCGTATTGCCCGAGCGTTGCCGGCGCAGCTGCGCCCGGGCAATGCGCAGCATGTCCTCGTAGACCAGGCCCAGCAGCCGGTCGCGGCCTGCGGCGTCGTGCGCCTCGGCAAGAGCGGACGTGATCGCGGGCGACAGGTCGGCCATCGCCCGATACTAGCGATTCGCCCGGGCCGCGTCTGTGACCGCTGCAGCGAGCCGCGGTGCGGTAGCGCGAGCGTTCCGGAGCGGCCCGGATCGCCGGGCCGCTCGGCTCTCCGGCCGGTCCGCATCCGCCGGCGACAGCGAATGCGAGGCGGCCGTTCGTCTTCGTCTGTCCGTTGTGGTCGGTGGACGCAGTGATACGTGCAGCGCGGCGGTTCACTCGAGCGCGTCTGCGAAAATCCGATCGTTGTCGAGCCGTGCGATGGTCAGGTCGTAGTTCTGCGGGGCGACGCGCAGCGAGTGGCCGGCGACGACCAGCCGTCCCGCCTGCGAAGCGATGCGCAGCCCGTAGTCGAATTCGCCGGGCAGGACGAAATCCAGGTAGGCGCGGCCGTTGCTGCCGAAACCGGGGTCCGGCGTGCCGTCGGGCCGCAGCCGCAGCACCGCCATGTCCAGCGCAAAGGCTTCCGTCGGGCGGCGCGTGCCGACCAGGACGATCCGGCCGTCGGTCTGCACGTGGACGTCGTCGGCGACCAGGGAGTGACCGTCCTCGATCAGCACACGCCCGCTGGTGCCGAAGCCGCTGTCGAGCGTGAGCAGAGCGGCAGGCATGATCTTGTACGCGAACAGGCGGTAGCGCACGCTCGAGTCGGCGATCTGCGTATTGCCGACCATCAGCAGGCTGCCGTCGCGCTGGACACGGACGCCGGTGGCCGCCTCGTCGCGGTTGAACGGCGCGCCGCCATCGATCGCCAGCCCCGCGTAGCCGGCGCCGGCCTGGAACGCCGGGTCGGGCGTGCCGTTGGTTGTCATGCGCAGGATCAGCGCCGACGTGCCGTTCTCCGCATCCGGTGAGCCGAACTCTCCGACGGCGACGTACGTGCCATCGGGCATGCGATCGACCGCGTTGAGACGCGTGATCGGTGCGGGACCGAGTTGATAGAGGTGTTTCCCCTGGTTGCCGAAGCTCGTGTCGATCGTGCCGTCCGTCCGCAGACGGGTGGCCGCGCCCAGGCCGAAGGCCGAGGAGAGCCGTGCGGTGCCCACGAGCAGGATGCGTCCGTTCGGTTCGACCAGCATGTCGTTGGCGACATCGGCGCGGTCGCCACCCTCCACGTCGAAGGCGATCGACAGGCAGGCGCTGCCGATCGCGGTGAACGGCAGCGGCTGGCCCTGCGGCGTGTAGCGGCACAGGTGGAAGTCGGTATCGGTGCCCGCGACGGTGCGGTAGCCGGCGACGAGAAGATTGCCGGCCGCGTCGAGGCGGGCGCGCCGCGCGGTCACGTCCGCGTTGGCCGAATAGACGGTGCCGCCGTCGCCGAACGATTCGTCGCGGATACCCTCTGCGGTCAGGCGCGTGATCGCATGGCGCGATCCGCCGGCGGTCTGCGCGGTGCCGACCAGGTAGATGCGCCCGTCCGCCGCGACCAGCACGCCGGCCGAGGTGTCGGCGTTCGCACCGCCCTGGTCGTGCGTGATGACGTTGCGGCCAGTGCCGAAGATGCCGAAAGCCGGATCCAGCAGGCCGTCCTGCGCCAGGGCGTCGCCGGCGGCGAGTCCGAGCGTGAGGAACGATGAAGCGAGAAGGTGCGAGCGATGCATGGCGAACCTCTTGATGGAAAGGGCGAGCGCCCCGATGCCTGGACATACGCAGCGGCGCCGTCCCAGGGATCACGCCCCCTGCCTGCGGCATGCGCGCGCAGGGCCGCGGCATCCCGTACACCGCGGGTCCATGACGCGCTCCAATCCGGTAGAGTCGGTCCCATGGACCGGCCGCCCCGGCGCGCCGCTCCGGAGCCTCGAGCCGCCGTGAAGCCGCCCTCCCCGATACCGCCAAGCCCTATCCGAGACACCCCGTCGCCGCCGGCCGTCGATGCCGGTGCGGTGCGGCGCCCGATCACACGCGTGCGCGGCGGCCAACGGTTGCAGGAGGACGACTGGATCGCCGCCGAGATCCCGGTCGCGATCCACTACAACGGCCAGCCGCACGTGGTGATGATGGCGACGCCGGCGGACCTGGAGGATTTCGTTCTCGGCTTTTCGCTGAGCGAGGCGGTGATCGCCGGTGCGCACGAACTGGGCGAGGTGCAGGTCCATCCGCTGCTCGAAGGCATCGAGGTGGCCGCGCGCATCCCCGAGGATCGCGCCGCCGCCGTCGCCACGCGCCAGCGCAACCTGACCGGCCGCAGCAGCTGCGGCCTGTGCGGCACGCAGGAGCTGGAAGACGTCGTGCGCCATCCGCCGCCCGTCGGCGCCGGCCCGGTCATCGACGCCGCCGCGCTGCAGCGGGCGCTGGCCGCGCTCGGCCGCGCCCAGCCGGTCAATGCGCTGACCGGCGCCACGCATGCCGCCGCCTGGGCCGATCCCGCCGGCACGCTGCTGGCGGTCCGCGAGGATGTGGGCCGGCACAATGCGCTGGACAAGCTGATCGGCGCCATGGCGGCCGCCGAGATCGATCCGCAGGCCGGCTTCGTGGTCGTGACCAGCCGCGCCAGCTACGAGATGGTGCAGAAGGCCGCCACCGTCGGCATCACGCTGATGGCGGCGATCTCTGCGCCGACGGCGCTGGCGATCCACCTGGCGGCCTCGGCCGGCCTGACCCTGGTCGGCTTCGCCCGGCCCGACGGCCATGCCGTCTACTCGCACCCGCACCGCATTTCCGCCCCCGAGAGCTGATGACCGATGGACGTAGAACGACTCGTGCAGATGGCCAACGACATTGCCAACTATTTCGCTTCCGAGCCCGATCGCGAGGCCGGCATCGAAGGGATGGCCGGCCACATCCGGCGGTTCTGGGAGCCGCGCATGCGCCGCCAGATCCTGGCCCACTGGCAGGCCGGCGGTGAGGGGCTGCTGCCGCTGGCCGGCGAGGCGATCGCCCGCCTGGCCGCCGCCGAGACCGCGCGCAGCGCCTGATCGGGGCCGGATCGGGTGAGGCACCGGCGGTGGCCGCATCCGGTGCGTGGGCTGAACGAAATTCAAACGAACGCTTGAAAGTTGCGGGCCGAACAGGCCTCATAGCCGCGGGAGACCCAGGGCAACCTTCAAGCAGTCGAGTTCAAACAATGAAAACCACCCCACGCAGATCCGTTTCGCTGGCACTCGCCGCGCTGCCGCTCGCCGTCGCGGTTGGGCTGGCCGCAGGCAACGCGCACGCCAGTGCGTTCCAGCTCAAGGAAAACAGCGTCAAGGGCATGGGCCGCGCGTTCGCCGGCGCCGGCGCCGCACCGGACGACTATGCCGTCGTCGTGAACAACCCCGCCGCCATGCTCGACCTCCCCGGCCGTGGCCTGCAGGTCGACCTGACCGCGATCCAGGTCAGCGCCAAGTTCAAGGGCAATGGCACCGACGCGCTCGGCCGGCCGATCAGCGGCGGCAACGGTGGCGACGGCGGCGGCACCGAGCCGGTCCCGGCCATCTATTTCCTCGCACCGATCAACGACCGCGTCAGCCTCGGTGCCGGGTTGACCGTGCCGTTCGGCTTCGTCACCGAATACGACACCGGCTGGGTCGGCCGCTACCAGGCCTACAAGTCGGACCTGCAGGTGCCGGCGCTGACGTTCTCCGGCGCGTTCCGCATCAACGACGCGTTCTCGATCGGCGCCAGCGCGATCGCCCAGCGCGCCAAGGCCGACCTGTCCAACGCCATCGACCTCGGTGCGATCCTGGCCGGTCCCACGCAGGGCGCGATCCTGCCGCAGGGTGCCGACGGCCGCATCCGCATGACCGGCGAGGACTGGGCCTGGGGCTGGCAGCTCGGCGTCCTGTGGAAGCCCACCGGCGCCGACCGCATCGGCCTCAACTACCACTCCAAGATCAAGCACGAGATCAGCGGCAACGCCACCTTCCAGGTCCCCGCCGCCGTCGCGCCGCTGCTCGACCCGGCCTTCACCAACACGCGCGGGTCGGCCACGCTCAACACGCCGGCGTTCACCGAGCTGAGCTGGTGGCACACCTTCACCGACCGCTTCAGCTTCGGCGCCAGCGTCGCCTATACCGAATGGTCCAGCTTCCAGGACCTGACGATCGAGTTCGCCAATCCGGCCCAGCCCAATGCGGTGGAGCCGTTCGGCTGGCGCGACACCTGGTTCGGTTCGATCGGTGGCGACTACAAGCTCAACGAGGCCTGGACACTGCGCGCCGGTTTCGCCGTCGACGGCACGCCGACCCACGTCGACACGCGCACCCCACGCGTGCCCGATGCCACCCGCCGCTGGGTCAGCATCGGCGTCGGCTACAAGCCGAGCGAGACGCTGGAGATCAATGCCGGCTACACGCACCTGTTCGTCAACGACGCGCACATCGACACGGTCAACGCCACCGGCGACCGCCTCACCGGCAAGTTCGAGAACTACTCCAACCTGCTCGGCGTCTCGGGCGTGTTCCGCTTCTGATGCCCCATCCCGCCTCCGTCGCGTGCGGCGGAGGCGGTCGGCAACTCAGAGAGTGCCGGCGGGGCAGCTGGCCTTGCCCGCGTACGCACGAGGCGCACCAGCGACCATGCCAGCAACAGCACCGCGAACGGGTCGATGGCGACCGAGCCGCCCTGCACGCCGCTGACCGATACGGTGAAATGGAGGCCCAGCAGCACGCTGGACCCCGACTCCGGCAATGCCGCCTGGGCGACCTGGACCAGGAAGAACAGCGCACCCAGCCACCGCGCCCAGCGCCGGTTCCGCAGCGAGCCAACGCCGGCGGCGAGGGCGACGCCGGACAGCGCCGCGCTGGCGGCGAGGTAACCCGCGGGCAGGGGCACCACGGTCGCCAGGTAGATCAGCAGCGCGATGCCGCCGAGGCCGTAGACCAGCAACACGGCGGCGATGCAGCGGTCCTGCCAGCCCATTCGATGCGCCGCGCCCGCGGGCCGTGGATCCGGTGGGCTACCGCTACGCGCCGCCGCGCGCGACAGGCGTATCACCGGCGCCCTTGCTCGTCGAGCGTCAGCGCCACCTTGTCGCGCAGGTAGACCGGCAACGCCAGCTCCGGCGCCACGCCGCGACCGGCTTTCGCGATCGGCGCCGCCAGGCGCGCGATCGAGGACGCCCGCGGGAAGCGCTCGCCGGCGGCGAACAGCGGCTCGCCCGGCAGGTGCGCGCGCAGGGCATCGGGCCAGGCCAGCCAGCCGGTGCCGACCACCGCCCAGCCCGCGGCGGCCGGGAGCACCACCGCGGCGGCCGGACCGACCGTTTCTTCGCCGAAGGCTTCGACGAGGCCGTCGGCCGTCGGCCGGAAGCAGCCGGCGTAGACCTCGCCCATGCGCGCATCGATGACCGCCAGCGTCGCGTCCTGCCCGGCCGCCGGCGCCTCCAGCGCCAACGCCGCCAGCGAGGACACCGGCACCACCGGCAGGTCCAGCGCCAGTGCGACGCCCTGCGCGGCGGAAATCGCCAGCCGCACGCCGGTGAACGCGCCGGGACCGCGGCCCACCGCGATCGCGTCCAGTTGCCGCCGCGTGATGCCCGCCTCGGCCAGCACCGCCTCGCACATCGGCAGCAGCAGCTCGGCATGGCGCCGCGGCGCGATCTCGAAGCGCTCGACGATGCCGGCGGCCGTCAGCACGGCGGCCGAGCAGGCTTCGGTGGCGGTTTCGATCGCGAGCAGGTTCATGCGGCGGCGCAAGCGGCAGGCGCGGCAGGTTAGCATGCGTGCTCGCAGCGACGGCAGGTGCCGGCGCGGGGAGGGGGAGCTCTCATGACGCTGGACCTGTGGATTCCACGCGAGGTGCTGTGGACGTTCGGCGCGATCGTCGCCGTGCTGGTGGCGGCGACGCTGATCGTGGCGCTGATGCGCCGTGGCGCCGGCGCCGGCCGGCACGGCGAGCTCGCGGCGCGCGTCAACGCTTGGTGGGTGATGGTGGCGGTGTTCGCCGTCGCGATCGCGTTCCGCCGCGGCGTGGCGATCGGCTTCTTCGCGGTCCTTTCGTTCCTGGCGCTCAAGGAATACCTGTCGCTGATCCCGACGCGCCGCGCCGACCGGCGCGTGCTGCTCTGGGCCTACCTGTGCGTACCGCTGCAGTACGTATGGGTGTACCAGGCCTGGTATCACATGTTCCTGGTGTTCATCCCGGTCTGGGCGTTCCTGTTCGTCGCGATGCGCATGGTCCTGTCCGGCGAGACGCGCGACTTCCTGCGCGCCGCCGGCACGATCCACTGGGGCCTGATGACGATGGTCTTCGGCCTGAGCCATCTGGCCTACCTGCTGGTGCTGCCCGACGCCGGCCCGGTCCGGCCCGGCGCGCCCACGCACGGCGCCGGCCTGCTGCTGTTCGTCGTGCTGCTGACCCAGCTCAACGACGTCCTCCAGTACGTCTGGGGGCGGCTGCTGGGCCGGCACAAGGTGATTCCCAGCGTCAGTCCCAATAAGACCGTCGAAGGCCTGCTCGGCGGTGCGCTGACCACCACCGTGATCGCGTTCTTCCTGGCGCCGGTGCTGACGCCGCTGGTGCCCGCCCATGCGGTCGCCGCCGGCCTGATGATCGGCTTCGGCGGCTTCATCGGCGACGTGACGATCTCCGCGCTCAAGCGCGACCTGGGCGTGAAGGACAGCGGTACGCTGATCCCCGGCCACGGCGGCCTGCTCGACCGCATCGACAGCCTGCTGTTCACGGCGCCGCTGTTCTTCCACTTCATGAAGTACTTCTACTTCTGATGGGCCTGCTGCTGCGCCTGTTCTTCTACGGCGTGATCGTGCGCGCCGTCGTGCTGGTCGTGCTCGGCCTCAACGTGCGTCACCGCGAGCGCCTGCCGGCCAAGGGACCGGCCATCCTCGCCGCCAACCACAACAGCCATCTGGACGCGATGACGCTGATCAGCCTGCTGCCGCTGCGCCTGCTGCCACGGGTGCGGCCGGTCGCGGCCGCGGACTACTTCCTGCGCAACCGGCTGATCGCCTGGTTCGCGTTGACGATCGTCGGCATCGTGCCGTTGAACCGCCAGCGCAGCCATCCGGACGAGGACCTGCTCGCCCCCGTGATCGAGGCGCTCGATCGCGGCCAGATCCTGGTGTTCTTCCCGGAAGGCTCGCGCGGGGAGCCCGAGCAGGTGGCCGAGTTCAAGAGCGGCCTGGCCCGCATCGCCGAGCGCCGGCCGGAGGTGCCGGTGATCCCGGTGTTCACGCACGGCCTGGGCAAGTCGCTGCCCAAGGGTGAGTGGCTGCTGGTGCCATTCTTCGTGGACGTCTTCGTCGGCGAGGCGTTGCGCTACGGCGGCGACCGCGCAGCGTTCATGGCGCGCTATCGCGCGGCGATGCAGCAGTTGGCCGGCGAGCGCAACGGGGCGGCCTGGGAATGAACGCCGACGATGGGCAGCTTCAGGCCGGCGAACGGCGCGGCGGATCGATGGCCAGGGCCATCGTCTACGCCATGCTCGTGCCGCCGCTGTGCGCCGTCGCGCTGATGCTGGTCGGCGCATCCGAGTGGCCGCCGGCCGAGCTCATCGCGACGCTGTGCCTGATGGTCGGCTTGATGGCGGTGGTGTCGGCGATCGTCCTCGCGGTCGCCGGCGTGCCCTACGTGCTCTGGCTGCAGTCGCGCGGCCGCTTGAACCCGCTGTGGATCTGCCTCGGCGCAGCGCTGATCGGCGCCCTAGCATTCTTTGTGGTGACCTATCCCTTCAGTAGAGTGCGGGATGTCGAGACCGCCTGGAGGGCGCTGCTGCAGGGCGGCGGCTTCGGCCTGCTGTCGGGCATCGCGTTCTGCGCCGGACTGCGACTGCGGTGGTTCGCACGGCGGGACCGCACGGCATCGTCATCGCCGGGGAGCGACTGAACCTCATGAGGAACCCTCGCATGTCCAGCGTCCGGATCGTCGGGTTGATGCTGCTGGTGCTGGCCGCTACGGTCCACGGCGCCGAGGTCCAGACGCTGCCGGACGGCCGGCGGATCACGCTGCTGCAGGTGGTCGAGGTCGAGCCCGAGACCGGCGCGAGAACGCTGGTCCTGGAGTACCAGACCGAGCTGCCGCTGGCCGATGCGGAGGCGCTCGCGGCCGAGGTCGATGCAGTCTGGGCGTACTTCCGCCCGACCGTCGAGGCCGCCGGTGTCGATACGGCGGCGATCAAGGCAATGGCGCCGCCCACCGGTTTCATCCGCAAGCGCTCCAAGGCCTCGCAAACCTTCGTCTACTGGCGGTCCGGCAACGGGCCGTGGGCGCGCCGCTGACTTCACCGCGATGACGCACGCTCCCGCCGATCCCGGGATCGCCCGATGAGCTTCTCGCGCTACGTCACCCGGCGCCGCCGCCACGATGCGCGCGGTCCGGCGATCGCGCGGGCCGAAGGACAGGCGCTGGTCGCCGCCGTTCCGGATCGGCAGTCCGATACGGCCCCGGGTAAGCCGGACGTGCCGCTATCGTGCCGGATGCGATTCCGGCCCTGCCGGCCGCCGCGCAGGCGGTGTTGTCGCAGCTCGCCGGCGGACCGCGCCGCGGTTTCGTCATCGCCCAGGACCTGCGCATGATCGTCGTGGTCGAAGGCATCAGCGCGGTCGGCAAGAGCACGTGGTGTCGCCGCCATGCGCCCGATCAGGCCGTACCGGAGACCGGTCCGGTGGCGGCCGCACCGGATCGCCGGGCCGCGCCGCTGCAGGCGGCCGACTTCTGGGCGTCGCACAACGCCCGCCGGTGGGCCGCCGCACGGGCGATGGAAAGCGCGACGGGCCTGGCCGTCTGCGATACCGACCCGTTCAAGCTGCACTACGTCTGGTCGCTCTGGCAGATCGGCGAGGCGAGCGAGGCCGGCTGGCAGGCCGAACGGGATGCCAGCCGCGCCTTGTTCGCCGGGCAGCGCCTGGGTTTTGCCGATCGCTACTACGTGAAAGCCCTCGACCCTGTGATTGCCCGCCGCCAGCGCGATGGCGATCCCGGCCGGGCGCGGCGCCAGTTCGACCTGCACGTCCGCCTGCAGGATCCGCTGGTCGCGTGGTACCGGGCGATTGCGGCCGTGCTGCCCGCCAGCGTGGTGTTCGCGTTCCCCGAGACCGAATGGAAGCACACGCTCACGCGGCATCCGGATGCCGTTCGCTACAGCGTCGACCGCTTCGACCAGGCGATGGCGCTGCTGCCGTGCCGGGCATGACAGGGGAGGCCGGCCCGAAACCTTCCGTTCATCGCCGTCCGCTCTGGCTCGGTGCGGGCCTGGCGCTGCTGGTGCCGCCGGCCTGCGTCCAGCTTCTGACGTGGGCGGCCACGCTGGCGTTCTCCTGGAGGGATGCGCTGGCCTCGTTCGGGTCCACCCTGGTCTTCTCGCTGCCGGTCTCGCTTGCCGCCCTGGCGCTTGGCCTTCCCTACGTGGTGTGGTTGCGCTCGCGCGGTCTGCTTCGCCTGCCGTGGGTCTGCCTCGGTGCGGCGATCATCGGTGCGGTGGTGCTTTCGCTGCTGGCCGGCGTGGTGTTCGACGTGACCGACGAGCTGGGTGCCGCGGCTGTGGTGGGCGCCCTGATCGGGCTGGCCGCGGGCCTGGCGTTCTGCCTGGGGGCCGGTATCGGCATGCGGCACCTGCCGGCGCGGTGAACGGCGAGGGCCGGACGCACCGCCGGCCGGCCCACGGGATTTACCTTCCCGCGCCGACGCGCGACCATCGGCAGGGCGCAGCACCGGGATCGCGAATCCCGTCGCTGTACCTTGATGCCCACCTGGACGACCGAGTGCCGTGAAACCCGAGCAGATCGAACGCTGGAAGGTCGTCCGCGCGAAAGGGCGCTGGCGCTACGTGCTGGTCAACGGCATCGCGTCCTACGGCCTGGCGATGTTCGTCGTCATGACGTTCTTCGTGAATCGCGACAAGCTCAGCCCCGGCTTCATCGCCGTTTCCGCGCTGCTGTGGACGCTCGGTGGCGCCGCCTTCGGCGCGATCACGTGGTGGTGGTTCGAGCGGCGCTACCGCGCGGCCGGCCGGCGCGGCACTTCTGACTTCTAGGACGCTCTGCTACCGTCCCGCGGCGACCGGCACCGGCACCGTCAGGGCGCGCCAGGCGAGGCGGCAGGCATGCCGGACTTTGCGCCGGTGCACCGCCGCTGGCTGGCGATGCGATGTCATGCGCGTGTCCCGGACCGCCGGTATCACGGCGTGAATCCAGTGCGATGCCCGCCCCGCGACGGGGCCCGAACATTCGTCTTCCACACACGGAGAGCAGCATGGAACTCGGCGCATTCTCGATCAGCCTGGCAGTCAAGGACATCGAAGCCTCGCGGCGCTTCTACGAGGCCTTCGGCTTCACGGTCTTCGGCGGCGACGCCACGCAGAACTGGCTGATCCTCAAGAACGGCGATCACATCATCGGCCTGTTCAAGGGCATGTTCGAGAAGAACATCCTCACCTTCAATCCCGGGTGGGACAGCAACGCCCAGCCGCTGCCCAGCTTCACCGACGTACGCGAGCTGCAGCGCCAGCTGAAGGCCCAGGGCATTGCGTTCGAGCAGGAAGCGGACGAGAGCACCACCGGCCCGGCCAGCTTCATCGCCGTGGATCCGGACGGCAACCCGATCCTGGTCGACCAGCACCGGTAGCTACGCCGGGTCCGGTCCGGCAACGACGCGAAGCTGTTGCTCGGCGGCCGCCGTCGTCATCCGCTGTGCGGCCGCCGCGACCTCGGGCGGCACCCAATCCGGGAACGGCTGCACGTCGTTGACGTGCGCGCCCGACGACGTGTGCCGCTGCTGCACGCGTGCCAGCCGTGCGGTGGCGAACCGGGGCGCCAGCCGTACCAGCGCCGGCCACAACCGCCGGTGGACGAACGTGATCTTGCCGTCGACCAGGCGACAGACCAGGACGTCCGGCGAGGTCTCCACCGCGCGCAGGATCGCGAAGATCCGCCGTCCTTCCGGGTGCGCCCACCAGCTGCCGGCGATCGGCGCGCCGGCGATGACGTCCGTCAGGCGCGGCACGCGTCCTTTCGCCGAGGCCAGCACGATGCCGTGCTCGCGCACGAAGGCGACGGCATCGTCGCCCGTCATGGCCGCGCCCGCCTCGGCGCCGCAGTGGCCCGGTCAGTGCGCATTGACCTTGGAGAACAGGTTCATGACCAGGACGCCGGCAACGATCAGTGCCATGCCGATCATGGCCGCCAGGTCCAGCTTCTGCCCGTACAGCAGCCAGGCGATGAGGGCGATCAGCACGACGCCCAGGCCCGACCAGATCGCATAGGCCACGCCCACGGAAATGTGGCGCAGTGTCAGCGACAGGAAGTAGAACGCGACGATGTAGCCGGCGACCACCACCACGGACGGTACCAGCCGCGAGAAACCCTCGCTGGCTTTCAGCGCGGACGTGGCGATCACCTCGCCGACGATGGCGACACCCAGGAACAGCCAGTGCTTCATGGTTCTTCTCCGCCAGCGTGCCGTGCCAAGTATGGTCCGGCGGCATGCCGGGCGACAGGCTTGTATCGGCACGAGGCCTGTGAGCACCATGGCATGCGGTAGAAGGCATAGACGCTACGTCGGCACACGATGCCGGTCTCCACGCGGACCGTCCCCTCTCCGGCCGGTGGGCCGGGAGCGGACGCATGCCGCGATCCGCGGCGTCGCGGCGTGTGCGCGAAGGCCGGGTTCGACAGTGGCCGATCACCTGCCCCGGTTCGCCTGGGGCAGGCTTGCGTGACGAAACCAATTGCCATTTTCGTTCGATGCAACGATCACCGGGGCCAACGCATGATCGCCAACGGATCCCACCCTGCCACTCGGGGCACGTGTGTACTGAAGCTGGCGCCCCTCGCTTTGATCGCGATGGCCGCGGCCTGCAGCGTGGGGCGCGTGGACACGGCCAGGCTCGTCGTGGCATCGCCCGTCGATCGCGCCATCGTCAGGGCGGTGGCGGAAGACTTCGCCCATCATCCCGATTGCGACTACGGAACCGGAGCCGCCGGTATCGCGGTGAACACCACCGCAACCTCGCTCTCGTGGCTATCGGACGATTGGATTCGAAGCCAGATCGGGTCGGCAGCGCAAGGCGATGTGTCGTCGCTCATCGAGCCTCTGCGTGCACGAAATCCGGAGGCGCAGCGCGTCGACTGGGGGACCTTGAGCAGCGGCCTCATCCAGACGCACGATCTGTACCGGTACACCAACAGCCGCTACACCGCGGTGGCGTCGTCCGTCCGCTGCCTGGTCACGTTCATGCTGCCTGCCGTTTCGGAGGATGGCGACCAGGCAGTGACGGTACTGGATGTGGCGCCCGCACCCCACGGGGCGGCTGCGGTCTACGTGCTTCATCGCGAGGGCGATGGCTGGCAAGTCACCGCGCGCAGGTTCGTCCATTTCCTCTAGGCTGCGTGCAGGCGTGTGTTACCGACACGAATGTCTGGAAGCCGTCTTGGCTGATCACACCCTGCGTCGCGGATGCAACGTCCACGATGCGAAGGTCCAGGGGAATGGCCATGGAGCGGCGTCGAAGGAAGCGGTCGCCCGCGCGGTCCAGGCGCGGGATCGATCGCTGGAAAGGCGCCTCTGGAAGACTCACCCGTGGACCCTCCGCAGCACGGGCAATCCAGGGCAAGGAAGAAGGGAAAAAAACAGATCGTTGGCCGCGCGAGGTGGTGGCTACTTGGCGCCCAGCGGAACGGCATGCAGCTTGAACGGCACCGCCGGCTTCCGGCTCGTGCGCTTGGCCGGGTCCAGGATCAGGTCGAGCTGGCCTTCGGACACCCAGGCCAGGTGCTTGCCGACCTGCGTGATGCCGGTCGGCAGCGCGAAGCCGTCCTTGATGGTCTCGATGGTGGCGGTGTCGCCGTTGACCGTCATGCGGTCCAGCCGGCCGCCGCCTTCGATCAGCCAGAAGGTGGTGCCTTCGATCAGGCGCAGCGTGTCGGGCAGCACCAGCGGCCGCGAGGGCGTGATCGGCGTGACCGCGCCGGCCTTGCCATCCTTGACGTCGACCCGGAACAGCTCGGCCTTGGTGTAGGTGTTGACGTAGACGTGGCCGTCGCCGCCGAAGACGATGCCGTCGAGGCCCGCGTCCTTGCCGCTGGGGCCGAAGCGCGGGTCGGTGGCCCAGACGGCCAGCGTCTTGCGGTCGGCGGAGAGCTTCAGGATCTCGGGCGCCATCGTATTGGTGGCGTAGACGCTGCCGTCGGGGCCCAGCGCGATGTCGTTGCACAGCGCGCGCTCATTCGGAAACCGGGCGCTGACCTTGCCCTGGCCGGTCGTGAGGTCGAAGCCCTTCAGCCAGGCACCGGTCTCGCTGCCGGCGACATGCGGGCCGATGACGGCACTGATGTCGTTGGAGCAGACCCAAAGGACGCCGGCCTTCTCGTCGGCCAGCACGCCGAAGGTGGAACGTGTGCCGTAGGTGCCGGGAGCGATCCATAGCGTGGCCTGGCTCTCGCCGGGACGCGCGCGGAAGATGCCGCCGTTGCCGAGGCTGCTGACATAGAGCGTGCCGTCGGCGGTGGACGTGATCGCCTCGGGGAAGGCGCGTTCGCCGGGGAGGGTGATCGTGGAGCGTGCGCCATCGGCCGCCACGGCGGCGAGCGGCAGCAATGCGGCGAGCAGCGCGGCGAGGGATGGGAGTCGACGCGGCGAAGATCGGCGGGCGGGGGACGAATCGGTCATGCGGCGATCTCCGGCGGAAAAGAACGCCATGGTCGCATGAGCCGTCCCGTTTCCTCACGGACATCGAACGCGGTCAGCGTGCGACCGTCGGCCGCAGCTGTGCGCGCAGCGCGATCGTCACGGTGGATCGGCTGCGCCTTCTTTCGGCGGTGCGGATGGCTTCGTGACCTGTGCCGGCGTGACCATCTGGCTATCCACCGCCAGGTCCGGCCAGCGGCGCGGTTGGGTCGTCACCTCGCCCCTGCGCAGCGCCAGCGCGATGCGCTGGGTGTCCATCGGTGCGTGCCAGAACAGGGTCGCTACGCGCTGCCAGCGGCCGCCGGTGGCGGCGTCCCACAGCGAGCAGGCGATGGTGTTCTCCGCGTCCAGATTGCACAGCAGCGTATCGGTGCGGCCGTCGCCGTCGAAGTCGCGGTCGATCGTCAGGCAAACGGCATCCGCCCGCAGGCATCCGTTGGTGGCGTCAGGTTCGGCGAGCAGTGCCTGCAACAGGGCTGGGTCCGGTGGCGCCGAGCCTTGCGCGGGGCGAAGCCTCGCCGCCAGGGCATCGACCGTCGTCAGCCGCGGATGCTGCTGCTCCTCGTCGTGGTGCCGGTAGATGCGTGTCTGGCGCTCCAGCTGGCTCTGCACGGAGGCGGCGAGCGCCGGGTCGGCGGCGACGCGCGCATCGGCGGACAGGGTTTGCAGCGCGCGATAGCCGTAGCGGCCACTGCGGAAGCGCAGATAGTTCAGATCCAGCTGTGCGGCGTCGGTGCGCGCTTCGGCCCAGCGGCGCAGCTGGTCGGCAACCGCAATACGGTGCGGGTCGAGCAGCGGTGAGTTCACCGCGACCATCAGCGCGATCAGCACCAGCGATACGGCCACGTTGATGCGCGGCAGCGCGGCCAGCCAGCGCCCGCCGCGGCGCAGCACGGCAACGGCGTAGGCGAATGCGAGCGTGGTCAGCAGCACGCATGTCAGCACGGCGAACACGCGCTCGCTGGTCCAGCCGTACTGGCCGATGCGCAAGGACAGCGCGTACAGGCCGATCAGGCCGTAGACCGGCAGCGTCAGCAGACCGGCGCCGATCGCGTGGCGCAGCCAGGCCGGGTACGGCGACGGCTGCTCGCCGTCCTGCCACACGGCGTTGACCGACAGCACCATCACGCCGATCACGCTCATCAGGATGAACGTGGCCGAACGCGTATCCCACAGCGCCGCCAGCCCCGTGAACGGCAGGCTGAGCACGAACAGGACCGCGATGAACGCGACCAGCGGCAGCAGGCCGGTGACGATCGCCTGCACCACCTGCCGCGCGATGCGGATGGGCCGGTGCTGGGTGCGGCCGATCAGGATGCCCAGGCCCACCATCGTGCCGGTGGCGAGGTATTCGAACGCATCGTTGCGGAACAGCTCGCGGAAGAAGTCGATCTTGACCAGGGCGAACAGCTCCGCCCACAGCTGCAGCACGCCCCAGCAGATACCGGTGAAGAGTCCGGCCAAGGCGAGCGTCAGGCCGTTCTGCCAGACGTGATCGAACAGTTCCGCGTACGGCGCGCACCAGCGGCCGTGCCGCAGGCTGCATTGCAGGTACGGCAGGGCGGCGAACACGGCCAGTGCCGTGGTGAAGCCGTATGGACCCAGCACCTCGCTCGCGTCCAGGCCCGGCGCGCCGGTCGCGCTCCAGGCGGCCCAGCCCGCCGGCACGGCCAGGACCAGCAGCATGAGGGCGGCGTGCTGCCAGAAACGCCGGTCGTCCAGGCGTTGCACCGTCAGTGTCATCGCGCCGGGCACGGCCAGCACCAGGGTGATCCAGCACACGCGCCCGCCGAGCAGCGAGAACGGCCACCAGCCGTGGTCGTGGCCGGTCTCGGCCAGGTACATCAGCAGGCCCTGCAACAGCGATACCAGCACGATGAAGCGGCGCACCGGGCGCGCCAGCGGCGTTTCGGATTGCATGGTCGGGTCTCCCTGGATGCCGATCGTAGCGGGTGCGCACGGTGACGGCACCCGGGGCGATCGTCGGCGCCGGATGCGGCACCGATCGGCGTGGGAGCGGACGCAGTCCGGGTCGGCGGCGGGCGATTTGCGGGCGCCGTGCCGCGCGGGGACGACGGGGATGGTCAGGCGGCTGCGTAGAGGCCGGCCACCTCGCGCGCCACGGACGCCAGAATCGCGTTGCGTCCGTCGTCTTTCAGCGACGACCCGGTGAGATAGCAGGCCAGCGCGAACGGCGCACGGCCCTCGGGCCAGACGATCGCGACGTCGTTGGTGGTGCCGGGGCCGCTGCCGGTCTTGTCGCCGACGCGCCAGCCTTTCGGCAGGCCGGCGCGCAGGCGGTGATCGCCGGTGCGGTTGCCGGCCAGCCAGCCGGTCAGTCGCTCGCGGCTGGCCGGCTGCAGTAGGTCGCCGAGCACGAGGCGTTGCACGTGGGCGGCCATTTCGCGCGGCGTGGTGGTGTCGCGCGGATCGCCGGGCGGCACGTCGTTGAGGTGCGGCTCGGGGCGGTCCAGCCGCGTGGTGGCATCGCCCCAGGCGCGCAGGGTGGCGGTGAGGCCGGCCGGGCCGCCGACCAGCGGCAGCAGCAGGTTGGCGGCGGCGTTGTCGCTCAGCGTCATCGTCGCCTCGCACAGGTCGGCTACGGCCAGGCCGTGGGAACCGACATGACGCTCGGTCACCGGCGAGTGGTGGATCAGGTCGTCCTTGCGGATCGGAAGGCGCCGGTCCAGCGTCAGCTCGCCGCGATCGACCCGCTGCAGCACGGCGGCCGCCAATAGAAATTTGAAGGTGCTGCACATCGCGAAGCGTTCCTCGTCGCGCCAGCCCAGGCTCCGGCCGGTGGCGGTGTCGAGCACGGCCACGCCCAGCCGTCCGCCGCTGGCGCGCTCCAGTTCGGCCAGCCGGTCGCGCGGCAGCGCCAGGGGTGCCGCGGCCGTTGCGGCACGGGGCAGGGCAGCGGCGAGCAGCAGCGTGCCGCCCAGGAGGTGCAGGAACTGGCGTCGATCGGTCATGGCGTGTCCTCGGAGGGTGCGGCGAGTATTTCGCGGCGTGGGCACGGCCACCAGCGCGAAGATTTGATCGGAGCCATGCGCGCAGCTAATGTCGGCCGATGATCCGCCCGCATCTGCCGTTGAATGCCCTGCGGGCATTCGAGGCCTCCGCCCGCCACCTCAACTTCACGCGCGCCGCGACGGAACTGTGCGTCAGCCAGGCGGCGCTCAGCCATCAGATCAAGGGGCTGGAGGCGCGCCTGGGCGTGACCCTGTTCCGCCGGCTGCCGCGTGGCGTGGCACTGACCGACGAGGGCGCGGCGCTGTATCCGGTGCTCAACGAAGCGTTCGACCGCATCGCCGCGGTGCTCGACCGGATGACCGGCGGGCACCTGCGCGAGGTATTGACGGTGGGCGTGGTCGGCACGTTCGCCAACGGCTGGTTGCTGCCGCGCCTGCCGGCGTTCCAGGCCGCGCACCCGGGCGTGGACCTGCGCGTGCTGACCCACAACAACCGCGTGGACCTGGCCGCCGAAGGCCTGGACTGCGCGATCCGCTTCGGCGACGGCGACTGGCTGGGGCTGGCGGCCACTGCGATCGTGCCCGCGGCGCTGACGCCGCTCGCCTCGCCGGCGCTGGCGCGGCGCATCGTCCAGCCGCGCGACCTGGCCGCGATGACGTTGCTGCGCTCGTACCGCCAGGACGAATGGCCGCGCTGGTTCCAGGCGGCGCATACGCCGGCGCCGCCGGCGCGGGGTCCGGTGTTCGATTCGTCGCTGGCGATCGCCGACGCGGCGGCCGCCGGCGCGGGCGTGGGCCTGCTGCCGGCGCGGCTGTTCGCGCAGGATCTGGCCGGCGGCCGCCTGGTACGCCTGTTCGACGTCGAGGTCGATGCCGGCCGCTACTGGCTGACGCGTCTGCGCTCGCGGCCGGAGACACCGGCGTTGCGCGCATTCCGCGAGTGGCTGGCGACGGCCGAGACGGCGTCAGCGGTCCGCTAGCGCGGCGCGCACCACCCCTTCGGGCAGGGGCCGTGCAGCAGCGCGTCATGCGGCCGCTACGGCACCACCTGGTCGATCGTCAGCACGATCGGCGCCTTGTGCAGCACGTCCAGCGGCGCCGACAGGGTCTGCAGGTCGCCGCTTTGCGGCGTGGCCTGGCCCGAGCGTGAGATACGCGCGCCGACGACCACTTTCGGGAACATCGACAGCTTCATGTTCGGCAGCATGCCGTTGGATTCGTCGAGCGTGACGGTCAGCGGCAACTGGCCGGCGGTCAGGCGCTGGATCGCCAGCGGCATCGGCGGGCCTTCGGCGGCACGCGCGAAGACGAACAGCGTTGCATCCGGGGCGAGGCGGTCGGCGAGCTTCGGATCGAGTGCGACCTGGATCGTGAGCCGCGGGCCGTCCACCGTTGCGGCCGACGGTGCCGCGTCAGGCGCGGTCGTGCCGATGCCGGGTGCACCCGGCGCAGCGGCCGCGGCGGGCGCTTCGGGCAGGCCGCCCAGGCGCCGCGCATCGGCGATGCGGTCCTGGATGCTCTGGGCCACGTTCGAGCCGGCCGGCAGCTGCGCCAGCACGCGGTTCCAGGCGTCGATCGCCTGCGGGTAGCGCTGGGCCTGGTACTCGCTGATGCCGAGCAGCCACAGCGCGCGCTGGTTGGCCGGATCGGCGGCGAGCGCGCGGTCGAGCAGGGTGCGCGACGTGCCTTCGATGCGCTGCTCGGGGCCGGACAGCGCCAGCGCCTGGGCGTATTCGACCAGCAGGTTGTTGTCTTCGGGCAGCAGGTCGTGCGCGCGCTTGAGCGCGTCGCGCGCCTCGGCGAAGCGCTGCATCGACTGGTAGGCGCGGCCGAGCAACGCCCAGCCCGTGGCGTCGTCGGGGCTCTTCTCGAGCTTGGCGACCAGGCCGGCGACCGCCTGGTCCATGCCCATGCCCATGGCGTGTTCGTCGCCGGGTGCGGCGGCGGTCAGCGCGGCGGGGTCGAGCGCTTCGGGCGTGCCGACTACGCGATACAGCACGATCGCGCTGACCGGCAGCAGCAGCGCGACCAGGAGAAGCGTGGCGAAGGTGCTGCGCGCCGGGCGTGCGGAGCCGGTGGCGACGGCGGGCAGGGCCGCGCGCTTGGCGGCGTACTCCTCGTCGCTGAGTACGCCGGCGGCACGCGCCTGGTCGAGCGCGCGCAGTGCGCGGACGTCGGGGCCGGTCGTGGCGCCACGCCGGCGCAGCAGCGGTACCAGGACGATCGCGAGGGCGGCCGCGATCATCAGCGCGGCCAGCAGCAGAAAGCTTGGAGTCACCAGTCGTCCCCGTCGGTGGTGCGGGTGGGTGCCGCGGCGAGTGCGCGGCTGCGCCGGCGCACGATTGCGACGACGGCGAAGAGGCCGATCGCCAGCACCAGCGCCGGCCCGAACCACAGCAGCGCGGTGCCGCCGCGCAGCGGCGGGTCGTACAGCACGAAGTCACTGTAGCGCTCGGTCAGCCAGCGCTTGATCTCCTCGTCGCTCTTGCCGGCCTGCATCTGCTCGAACACCTGCTGGCGCAGGTCCTGCGCCAGCGGCGCGTGGGAGTCGGCGAGGTTCTCGTTCTGGCAGACCAGGCAGCGCAGCTGGCGCGTGAGCTGCTGGAAGCGCTGTTCCTGCGCCGCATCGGCGAACGGCAGCGGGTCGATGGCGTGCACCAGGACGGGCGCGGCGGCCAGCAGCAGGGCCAGCGCGAGGCGGGACAGCCGGTTCATGGCGCGGTCTCCTTCAGCGCGGCGATCGCGGGCTTGAGTTCGTTCTCCACCGCCTCGGGCGTGAACGGGCCGATGCGCTTGTAGCGGATCACGCCGTTCGCATCGATGAGGAAGGTCTCGGGCGCGCCGTAGACGCCGAAGTCGATCGCGACGCGGCCCTCGTAGTCCACCAGGATCTGGTCGTACGGATCGCCGAACTGCGCCAGCCAGCGCCGGGCGTCGGCGGTCTCGTCCTTGTAGTTGTAGCCGATCACCGGCACGCCGAGCTGGCGGATCGGCCCCATGAACAACGGATGCTCGACGCGGCAGGCCTGGCACCAGCTCGCGAAGACGTTGAGCAGGTACGGCCGTCCGGCCAGCTCCGCGCTGCCGGCGGTGCGGTCCGGCTGGGTCAGCAGCGGCAGGGCGAAGGTGGGTGCCGGCTTGCCGATCAGCGGCGAGCGCACCTCGCGCGGATCGTGCGTCATGTTCCAGGCGATGCCGAAGCCGAACAGCACCACCAGCAGCGCGAAGCCGATCAGCGGCGCGAGGCGCGAGAGCTTCATGCGCGGGCCTCGGCTGCGCCGGCCGGCGCGGCGGCCGGCGTGCGCACCGCGCGGAAGCGGCGATCGCCGGCGGCGACGAAACCGCCCAGCATCATCAGCAGCGCACCGGCCCAGATCCAGCGGATGAACGGCTTGTGGTAGACCCGCACCGCCCAGGCGCCGTCGGTGCCGAGCGGCTCGCCCAGTGCCACGTAGAGGTCGCGGAAAGCGCCGGCGCGGATCGCCGCCTCGGTCTGCACCTGGGTGCCCTGCGAATACTGGCGCTTCTGCGGGTGCAGCACGGCGATCGTGCGGTCGCCCTGCAGCACGGTGACCGTGCCCTGGTCGGCGCTGAAGTTCGGGCCTTCGTGGTGGCCGACGCCGTCGAAGCGGAACGTCGCCTCGCGGATCGTCACCGATTCGCCCGGCGCCATGCGCAGGTCCTTCTCGATGCTGGTCGCCTCGGTGACCAGCACGCCGGCGACGAACACCGCGATGCCCAGGTGCGCGAGGATCATGCCGAGCATTTCCGGCGTGTAGCGGCGCCCGGCCGGCAGGCGCCGCCAGCGTGTGAGCGCGAACAGCACGATGCCCGTGCCGACCCAGATCGCCAGCGCCAGGCCGGCGATCGCCTTGGCCGGCAGGTCGCGGCCGAGCAGCCAGGCCACGGGGATCGCGAGCACCGCCAGGGCCAGCGCCGGCCGCAGCGCGCGCAGCGCGGCGCGCAGGTCGCCCTGGCGCCAGTTGAGGAACGGACCGAACGGCACCAGCAGCACCACCGGCAGCATCAGCAGAACGAACATCAGCCCGAAGTACGGCGGGCCGACCGAGATGCGGCCGAGGTTCAGCGCCTCGCCGATCAGCGGATAGAGCGTGCCCAGCAGCACCATTGCCGCGGCGCAGGCGAACATCAGGTTGTTGACCAGCAGCGTGGTCTCGCGCGAGACCGCGGCGAACGGCTCGCCGCCGGCGATCTTCGGCGCGCGCAGCGCGTAGATCAGCAGCGAGCCGCCGATGGTGACCGCGAGGAAGGCCAGGATGAACAGGCCTCGCCCCGGATCGCTGGCGAAGGAATGCACCGAGGTGATGACGCCCGAGCGCACCAGGAACGTGCCGAGCAGGGACAGCGAGAACGCGAAGATCGCCAGCAGCAGCGTCCAGGCGCGGAACGAGCCGCGCTTCTCGGTGACCGCCTGCGAATGGATCAGCGCGGTGCCGACCAGCCACGGCATGAACGAGGCGTTCTCGACCGGGTCCCAGAACCACCAGCCGCCCCAGCCGAGCACCGAATAGGCCCACCACGAGCCCAGCGCGATGCCCAGCGTCAGGAACGCCCAGGCGACATTGGTCCACGGCCGCGACCAGCGCACCCATTCGCGGTCCAGCCGGCCGCCGAGCAGGGCCGCCAGCGCGAACGCGAACGCGATCGAGAACCCGACATAGCCCATGTAGAGCATCGGCGGGTGGATGATCAGCCCCGGGTCCTGCAGCACCGGGTTCAGGTCCATGCCGTCGGCCGGCATCGGCAGTTCGCGCGCGAACGGGTTGGAGGTCAGCACGGTGAATGCGAGGAAGCCCAGGCTCACGAAGCCGAGCACGCCGAGCACGCGCGCGATGAAGTCCTCCGGCAGGTGGCGCGAGAATGCCGCCACGGCGACGATCCAGAGATTCAGGATCAGCACCCACAGCAGCAGCGAGCCTTCGTGCGCACCCCATACCGCCGAGAAGCGGTAGTACCACGGCAGCAGCAGGTTGGAGTTCTGCGCCACGTAGGCGACCGAGAAATCCTGCGTCAGGAAGGCGTGCGTCAGGATCGCGTAGGCGATCGCGACGAAGACCGCCTGCCCGGCGGCCACCGGCCGGGCCACCGCCATCAGCGCGCGGTTGCCGGTCTGCGCGCCGACCAGCGGCAGCACGAACTGCAGCGCGGCCAGCAGCAGGGCGAGGATCAGCGCGAATTGTCCGAGTTCTGGGAGCATGGCGGCACGTGGCGATGGCGGCGGCGGGTGAAACGGCGAAGCGCCGTTCCGGCGGAGGGCGCGCAATCGGCGAGACTACCAAAAAGACCGGCCGGCCCTGCTGCGCCGCGTCGCCCCGCGCCGCGGCGCAGCCCGTGCGGCGTCGCTTGCGGCGATTTGCCGCCTACGGTTCGCCCCGGCCTTCGCCGGCGCGGACCTTGCCGGGGCCGATGCCGGTCAGGCGCTTGAACAGCTTGCGGAACGCCGGCTCGCTCTTGTAGCCGAGCTGCTCGGCGATCGCGGCCACCGACAGGCGCCGGTTCTGCAGCAGGTGCCAGGCCTGGCTGACACGCCATTGCGCCAGGTACTGCATCGGCGGGATTTCCAGCAGCGTCGCGAAGCGTTCGGCGAAGGCGCTGCGCGACATGCCGGCCAGGTCCGCCAGGCGCGCCATCGACCAGTCCTCCTCCGGCCGGGCGTGGATCGCCTGCAGGACGCGTGCGATGCGCGGGTCGGCCAGGCCGGCGAACAGGCCCCGCGGGTCGCCGCTCTGCGTGGTGTACTCGCACACGGCCAGGATGAACAGGCTCGCCGCCAGCGTGTTGAGCATGACCTGGCGGCCGAGCCCGCCGCGGCGCGAGGTGCTGACGAGGATCGCCGCCAGGTGCGCGAACGCCTCGCCGCCGTCGCGCGCACGCACGATCACGCAGTCCGGCAGTGCGCGCAGCACCGGGTTGTGCGTCCCGATCAGGAACGTGAACTCCCCGCACAGCATGCTGGTGTAGCCGGGATCCGGATCGGTGGTGGCGACCGGCGCGCAGGCGTCGGCCGCCCGCAGCAGGTGGCCGCTGCCGTGCGGGAACATCACCAGGTCGCCGGCCTCCAGCACCACCGGGCCGTCGAGACCGGTCGCCTCGATCACGCAGCGGCCCTCGCCGATCAGGTGGAAGGCGCCATGACGCGTGGCCGGCTCGCGTTCGAGCCAGGCGCCGCAATAGCGCAGGTCGTCGACGATCTCGACGCGCAGCTGCACGCCGTTCAAGGCGGATTCCAGAACCTGTTCGATCGGGTTGTTGCGCATGGGCAGGACGGCCGGTGTCGGCAGCAACCGGCAAGCAGCGCCGACGCGGGCATCGGCGGACCAGCGCAGTGTAGGCCGATGTGTCGTCGCGTGTTCGCGACGCCTAGACGGCGATCGGTCCATCGTCCAGGCCGCCGATCCAGCCGGCCTCGACCCAGTCGCGCAACACCTGTGCGGCGCGCGGGGCCGCTGCGTCCATGCCGTGCCATTCGGCAAGCGCGGCGCAGAGCGCGCCGAACGGCAGGCCCCGCCGCATCCCGGCGAGCACGGCGGCCTCGTCGACGGCCAGGCGCCGGTACCGCACGCGCCGTTGCTGGCGCCAGATCGCCAGGTCCGCTGTCTCGGCGGCCAGGGCCGGCGGCGTGATCCGGGCGTCGGCGGCACGGCGGATCGCGTCGAGATTCCAGGCCAGCGGCAGCACGATCAGGTTGGGGTGCAGCCCCAGGCGCAGCGCCGGCCAGGCCTGCGGCGGCAGTGCGGCGAGGCGCCCCGCTTCCAGCGCCGGCAGGTCCGGCGCATCGAACGCGGTCGACAGCGCCCATTCCAACTCGGCCATCGCCGCCGCGGCCGGTTGCGCGGGAACGGCCTCGCGCAGCCAGTCGGCGAACGCCGCGCCGTACCAGCGGATGTTCGGATGGCGCGAGGGCCGTTCGCGGGCGTAGCGTGCGGTCCAGCCGGCGAACGCGGCCTCGCCGGCCAGGGCCTGCAGGCCCGGGAATTCCTCGGCGAGCACTTCGTGCAGGCGCTGGCGATAGGCATGCGCATAGACGCCCAGCCGCGTCGCCGCGTCGGCGCCGGGCGTGGTGCATACCGCGCCGGCCACCGTCGTGTCGTCGGTCAGAAGATGCGCGGCGAACTGCCGCTGCAGCGTGCGCAGCGCGGTCATGCGGCGCGTCCGGCCGCCACCTGCCGCGCGATCGTGCGCGCGATCGCCAGTTCCGCCAGCAGGTCGGGCAGCGGCGGCATCGCATCATCGCGCTCGATCAGCGCCGACACTGCGCCGAAGCGCCGTACCGCCTCGGCGTAGAGCGTCCAGACCGGATCGGCGATGGCCGCATCGTGGGTGTCGATCAGCAGCGTACCGGCCGGCGTGTGGCCGGCCAGGTGGAACTGCTGGATGCGCGCGCCCGGCAGGCCCGCGAGATAGGAAAGCGGATCGAAGCCGTGGTTGACGGCGCTGACGTGGACGTTGTTGAGATCCAGCAGGATCAGGCAGTCGGCGGCCTCGGCGACGGCGGCGAGGAATTCCCACTCGGGCATCTGCGAGGCGTGATAGCCGACGTAGCTGGAGACGTTCTCGAGCACCAGGCGCCGCCCGAGGACGTCCTGCACCTGGCCCACGCGCGCCGCGACGTGCGCGACGGCCTCCTCGGTGTACGGCAGCGGCAGCAGGTCGTGCAGCTGGATGCCGTCCACCGCGGTCCAGCACAGGTGGTCGGAGATCCAGGCCGGCTGCACGCGGTCGGCCAGGTCGCGCAGGTCGCGCAGGTAGGCGCGATCCAGCGGATCGGTACCGCCGATCGACAGCGAGACGCCGTGCATCACCAGCGGATAGCGCGCGCGGAAGCGCTCGAGGTAGTCGAGCGGCCGGCCGCCGGGCACGAGGTAGTTCTCGGTGACGATCTCCAGCCAGTCGATCGGCGCCGGCTCGGCCAGGATCGCCTCGTAGTGGTCCACGCGCAGGCCCAGGCCGTGGCCGAGGCCGGGATAGCGCAGCGACGTCGCGGTCATCGGTGCGGCTCCGCAGCGGCCACCGGAACCCGGCGGCCGCCGCGCGTGCCGTCAGGGCGCTTTCTTGGCCGCGTCCTGGGCGGCTTTGCAGGCAGCCTCGGACTTCTGCATCGTGAAGCCTTCGCCCTTGCAGGCGTTCTGGCCCTTGCAGGCGTTCTTGGCGCTCTTGCAGGCGCCGTGGCCCTTGCAGGCGGAGGAGTTCTCGCATTTGACCTTGGCGTCGGCGCCCTCGGCGGCGAATGCCGGGCTGGCGACGGTGCCGGCGAAGAGGCCGGCGACGGCGGTGGCCAGGGCGATACCGGTGAGCTTGTTCATGGCGTGGATCCTGTGCGGCGGAGGGGAGGCGGCCCGCGACGATGCCGCGGGCCGCTGCCGGGGTGGTGTCCAGGGGGTGACACCGGCGGCACCGGCCATTGTCCGCAGCGGTGCGGCAGGGACTGCGGCCAGGCATCCGCCGGATATGTCCGGGCGTCCGGCGATTCAGCCGCCGGAAGGACAGCGGTGCCGATGGACGCCGGGCCGCAAACGGCGGACGCGCGGACATGGCGCCGACGCGACGGGCTGCCTAGGCTGGACCCTCTCGTGCGCCGTCCGCCCGGAGGAATCCATGGCCGCCGTGATCGCCCTGTGCCGTCGCCTGCTCGATGTCGCCGCATCGCTCCGGTGGCTGGGGCCCCTGCTGGTCCGGCTCGTGTTCGGCTACTTCTGGCTCGAGACCGGCTGGGCCAAGCTGCAGAACCTGGACGCCTTCACCGAGCGCTTCGTCGGCTGGGGCATTCCGTTTCCCGCAGCCAGCGCGGCGCTTTCGGCATGGACGGAGCTCCTGGGCGGCGCGCTGCTGATGCTCGGCCTCTGCACGCGGTGGGCGTGCATCCCGCTGATCGTCAACATGGTCGTGGCGGTGGCGCTGGTCGTGATCGTGGACGTCGGCACGCTCGACCAGTTCGTCGAACTCGACGAGGTGCTCTACATCCTGGTGTTCATCTGGCTGCTGCTGGCCGGCCCCGGCCGTGTCAGCCTCGATCACTGGCTGGCCGGAAGGCTCGGGCTGCCACGGTACGACTGAGCCGCCGCCGCGCCGGCGGCGTTCCGCGCTACTTGGCGGTATCGGCCGGGACGTTGTGCTTGACGTGGGCCTTGCCCATCGCGTCGGCCAGTTCCTTGGGCATGTAGCCCTCGTCGTGCTTGGCCAGCACCTGGCGCGCGACGAAGCGGCCGTCGCTGAGCTGGCCGGTGGCGATCACCGCCTGGTTCTCGCGGAACAGGTCCGGCAGGATGCCGGTGTACTCCACCGGCAGTTCCGCGTCGCCGTCGAGCACCACGAAGTCCACCCGCAGCGAATCGGTCGCACGGCGGATCGAATCCTTCTTGACCATGCCACCGAGGCGGAAGGTCTCGTGACGGGCGGCCTCGCCGGCCAGCACCTGGGCCGGCGTGAAGAGGTAGTTCATGTTGGACTGCAGCGCGAAGACGGTCAGCGTCGTGGCGACGCCGACCGCGAGCAGCAGCAGGCCCACGGCGATCAGGCGGCGCTTGCGGGTGGGCGTCATGGCGCGGCTCCGCTGCGGCGCTGCTGCCGGCGCAGCATCGCGGCGAGATCCTTCAGCACGCGGCGGCGGCGCAGCCGCGGCGCGGCGTAGTCGATCGCCAGGACCACCACGAAGACCGCGTAGGACAGCCAGACGTAGAAGCCATAGCCGCCCATGGAGATGAAATCAGCCATCGCGGCCTCCTTCTTCCTTCAGTGCCGCGGCACGGACCCAGTCCTTGCCGCCTTCGAGTTCCAGCAGCGCCACGCGCGAGCGCGCCAGCAGGCTGCCGAGGAACCACAGCTTGGTCGCCAGGGCCATCAGCAGCAGCGGCCAGAGCATGTCGCCGCTGATCGAGGACTTGCCGAACATCTTCACCGTCGATCCCTGGTGCAGCGTGTTCCACCAGGTGACCGAGAAATGCACGATCGGCACGTTGACGATGCCGATCAGCGCGAGGAAGCCTGCCGCGCGCGCGGCCTTGCGGCGATCCTCGATCGCGGCGTGCAGGCCGATCACGCCCAGGTACAGGAACAGCAGCACCAGCTCCGAGGTCAGGCGCGCGTCCCAGGTCCACCACGTGCCCCACATCGGCTTGCCCCAGAGCGAGCCGGTGACCAGGCAGATCAGCGTGAACGCCGCGCCGACCGGCGCGCAGGCCATCGCCAGCGTCTCGCTGAGCTTGATCCGCCAGACCAGCGCGATGAAGGCGTTGATCGCCATGACGAAGTAGATGAACAGGCTCATCCACGCGCTCGGCACGTGGATGTAGATGATCCGGAACGCATCGCCCTGCTGGTAGTCGGCCGGCGCCATCGCCAGGCCGCCGTACAGCGCCACCGCACCGAGGATCAGCGCCAGCGCATAGCACCACGGCTGCAGGCGCCCGGCGATGCGGTCGAAGATCGGCGGCGAGCCGAGTTTGTGGAACCAGAGCGTCAGTGCATTCATCGGGAGGCGGGCGACCTAGCTCAACGAAATCCGCAGGGCCGCCGCGCAGGCCAGCGGCGCCAGCACCAGGGCCATCGCCAGGGCCGCGCCCAGCCACAGCAGCGGGGCGGCGAACGGCAGCCCGGTCTGCGCCGCGTTGCAGGCACCCGCGGCGAAGATCAGCACCGGCACGTACAGCGGCAGCACCAGCAGGGCCAGCAGCATACCAGAGCGGCGCATGCCGACCGTCAGCGCGACGCAGACCGCGCCGATCAGGCTGAAGAGCGGCGTCGCCAGCGCCAGCGCCGCCAGCAGCACCGGCAGCACCGGCGCCGGCAGGTGCAGGAACTCGGCCAGCAGCGGGCTGACCACGAGCAGCGGCAGCGCCGAGGTCAGCCAGTGCGTGGCGATCTTGCAGGCCAGCAGCAGCGACAGCGGATGCGGCGACAGCACCAGCTGCTCGAGCGCGCCGTCCTCGTAGTCGCTGCGGAACAGCGTGTCGAGCGCCATCAGGCCGGCCAGCAGCACGGCGACCAGGATCACGCCCGCGGCGATCGCCGCCAGCCGCTCCGGTTCCGGGCCGAGCGCCAGCGGGAACAGCGCCACCACCATCAGCGCGAACAGCACCGGGTTGAGCACGTCGCCGCGGCGGCGCCAGGCGAGCAGCAGGTCGCGCCGGACCAGGGCGGCGCAGGCGGCGGCGGTCGTCCCGGGCTTCATGCGGCGAGCGGCCGGATCGGCAGCCGGCGCGGCGTGCCGGAGGTGAACGCATAGGCGCCGTGCGAGGTCACCAGCGCAGCGCCGCCGCGGCGCGCGTGGGTGTCGAGCAGGCGGTTGACCAGGTCGATGCCGCCGCGGTCGAGGTTGGCGTAGGGCTCGTCGAGCAGCCACAGCGCGGCCGGCACCAGCAGCAGCCGCGCCAGCGCGACGCGCTTCTTCTGGCCGGCAGACAGCTGCCGCGCCGGCACGTCCTCGTAGCCTTCCAGGCCGACGCTGCCCAGCGCCATGCGCGGCGAGACGCCCGGGCGCAGGCCGGAGACGCCGATCGCGAAGCGCAGGTTCTCCAGCGGCGTCAAGTCGGTCTTGAGGCCGGGCTGGTGGCCCAGCACGGCGACCTGGCGCGCCAGCCGCGCCAGCGTCAGCGGCTCGCCGTCGAGCAGGATCTCGCCCTCGGCTTCGAGCAGGCCCGACAGGACGCGCAACAGGGTGGTCTTGCCGGCCCCGTTGTCGCCCTCGATCAGCACCACGTCGCCCGCGTACAGCCGGAAGCCCAGCGGGCCGAAGATCGCCTCCTCGTTGCGGGCGAACGCCAGGCCGCGTGCTTCGAGCAGCGGGATCGGGTCGTGGTCGGGAGAGGCGATCATGGAACCGGCAATGCTAGCCGGCCGCGCCAGCCGGCGCCATGCGGCGCGGTGCCCCGATCAGGGTGTCTCGAAGCCGTCGGCGAACAGCCGGTCCAAACCCTCGACGACCAGGGCCCCCGGGCCGACGACCGTGGTCGTGTAGCTCTGACCGGGCGTGCCGGCGCTCCATTGCGAGGCGACTAGGTAGTAGCTGCGCCCTTCGAACAGCAGCGCGCTGATGCGCGCGGTGCCGGCGGGCGGTCCGTTCGGCGAGGAGCCGTTGCCGGCCTCGTAGTCGAGCAGGTTGACCAGCGGCTGGGCCGGGTCGAAGCCACCCTGGTAGAGCGCCAGGAAATGGTTACCGCTCGCCACCACGCTGGTGAAGGCATAGCCGCCGGACACCGCGACCTGGAACGGCATCGCCTGGTAGACCATCGGCCCCAGGCCCGAGACCCCGGCGATGTAGTACGGCCGGCTCCAGGTCGGCCCGGCCGCGACCGAGCCGGTGTAGGTCGCGGTCACGTCGTCCACGCGCGTGGTGAGGTGGTACTCCACGTCGCTCAAGGCCGCCACCCAGGGCGGGCCGACCGAGGTGAAGCGCCATTGGAACGTGCCACTGCCGCCGACGTCCGCGAAGCCGCCGATGAAGTCCTGCAGCGGATAGTCGGCATAGGTCCGGTCGCCGCCGAAGCGGGGCCAGGTCAGCGTGCTGCTGCCGTCCGGTGCGGTGATCGTGGCGGCGAGATCGAGCGACCACGGCGCCAGGCCGTTCTCTTCGTCGGCCACTGCGGCCGACCAGCGTGCCGTGAAGCCGACGCCGCTGACCGGCCCGGCGACGGCGAACGGCACCGCCTGCACGACCGCGGTGCCGCCGACCGTGAAATCCGTGCCGGGCACGCTGGCGATCAGCTTCTCGGCGGCATCGGCCGCGCCGGCCGCCGCCAGGACGGTGGCCAGCAGTGCGGCAGCCGCGGCAGGACGCCGATGGCGGACCGGAATGCGGAGGACGAGGACGGCCATGCGCCGCATGCTACCGGCGCCGGCGCGGCCTGTCATGCCGGCCGGTCGTCAGTACCACCAGGTCCTGACGTCGTCGAACCACAGCCGCCAGGTCGGTGCGCGCACGCTTTCGAACACCTGCAGGATCGCCCAGCCGCCGAGCGCCTCGTCGATGTGCGCACCCGGATCGTGCATCGCATGGTTGGCGTAGACGGTGGCACCGTCCGGATCGCTGATCTGGTAGGTGATGCCGCGCGCATTGCTGGCCAGGATCAGCACGCGATACCAGGCGTTGTCGCGCAGCGGCGTCGAGCAGGTGGCGGGGAACAGCGCATTGCCGGTCTTCCAGAAACTCTCCACCTGGGCCGTGCGCGCGGTCGGGCAACCGTCCGGTCGCGCCGACACGTCGCCGATCACGATGCCGCGACCGGACAGCTCGCCTTCGCGCGCCGCGGTGGCCGGGTCGTCGAACGCCCAGCGTCCCTTCAGCAGGACGGCGATGTGCGCGGCCGGGTTCTGGCCGAAGTAGTCCTGCGCGTAGAACAGGAAGCTGATCGCCTGGCCGCGCACGCCGGCCGGCTGCGGCGCATCGGGGACGCCGAAGGCGAGTGCATCGCTCCCGTACGGATTGGCCGGTAGAACCTGCGTGACGAACGGCAGCAGCAGCGGCTGCGGCGTGTGCTCCACGCGCGGCGCGCCGGCGGCATCGTAGTAGAGCGCCAGGCGGCCCCAGGCGGTCTCGCCGATGCGTCCGGCTGCGGCGGATGCGGAACTGGCCAGCCCCAGCGCAAGCGCCAGCATCGTCCGGATTCTCTCGGTCGCCTGCATCGTCGTTTCGCGTGTCCGCGCCAGGAAGCCCGGCGCCGTGCCGGTACGGACGCTCATTCTAGGCCAACAGAATCGGGGCTCGGTCGCCGCAGGGAAGGCGACGAGGCTCGGTGGATTAGCAGTCCAGCGTCCAGATCCTCACAGAAGGTTGCCAGACATGGGGTCGGACCGTCCGCGATGGGCCGCGTCTGCCTCGGCCCGAAGCATGCAGCGCAAGCGATGACACTCTCGCGGATGCGATCCGCAGGCGCGAGACTTTCTGTAACTGTGTCGGTCTTTGCAGAACCCGGCGCATCGGTTAATGTCCGGTCACGTCGCAGGGAGACCCACAGGGGGAAGCCCCGACGTTGTCGTTGAGGCATCGGATCGGAAGTCCGTTGGGAAGGCCGTGCACATACCCGGCCTGTTTCTCGTCGAGGATGCGGTCCGGGCCTGCAAAGGAGCTTTGCATGACCGTGTCCGCCCCAGTCCCGCATATCGCCGGATTTCTTCGTTCGTTGTGCCTGCGTCGCGTGTTGTGGGCCCTGCTGCTGGGGTCGGTTGCGCCGGCCTGGGCGGCCAGCCCGACCGACCCGCCGCCGCCCGAGACGTTGGAGACGATCGTAGTGCGCGGTACGCCCTGGGGCGGCAGTCGGCCGCCGTGGATGGGGTCAGGCGGCTATGTGCCGCGCTACCCGCGCGAGCTGCGCTGGCCGAACCCGGGCGACGTCAACAACAACGCGGCGGACGACGAAATCGATTGCGCGCGTGGCAATCCGATCGTGCTTGCGACCGGCAACAAGGTCGAGCGCGAGATCGATTTCCTCAGCAGCGGCGAGATGGGCCTGTACCTGGAGCGCCGCTACAACCACTATTCCTCCCGCGGCGGCCTGTTCGGCGGTCATTGGCTCAGCAACTTCGACTACAGCCTGAGCTTCACGACGTTGTCGACCGGCGGCGGTGGGCCGGTCATTGGGCCGGTGAACTATGCCTGGGCCTATCGGCCCGATGGCCGCCGCATCAAGTTCGTCCCCAACGGCACCAATCGCTGGACGGAGGCCAAGCCGGACTGGACGGCCTTCATCCAGAAGAACCCCGATGGGACCTACACGCACTACACCGAGGACAACACGGTCGAGAAGTACTCCAGTTTCGGACGCATCCTGGAGATCAAGAACCCGCAAGGCATCCGCTGGACCTTCACCTACCAGACCGGCAATGTCCTCCACCGCGTCACGCACAGCTCCGGCCGCTACGTCGAGTTCACGATGACCAACGGCCTCCCCACCACGGTGCGTGCACCGGATGGGAATCTCTATACCTACACCTACATCGGCAATTGGCGTCTTCAGACCGCGACCCGGCCAGGCCAGCCGATCACCACGCACACCTACCACTACGAGAACACCAGCTTTCCGGGAGCGCTGACCGGCAAGTCGATCGACGGCGTGCGCTATTCGACGTTCACGTACGACAGCCAGGGCCGTGCGATCACCTCCGAACACATCGGGCCGGTGGACCACTACCACTTCACCTATACCGTCACTGGTGCGCGCAGCGTGTCGGCCGATGAGCGGCCGACGCTCCCGGTTCCACCGAACGGCCAGCCGTACTGCCTCACCAACGGGGAGTGCACGCCGGTCATGGACTCGTTCGGCGGCTCAGGCCCCCCGCCGGTGCCGCCGGAGATGGACTACCCGCTGGCTGCTGCGGTCACCACCGGCACGATGACCGTGCTCGAGCGGGGGCCGCTCGGCAATCCGCGCAAGGAGACGACCTACGTCTTCGTCGACGGCAAGCTCGAAAGCGTGAGCGGAGCCCCCTCGGCCTGGTGCGGCGCGACGTTCCGGTCGGCCACGTACGACAGCAACGGCTATCCGAATCTCGTCTACGACGAGAACGGCAATGCGACCGACTACGACTACAACGCGACCGGCCAGCTGCTCAAGCGCACCGAGGCCGCCGGCACGTCCTACGCGCGCGTGACCGACTACACCTGGGATGCGGGCAACAACCGGCTGACCGGCATCACCGTGGTAGGCGACAGTGCGACGACGCTGGCCTATCAAGCCTTCAGTCACCGCCTGGCTACTGTCACCGTCATGAACTTGACCGGCTACGGGGTTGCGGGGCAGTCGCGCACCGACACCTATGGGTACACCTACCACGGCAACGGCCTGCTGGCCTCGATGACGATCGACGGTCCGCGAACGGGTGCGGTCGATGTCCATACCGTCACCTATTCCACGCTGGGCGACCTGACCAGTATCAGCAATCCGCTGGGTCACACCACCAGCTACCAGAACCACACCGGCCTGGGCTATGCGGAGCGGATCATCGGCCCCAACACCAATGAACGGATCGACATCGCGCACGAGGCACGCGGGCGACAGAAGACCGTCACGACCTACCACAACAGCGTTGCTCAGACGACGAGCTACGACTACAACACGCGCGGCCTGGCCGGGCGGATCACCCGGCCGGACGGCCGCGTGACCGAGCTTCGGTATGGCGCGGACAACCGGCTCTACAGCGTCTGGGAGGCCGAGGCCAGCGGGACCAAGGCGGTCATCGGCCTGGGCTACAACCCGGCCGGTGGCGTGGTCAGCCAGCGGGTCACCCGCTATACCGGCAGCGGCGATCCGCCCGAGCCGTGCAACTCGGGCATCTGCGTGCTGCCGACCGCGGCAGTCACGCCCGACGGCGAAACGGTGGAGGTCCACGGCGATCCCGGTGCGATCGCCTCGTACCTGCGTAGCCTGGGCGTCAGCGGTGTCGAGGAGCCGACGGCTTCGGTCGAGTTCCGCAGCGCGTTCACCGACTACGACGAACTCAACCGGCCCCGTGCCCGGCGCGGCAACGGCAACCAGCACGCGTGCTACGAGTACGATGCCGCCGGCAACGTCACGAAGATCAAGGAAGTCAGCGGTGGTTCCTGCACGGGGACGGTCCTGCGGCAGACCCGGATCTTCTACGATCCGCTCAACCGCGTGGAGAAGGTGACCGACGCGCACAACCAGTCGACCGAATTCGGCTACGACAAGGCCGACCGCATCGTGCTGGTCAAGGACCCGAACGGGAACAGCACCACCTACCAGTACGACGGCTTCGGTCAGTTGTGGCGGCTGTCGAGCCCGGACACCGGGATCACGACCTACAGCTACGACATCGGCGGGCGCATGACGTCAATGACCAAACCCGACGGCGCCATCACCTACACGCACGACAACCTCGATCGCGTGCGGACCGCAACGGCCGGTGGGCAAACGCAGACCTTCACGTACGACAGCTGCACCAGCGGCATCGGCCGGCTGTGCGGACTGGCCGATCCTAGCGGCTCGCGCACGATGACCTATACGCCGTACGGCTGGGTCGCCAGTGTTGACAGCATCTACACGTTGGGTGCTCCGTATTCGACGGCGACTTCCTACATGGAGTACACCTACGACGGTTCCGGCAATCTGACCCAGATGAACGGCAATGCGCCCTATCCCAAGCTGGTGTACGACTACACCCTCGGCAAGGTGTCGGGCGTGACGTTCTACGACAGCGCCACGCCGCAGACGGTCGCCAGCAGCATCAAGTACGACCCTTACGGGCCGGTGGTGGCGTTCACGCGCGGCAACGGGCTGGTCAACACGCGCGCATACGACCTGGATGGACGCCGCGTGTCCACGCGCTCGGCCGGAGCGGGAGTGACGGCGCTGGACCTGAGCTACCAGTGGACACGCCGTGACCTGATCCAGACGATCACCAATATGCAACTGCCGGCCCTGTCGCAGGGCTTCACGTACGACGACCTGGATCGGCTGCGGACGGCGAGCTCGACGGCCGACACCCAGGACATGAACTACGACGCGGTCGGCAACCGCACCTACCTGACGCGGGGTGGCTCGACCACGAACTACACGACTTCGTCCAGCAGCAACCGCCTGACCGGACTCAGTGGTGGTACGACGCGCAGCTACACCTACACCGGTAACGGACACATCAACAGCTACTCCGGCCTGGGTGGCGCGGTGTTCGGATACGACCCGTTCGACCGGCTGCGGACCGCCACGCGCGCGGGCCTGACGACGACCTACCGCGTCAACGGCCTGGGCCAGCGGGTGTCCAAGCAGGGTGCCGGGAGCAACCTCGCGCTGTACGCCTACCAGCCGGACGGCAACCTGGTGCTGGAATACGAATCGCAGCACAACGTCTGGAGCTGGATGATCCGGCTCTATGGCGAGCCGATCGCGCTGCAGCGCGGCACCAGCCTCTATGCCATCGACGCCGACCACCTGGGCCGGCCGCAGACAGTGACCAACGCAAGTCGATCCGTCGTCTGGCAGGCGAGCAACTACGCGTTCGACCGGGTGGTTACGACCGACGGCATCGGCGGTCTCAATCTCGGCTTCCCGGGCCAGCTCTACGACAACGAGACCGGGCTGTGGCACAACGGCTTTCGGGACTACGATGCGTTTACGGGGCGGTACTTGCAGTCGGATCCGATTGGGCTGAGTGGAGGGATGAATACCTACGCTTATGTTGGCGGGAATCCGGTGATGTTCACTGATCCGCTTGGGCTGGCTCCGGCGTCGGGCGCAATGGCAGATTGCTTGAGCAAAATATTCGGAGAATCTGTTTCTAGCGTGAACGTCAGAAACAAAATGTTCGTAACGAATGATTTCGTCACTACGCGAAGAAACTCGATAAGGCTTCCTCCTACTCTTTCAGTATCAGAGTTCTTTGCAGATCAAGGTTTGGTTCTGCATGAGTATTATCACGTTCTAAGGCAGTGGAATACAGGGCAGCTAACGCGCAGAGGATATCTGAGGGAGGTGTCACGTAGTGGCTCCTGGGCGGACGGGAATCGTTTTGAGGATGCTGCAAAAGCATTCTCAGAAGATAATCTTGCTGCTTTCAAGAAATGCCTTGAGGAGATGGATAGATGCAGCTAATAGGAAAAATATTTCTTACCGTGATGGTGCTTATTGCTGGGTGCGCAAGCTTTGGCGGCGACATGATTGTTCGCGTGTCTGGAGTGGTGCCTGAACCTAGTGCAATAGATAGAGTAAATCAACCTTGTCGACTTGAGATTGTTTCCATCAGGAGTGGAAAATCTGGGGCGGCACGGGATGTCCCGACAAGATTTTCTACAACGATAATGATCGTGGCTGGCCCAGAGCCGGAGCCGTACTATTTTATCGCGCAATGTGGCGGGGGGCTAGATTCAAGTCGGCAGAAGTCCTAATCAGCAGCCGAAGTTCGTATCCTAGAAGCTTTGATTTAGGTGTGTTGGAGCTGGAAGAACCATAGAAAAAAGCGCGGGACCGACCACCCGTACAGAAGCGGTCTCAGCGCGGTGCGCTCGGCGTAGCGGGCGGTGGAACGGATGTGAAAATGGTTGCTGGAGTGAGCGACGTAGCTTCAGTGGGGATCAGCACCTATAAGTCGTATCTAACCACGACGCACACACAACGAAAACGAACGTGGCCTTCTATGTGCCTCATCGCCGCGGTCATGCTTGGCGGCTGCGACACATCTACTAGCAGGTACCTTGACTTTAATGAGGCCGTGAGCGGCGGAGCAATGACGCGTGGTTGGTTGCCTGAAAATTTTCCATTGGGCGCGCGTGAAATCGTAGAAACACATAACATCGATACAAACGAGCTATGGGTGAGATTCACTCTGAATAACGCCGGGTTTGATTATTTTATCCAGAAATGCGCTGCGTCAAATGATCTGCCATGGCCATCCTACAGGCGAGTAAGACGGGTGGCAGCGTGGTGGCCAGAGATGCTCACGGAGAATGGGGCTGGGCAGCTGCGGAACGAGATTCGCAGGTATCGCTGTGCTGGAATGCCTCACGCTGGAACTAGGCTGGATGCCAGCGTTGTATTTGACCCAGAGGAAATGACTGTTTGGTACTGGGCCCGAGGCTAGTTGGACGGCGCTGAACTGATCTTTTGGAGGTGATGGTCGAATGAAAAAAGAAAGGTCATTGCCGTTCCGTCGCAACTTCATACTGGATCACTGCGCGTTCCTCTGCACTCAGATGCTGATACTGTCTTGCCATGGCGACACCCTATCCGTTCCGGGGTGTTGCGCTTGGAAGTTGAGACTAAGTAGCCTGAGTCGCGGCGGTTCGGCCATACGCTGTGCGCGTCCCCGGACGACATCTTTCACGGAGGCTCGACGGCTGTTGCCAACCGTCGCGTGCGGAGGCTACGGAAGGAGGCCCTTCTGAAGCAACATCGCTGGCGGCTGCGCTGCAGGAAGGCCGGAGCCAATGCCGAATAGCCACGATCCTCATCGTCGGCAACTGCTGCGAGCCCTGGCGCTGGGCGGCTCCGCGGCAGTGATCGGCTGCGGGCGAGAGGACGATGTCACCTACGTCAGCGACGTGGTCCAGATCGATCGGATCCCCGTCGCGGGTATCGCCAGTCCGGCCAGTACCCCAGAACTGCAACAGCTTCTGCGCGCTTCGCGCACGCCGGTTTCGGTCGGTGGCGCGCGCTACAGCATGGGCGGCCAGATCGCGGCGGAGGGCTCGCTGCATCTGGACATGCGTGCGATGAACCGGCTGGTCCGGCTGGATGTAGCAGCGCGTACGGTGCGGGTCCAGGCCGGCATGTGCTGGCGTGATCTCCAGGACATCATCGATACGCGCGATCTGTCCGTGAAGATCATGCAGAGCTACAGCAATTTCTCGATCGGTGGCTCGGTCTCGGTCAACTGCCATGGACGCTATGTCGGTGCCGGCCCGTTGGCGCATTCGATTCGTGCCTTGCAGGTGGTGACCGCCGATGGTGAGGTGCACGAGCTGGACCGGAACCACCAGCCGGAGCTGTTCGCGGCGTGCATCGGCGGTTACGGCGGTCTCGGCGTCATCAGCGAGGTGGAGCTGGACCTGGCCGACAATGCGGTCATCGAACGGCAGGCGCGCTGGATACCACTGGAGGCGTATCCGGACTTCTTTCGCGAGTCGATACTGGGCAACCCCGACGCCGTACTGCACAACGCGGACCTGATGCCGCCGGACTTCAATCGGCCGCTGGCCGTCAGTTGGATGCGAAGCGATGCGCCGCTGACCGATCGGGAGCGGCTGGTGCCGCGCCACCTGGACTATGGTCGGGACCAGAACCTCATCTGGGTGGCTTCCGAGCTTCCGGTGGGCGGGCGCCTGCGCGAGCGCTTCCAGACCGATCGCATCCTGCAGGAGAAGGCGGTCGTCCTTCGCAATCGCGAAGCCAGCCTGGATGCAACCTCGCTGGAGCCGCGCACGCGGATATTCTCCACCTACCTGTTGCAGGAGTACTTCATTCCGGTGGCGGGTTTCGCACGCTTCGCCACGCAACTGGCCGGTGTCCTCCAGCGGCACGAGGTCAATGCGCTGAACGTATCGATCCGCCATTCACCCGCCGACGCCGTGTCGCTGCTGAAATGGGCGGCGACCGAGGTGTTCTCGTTCGTCCTGTACTACAAGCAACGCTCCTTCACATCCACCGACGAACGCGCGGCCGACTGGACGCGGCAGCTGGTCGATGCCGCGTTGTCCCTCGGTGGCCGCTACTACCTGCCCTACCGCCTCCACGCGACGCCGCAGCAGTTCCGTCGTGCCTATCCGGAAGCGGATGACTTCGCCCGCATCAAGCGCGCTGTCGATCCGTACAACCGGTTTCGTAACCGGCTTTGGGACAAGTATCTGCCGTCGCCGTGAGCATCCGTCGCGCGAGCGCGCAACCGGGCTGCTAGGCGCGTGCCGGGGTGAGGACCGCCAATCCGGGTCGTTGGCCCCTGGCCAACCGATGGCAGATCGTTCGTACCGCCGCGTTCGACCGACAGGTCGCATGGATCGCTCGAGCGGCAAACCGCGAACACCACCCGCCTCGCGGGTGGCTACCGAACGGCGCGGGGCTGTCCGGTGGCCGGTGGGTCCGATGCCGAGCCGCCCTCCATCTCGGCGGCCAGCAGGCTGCGCGCGGCCTGCCAGTCGCGCTTGATCGTGCGCTCGTTGAGGTTCTCGATCGCGGCGATCGCCGGGAAGCTGAGGCCGGCGAAGAAGTGCAGGTGGACGACGCGGGCGGCGCGGGCGTCGATCGCTTCCAGCGTGGTGAGCGCACGATCCAGCGCCAGCACCTCCAGCGCTTCGCCGGCGGCGTCCGGCAGGTGCTCGTCGAGCGTGACCAGCACGGCCTGGCCGCCGCGTTTCTCGGCGCCGATGCGGCGTGCGTCGTCGACCAGCACCTGGCGCATCGCGCGGGCTGCCAGTGCCATGAAATGGCCGCGGCTGCTGGCGTCCAGGCGTTCGGCGTGGATCAGCTTGAGATAGGTCTCGTGGACCAGGACGGTGGTGGAGATCTGCGGGGTGGCCATGCCGCGCAGCTGGTGGTGCGCGCAGCGGCGCAGCTCCTCGTAGAGCCGCGCGAACAGCCGGCCCGAGGCGTCGGCGTCGCCGCGGCCGGCAGCGAGCAGCAGGTCGGTGCAGCCTTCGTCCATCGGCAAGATCGCGTACCTCGGTGGGCCGAGCATCGCCGCTGCGGCCCGGCGCCGTCAATCGCGGGCCAGGTCCACTGCCAGGTCCGGATCGGGTGCCTCGATCGTCGCCAGCAGCGCGGCGCCCTGGCGCCGGAACGCGGCGGCTTCGTCGCGCCGGCCTTGGGCGCGGGCGACGCGGGCCAGCACCGCGAAGCTGGCCACCTGGCGACTGGGATGCTCGTCGCGCCGGCCGGCCATCACCTGCTCGGCCAGCGGCCGCGCCTCGTCGCCGCGCCCGAGCGCCGCCAGCGCATCGGCCTGGATCGCGAGGGACTGCAGGGCGCGTGGCTCGCCGGCCGCGCCGACCTGCGTGAACAGGGCCAGCGAGGCCTGTGCGGCGGCGAGCGCCGCCGCTGGCTGGCCGCCGTGCAGCAGCACCTGCGCCAGCGTCTGGCGGATGGCGGCGGTTTCGCGGCCGGGCCGCATGGCTGCATCGGCGATCGCCACGGCCTGGCGGGCGTGCCGCTCGGCGGCGGCGGCGTCGCCGCGACGCGAGGCGAGCTGCGCCAGTATGTTCTCGTCGTTGGCGATGGCCGGATGGCCCTCGCCCAGCGCCGCGCGGTGCACCGCGAGAGCGTCGTCGAGCAGGGTGGCGGCTTCCTCGTAGTTGCCCCGGCGTATCAGGACCGCCGCGAGGTTGGCGGCGGTGGTCGCGACCGACGACGTGCCCTGTTGGCCGATCGCCTGCTGGATCGCCAGCGACCGGCGCAGGTGGGTCTCGGCCTCGGCGAAGCGGAACTGCGAACCGGCGACGATCGCCAGTGAGTTGAGCGTGTTGGCGAGGTCACCGTGGTTCTCGCCCAAGGCGGCGGTCTGGAGGGCCACTGCTTCTTCGAACGCGCGGCGCGCCAGGTCGAGCTTGTTCTGCTGGCGCAGCGCACCGCCGAGCACCTGCAGCGATTCGGCGACGGCCGGATGGCGGTCGCCGAGCCGGCGCCGGCGGGCGTCCAGCGCCTTGCGGGCCTCGGCCTCGCCTTCGACCGGCAGCGACCGGCTGAGCATCAGCACGGCGTAGTCGTTGCGGATCTGCGCGACGCGCGTGTCGTCCTCGCCGAGCGCACCGACGGCGGTCGCGATCGCTTCTTCGAACGCGGCGCTGGCCTCGTCGAAACGGCCGAGCCGGGTCAGCAGCAGCGCCTCGGCCTGGCGATCGCGGGCGCGATCCACGCGCCCTTCGGGGCCGCGCCCGGCATCGATCGCGAGCGCCGCGCGCACGTCGTCCAGGCCGGCCGCGAAGGCGCCGCGCTTTTCGTGCAGCAGGGCGCGCTCGGTGAGTGCCCGCGCGCGCAGGGCCGGCTCCACCGGCCCGGCCAGCACGGTGTCGAGCAGCCCGGCGGCGTCCTCCAGGTGTGCGCGTTCGCGTTCGACCACGGCCAGTTCCAGCAGGGCGGGCCGGTAGGCCGGCTGCGCGGCCGCGGTGTCGCCGTCGCGCACCTGGGCCAGCAGTGCGGCGGCCTGCGGGTACTGGCCGAGCTGGCGGTAGAGCCGGCCCAGCGTCAGCAGCATCTCGGCGCGCAGGCGCGGCTGGTCGGTGAGCTCGGTGTGGATCTTCTCGGCGCCGCGATCGAGCAGCTCGCGCGCGGTGATGCGTTCGCCGGCGGCGCTGTCCGGCGCGGATGCGTCGAAGACATCGGTGAGGAACGCCTGCGCGGCGCGCGCCAGGCGTGCCTCGTCCTCGGCGCGATGGGCCTGCCACAGGGCCAGCGCGGTGCCGCCGAGCAGGCCCGCGACCGCCAGCACGCCGAGCGCGACGGTGGTGCGATGGCGGCCGATGAAGCGCCGCGTGCGATAGGCCGCGCTGTCGGCCCGGGCCAGGATCGGCTGGCCGTCGCGCCAGCGCCGCAGGTCGTCCGCCAGCGCCTCGACGCCGGCATAGCGCCGTGCCGGGTCCGGATCGGCGGCGCGTGCGACGATGATGCCCAGATCGCCACGCAGCACGCGCGCCGGTACGCCCGGCGGGCCGGCGGTACCGGCCGTCTCGCGCGCCAGGGCCAGGCGCAGGGCCGGGCGCGCCGCCGTGTCGAACGCGCTGTGGCGCTGGCCGCTCAGCAGCTCGAACAGCAGCACGCCGAGCTGGTAGACGTCGGCGGCGGTCGTCACCAGCGCGCCGGCGGCCTGCTCCGGCGCGGCATAGGCGGTGGACAGGAAACGCCCGCCGGTGGCGGTGTGCGCGGGGTCGGCGGTGTCCTCCAGCACCTTGGCGATGCCGAAGTCGAGCAGCTTGGGATGGCCGTCGGCGTCGACCAGGACGTTGCCGGGCTTGATGTCGCGATGGACGATCAGCTGGCGATGCGCATGGGCGACGGCGGTGCAGATCGCCAGGAACAGCGCGACGTGCGCGGCCGGGTCCGCGCCGGTGCGCGCGCTCCAGGCCGCCAGCGATTCGCCGTTGACGTACTCCATGACCAGGAACGGCCGGCCGTCGGCGGCGACGCCGCCGTCGAGCAGGCGCGCGATGTTCGGATGGTCCAGCCGCGAAAGGATCTGCCGCTCGCGGCGGAAGCGCGCCAGCAGTGCATCGGAATCCATGCCGCGACGGATCAGCTTCAGCGCGCCCTGCTGGATGTAGCCGTCGCCGTCGCGCTCGGCCAGGTGGACGGTGCCCATGCCGCCGCTGCCGAGCACGCGCACGATGCGCCAGGCGCCGACGGCGGTGCCGGCCGGCAACGCGCCGTCGCCGGTGTCGGCCAGCCGCGCGGCGACGTCGGCCGCGCGGCGGTCGAGCACGCCGGCGGCACGCTCGCCGAGCAGCGCGCGCGCTTCCGCGTCGAAGGCCGGATCGCCGGCGCTGGCGGCCGCGATCAGCGCCTCGCGTTCCTCGGTGTCGGCATCGAGTGCCTGGCGGACCAGGGTGAACAGGCGGCGCTTGCGCTCGATGTCCATGACAGGCTCGTCGGCAGGGTTTGGACAGCGTCGCATGCGCCGCGGCCGCTGGACAGGGGCCGCACGGGCCCCGGCCCGGGCCGGCTCAGTCGCCGGCGGGACCCCCGAAACGGTCGGCGAACAGGCTGTCGGTGGCGATGTGGCGGCTGATCGTCATGTCCAGGTCCAGGCCACTCCATTTGCGGCTGCCGGCCGAGACGATCGCCCCGTCGGTGTGGATCAGGTCGTTGCCGATGCTCTCGACGGGTGCACTGCTGCCGGGGAAGTCGAGCACGGCGGCCGCGTGCTGTGGCCCGCCGTTGGCACCGACCTGCAGCAGACCCACGATCGGGTGGCTGTCGCCGAACAGGTCGGCACGCATGTTGAGGCCGACCACCAGGTCGCGGTTGCCGGGCCGCTCGACCAGGCCGAACGGCTTGTTGGTGCCGCTCATGACCAGCCGGTGCACCATTCCGCCGGGGCCGAAGCCGGTGTCCGGCGAGCCGTCGGCGCGGTACGCCACCAGCACCATCTGGGCCTGGACCGGCGTCTGCGTGTCGTCGATCGCGTAGCCCGCGACGACGAAACCCCCATTGGCGCGACGCAGCAGGCGGGTCATGTGGTCCTCCTTGCTGGTGCCCAGGTCCACCGAGATGAAGACGTGTCCCGGCCCGAACGGGACGGCCTGGCCGCTGATGCCGTCCACGGTCGCCACGAAGCCGTCGATGTCGGTGGGGCCGCCGCGCTTGACGTCGCCGGTGATGGCCAGCCGCACCGCCCCGGGGGACGGCGAGTAGGCGACGATGTCGGTGATCGTGTCGCGCAGATTGCCGCCCATGTCGAAGTTGCGGTGATAGCGCCCGTTGGTGGCGAAGCCGCTGTCGATCGTGCCGCTGGTCGCGCTGAGCTTGGTGATGCAGATCGCGTCGTTGTAGTTGCTGCCCGAGCCGGAGCCGCAGCTGCCGGCCACGTACAGGGCGCTGTAGGCGGAAATGATCCGCGCCGGGACGTCGTTGACGTGCTCGGTTCCCGTGCCCAGGTCGAACGGCACGGACTGAAAGCCGTTGGCGCCGAAGCCTTCGCAGCGGTCGCCGTCGGCGTCGAGGCACAGGATGCCGAAGTCGATGTCGCCGGCCACCGGGTGGGTGTAGCTGCCGGCGAAGTACAGCGTGTCGCCGATGCCCTTGGCGACGTCGTAGACCATGTCCATGCCCGAGGGCGCGGTGTGCTTGCCGGTGCCGCGGTAGCTGGTATCGAGCGTGCCGTCGGCGCGCAGCTTGGCGATGGCGACCCGTGGCGGCTCGTTGATGCCGGTGCCGTGGATGCCGGCCAGCCAGTAGCCGCCATCGCTGGCCTTGAACACGCGATCCGGGGTGTCGGTGTTGCTGAAGGCGTCGTTGAAGTCGACCACCTGCGAGCCGTCGCCGGTGAAGCCCGGGTCCAGGGTCAGGTCGCTGGGTACGCCGCCGAACGGGACCAGCGGGTGGTCGGTGCCGACGGGCAGGTCCGGCTTGGTGGCGAGCGCACAGGGGGCCAGGGTCAGTCCGGCGCACAGCAGGCCGGTGCAAAGCAGCGTTCTCATCGGTCTTCCTCGGATCAGGGGATGCCTGGGAGGAGGAGTACGCAATCGCGCTGCCGATCGGGACATCACGGGGAGGGCCGGACGGCGGGTTTGCGTGGCGGGCGCTGTCCGATGCGCGGCAGGTTTCTCGTATTCCCAGCCGATGGATCCCGGGAAACGGTCTTCCCGGGATCGACGTCGACCGCTTTTTCACAAAGGAATCGATGACATGGCCCAGGCCGTGCCCCCTCGTGTCGTCCCAGGCGCCTTCATCCGGCCGGGCCGGCGTGTCCGTGGCCTCGCCGCGTTGTGGCTGGCGTTCGCGTTGCCGGCCATCGCCGGCCCCGGCGGCGACCCGTTCGCGCTGCCGGAGATTCCCGACGGCCGCGAGGCGCCGGCCTTGCCGACTGCCTACGCAACCTACCCGTTCGCGCCGGATGCCACGTTCGGCGGCCCGTACGGCACCGGTGGCCTCGACGTGATCCGCGGCGGGCTGATCGGCGGTGACGCCGTTGCGATGCGCTCGGCGACGCTCGAGAACGGCGATGTGGTGACCGCCGGCCTGGTCACCACCGGCGGCGCCTACACCATCGTCCTCAACCGGCAGAACGCCGGTGGCACCGGCGTCAACTGGCCGGCCAGCGGGCAGATCTACGTCATCCACGCCAATCCCAGCGGCAACCGCTATGCCAGGATCGACGACCTGCGGGTCTTCGACGACCGCATCTACGTGCTGGCCACGCGCGCCTATTCGGCGACCGATACCGATGTCGACGTCGTCGTGTTCGATCTGGACGGCAACCTGGTCACCCGGTACGTGGGCATGGGCACCACCGCCAACGAACGCGGTGGTGGGCTGGCGTTCTACCAGGTCGTCGGCACCACCACGGTGACGACCTACGTCATCGTCATCGGCGAGCAGACCGCCGGCGGCCGGACCCAGCCGGTGTTCTCGCGCGCGTCGTGGACCTCGGCCGCCAGCCTGGTGCGCGATCCGGCCGTCGGCCTGCGGCCGATCGACATTCCCGACGGCCTGTGTGGCGGGTCGAGCGCGCCGTGCTCGATGCGGGTCGCCGGCGTGGCGACCACCGGCAGCAGCTTCCTGGCGATCGATCCGCAGCGAATCTACATCGGCGGGTCGATCCTCTACTCGGGCGAGGATTGGGATTTCGCGGTGATGCGCGTGAACCGCTCCGGCGATCTCGTCGAGAGCTTCGGCATCGGTGGTATCCGTCGCGTCCCGATCGACGTCGAAGGCAGCGGCACCGACCTGGCGACCGGCGTCGCCGCGCGCCGCCAGGGTGGCCTGACCGACGCCTACGACGAAATCTTCCTTGCCGGCAACGTATCGCAGCGCTGCGACGGCGGCATCGGCATCGTCAAGCTGGCCGATGCCGGCGGTGTCGTCTCCACGTTCGGCAACGGCGGCAAGGTCGTGATCGGCGGCCACAACGGCGGCAGCGGCACCACGCCGATCTGCATACTCAACAACGGCGACGACATCGCTCCAGGCGGCATCCGCGTCGCCGGCGACTACCTCGTCGTCGCCGGCCAGCGCCAGTGGTACCCGTTCGGCGGCGGCGCCCTGCGCGGCGATGCGCTGTTCGGCGCAGTCCGTGCCAACGGCGGCGCGGTGGCCGATTTCCGCGGGTACCGGTTGATTTCGCCGTACACCGGCGTGCGCGAGGACAGCATCATCTACGGCATGAGCGTCGATGGCAGCGGTCGCGTGGTGGTCGCCGGCAACATGTGGGCCGGTACCAACGGCCTGGCCTTCCTGTCCGGCCGCTTCATCGGCGACCGCATCTTCGGCGACGACCTGGAAGTCGACTGAAGACCGGCCGCTCGTGGCCGGCGGGTGCGCATTCGCGCGCCCGGTATCGGCCGGAGCCGGTGGGAGCCGCGGCGGCGGCGCCAGCGCGCCGCGGCTGCCGTGGCAGCACGGAGGTGCACCTGTGGCTGCGAGCTGCCGCGTGCCTCAGAGGCCGCCGAGCTGCCGCGCCAGGCGCTCGGCCGGCACGCGGTTGACCGCCTCGGGCAGCACGTTCGCGCGCAGCACCGGCAGCGCCTGCACCAGCAGCGATCGTGCCTGGTCGGGCCGGCCTTGCCGCATGCGCAGATTGGCCAGCTCGGCGCGGGCGACCGCCACGTCGATCGGCAGTGTCTGGCCACCCGAGAACGCCGTGATCGCCGCATCGAGATCGCGATCGGCCTGCGCGTAGTCGCCGCGCTGGATCGCGAACGCCGCACTCGCGCGATTCAGATGCGCGAACACCGGATGTGTCGGCGGTACCAGTGCCGCGAAACGCTGCCGCGCTTCGTCGAGCCAGGCCATGCCCTCGTCGGTGGCACGCGTGCGCGTGGCGAGCATCGCCAGCTGCAGCGTCAGCAGCGCGTACTCGGCCGACTCGAGGCCGTCCAGCCGCGCCGCGCGCTCGCGCAGGCCCTCCAGGCGCCGGCGCGCCTCGGCGTGGCGGCCGGCGATGCCGATCGTGCGCGCCTCGGAGCGCTCGATGCGGCGCCTGACGTCGGCATCGGCCTCGACACCGCCGGCATCGAGGCGCTCGCGCGCGGCGGCGAACGCGGCCAGCGCACCGGGATAGTCGCCGGCGTTCTCGAGCAGGCCGCCGCGGTTGCCGAGACTGATCGCCGCATCGGCGGGCCCCAGGTCGGCTTCGGCGGTCAGTACCTCGGAGCGCGCGAGCATCTGCACGGCTTCCTGGTAGCGGCCCAGGTCGTTCAGCACGAGAGCGAGGTCGTTGGCGAGCAGCATCATGCGCGCGCCGCCGGGCCCGACCACGCGCTCCTGCACGACCATCGCCTCGCGCAGCCGGCCTTCGGCCTCGTCGAGGCGGCCACAGGCGCTCAGCGCCGAGGCCTCCGCGCGCATCAGCAGCACGCGGTCGGGCGAATCGGTGGCGCGCCCGGCGCCCTGCTGCCAGCCTTCGGCGATGACGTCGAGCGCCTCCTCGCACTCGCTGCGTGCACCGAGCAGCGAGGCCAGCGTCGCCGTGGTCTGGATCAGGGCATCGCCGTCGTGCACGTCGCGCGCCTTGGCCAGCGCCATCGCCTCGCGCAGCAGCGAGACCGCGCGGTCGTTGTCCCCGTTGCGGTGGTGCGCCATCGCCAGCGTCTGCAGGCTGCGCATGCGTTCGAGTGGATCGTCCGGCGCGTAGCGCGTGCGCCAGGCCGCACCTTGCTCGGCGGCGGCGAGCGCGCCGGCACCGTCGAAGCGCTGCCCGAGCAGGCTGGCCAGCTCGTCGTAGTCGTGGGCCAGGCGCAGTGCCTCGGCGCCGTCGCGTGGCTCCACGCCGGCCACGCCGCGCTGCATCAGGTCGAGCGCGATCGGGACTTCGCCGAGTGCGTTGTAGAGGCTGGCCAGCAGGCGCTGCATCGCCTGGCGCAGTTCCGCATGGCCGGCACTGTGGCTGTCCAGCTGGGCACGCGCCGCGTCGAGCAGGTCGCGCACGCTGACCTGCCGGCTCATGGCCTGGTCCGGCGAGGCGGCCGTGAACGCCGCGGTCAGGAACTCCAGCGATGCACGCGCAGTCGCCGCATCGCGTTCGGACGCGGCCAGCGCGACCTGCGCCTCGGCCTGCGCGGCGCGTGCGTGCTGGCGCTCGCGCTCGAGGCCGACGACGAATCCGGCCAGCGTGACCAGCGCCGCCAGCGCCAGCGCAACGGCGAGCTGGTGGCGCGCGACGAACTTGGCCAGCCGGCGGCGGCGCGTCAGCGCCGCGGCGAGCACCGGCCGGCCTTCGCGGTAGCGGTCGATGTCCTCGCGCAGTGCGCCGGCTCCGGCGTAACGGTCCTGCGGCCGCTCGGCGCAGGCCTTGGCGATGACGCCGGCCAGCTCGACGTCGAGCGCCAGCGGCGGTACCGACGGCTCGCCTTCGCCGCGGTCGTCGCGCTGGCCGGTCAGCATCTCGCGCAGCAGCACGCCTAGGCTGTAGATGTCGCTGGCGGTGGTGATCGGCGCGCCGGCGCGCTGCTCGGGGCTGGCGTAGCCCTGGCTGAAGACCCGCGTGGAGGTCTCGCGCCGCGCCGAGTCGTCGGTCTCGACCAGCCGCGCGATGCCGAAGTCCAGCAGCTTGACCACGCCCTGCTGGGTCACCAGCACGTTGGCGGGCTTGAGGTCGCGATGGATCACCAGGCGCTGGTGCGCGTGCTCGACCGCGTCGAGCATCGCGCGGAACAGGGCCAGGCGCTGGTCGCCGGTGGCGCCGGTGGTGCGGACGTGCTCGAGCAGGCCCACGCCGTCCACGTACTCGATCGCCAGCCACGGTTGGCCGTCGTCGCTTTCGCCGCCGTCGAGCAGGCGCGCGATGTGCGGATGGTCGAGCGTGGCCAGGATGCGCCGCTCCTGGCGCAGCCGCCGCATGCCGTCCTGGGTCGGAAAGCCGCGCAGCAGCTTGATCGCGACCTGCTGGACGAAGCTGCCGTCGTCGCGTTCGGCCAGGAACACGGTTCCCATGCCGCCGGCGCCGATCTCGCGCAGCAGCCGCCAGGCGCCGAGGCGCCGTTCCTCGCCGCGGTGCAGGCGCGCTGCGCTGGCGGCGATCGCCGCCTCGAGCGGGTCCTCGTCCGCATCGGCGGCCAGCAGCCGCGCGAGCTGTTCGCGCTCGCCGGCATCGAGCGACAGCGCGTCCAGTGCCGCGGCACGCGCGTCCGGCGGCAGGCTGCGCAGCCGCTCGAAGTGATCGGCGTAGCGGTCCAGCGGCGAGGCGGTCACGATTCGAGCGCCGTGCGCAGCCAGGCGCGGGCCAGGCGCAGGTCGCGGTCCACCGTACCTTCGGAGACGTCCAGCGCGGCGGCCACCTCGGTGCGGCTCAGGCCGCCGAAGTAGACCAGTTCGACGATCTGCGCGCGGCGCGGGTCGGTGGTGGCCAGCGCGCGCAGGGCCGCGTCGATGCGCATCAGCTCGGCATCGCCCTCGGGCTGCGCGACGTCGTGCGCGGCGTCCAGGTCGATGCGCTCGGCGTCGCCGCCGCGCTTGTCGGCCTGGCGCCGCCGTGCGGCATCGACCAGCACCTGCCGCGTGGCCTGGGCCGCGACGTGGAAGAAATGGCGGCGGTTCTCCCATTCCGCGTCGGCACCGAGCAGGCGGATCAACGCTTCATGGGCGATGTCGGTGGCGCTCAGCGTGGCGGCCGGCATGCGCCGCAGCGATTGCGCGGCGATCGCACGCACGTTGGCGTAGACGCGCTGCATCAGGAGTTCGCGTGCGGCGGCATCTCCACCGCGCCAGGCCGCGATCAACCGGGTGACATCGTGTTCGCCGGGCTCGGCCATCAGGGCTCGGAAGTCGCAGGAACGGGTCCGGGGCAGTCTAGCAGGCCGCCCCGTGGGCGATCGTGTCTCGATCGACCGGCGCGGTGTCGACCCGATCACAGGCCCCCTGCGGCCTGGCGCACGTCCCGGGCACGGGCCAGGCCGATGTCCGCTCGACCAGCGGCCGCCCGGCGGTGCCGGCCGCGGCATCGCGAAGGCGGCGTCCAGTGCCGGCAGGAATGCGGGCGCTGGCGCGCGTCGAGGCGGCCGGTCATTGCGCCGACGTGTTTGGCGATGGCGCTGGGGGCGGCTGTCCGCTCGCGTGCATGGGCGGCCAGGCCGGCCAGGCGCGGCAGCGGATCGGCGGCATCGGCCGGAGGAGGCCGCGGTGCGGCAGCCGGATCGACACAGGCGCGCAGTGCGTCACGCATGGCCGCCCAGGCTTCGGCCGAGTGAAGCGCCTGCCACGGTGACGCGGCCGGGACCGGCCTTGCAGGCAGCGCCGCGGGCGCGATGAACGGTCGTGCCGGCCCGGAGGGCGGTCCCGCTCAGGCCGGCGCCGCCGGCGCGGCCAGATGGTCCAGCAATACGGCCAGGCTGTGGATGTCCTGGGCGTTGTGGTCGAGCACGCGGCCCAGGCCGGTGGCGCTGTGCCCGCGCAGATAGGCCAGCCACGCGGCCGGTGCCTCGGCGCTGGGCAGGTCGTCCTCGCGGACGATGCCGAGCGCGCGACGCTCGATCGTCGCCAGCCGGCAGTTCTCCCAGGTGCCGCGGTAGCGACGCCGCGTGGGGTAGAGCAGGTCGCAGTGGCCACGCTCCGCGAACGGGCACGGCAGGTGGTTGAGGCGAAAGCGTCCCTTGAGCAGCGGCGCATCGTAGGAACGGCCGTTGTAGGAGACGTAGATCGCCGCCGGCGGCAGCCAGTCGGCGAAGGCCGCCAGCATCGCCGCCTCGCCGGCCAGCGCGGTCAGGTAGAGCTGGCGCAGCCGCAGCCGGCCGTCCTGCCAGCGCGCCGCCCCGATCATGAAGGCGCGGGTGCCGACGCCGCCGGCGAGGCCGGTGGTCTCGGTGTCGAACCAGACCAGGCGCTCGCGTGCGACCTCGCCGTCCGCGCCCCACGGCAGCTGCACGGTCGCGGCGGCCGGCCAGGCCCAGGCGTGCTCGACTTCCTGCACGCCGGCGGCCAGTGTCCGGCCGGCCGGTGGCGGCAGTGCGCTGCGGCTGCGGCGGTCGCGGCCGGCCAGCAGGGTGCGCAGGCGCGCCGTCGTCGGGGTGCTGGTGCCGACCGGCAGGCGTGCGCCGGACTGGCTGGCGAGCGCGCGCAGGCGGTCGGCCAGCGCGCTCACGGTGCCAGCAGCCGCAGCACGGTGCCCGCCAGCGCGCGCGGCGTGGCGCGCCCGGGCGGGCCGGGCAGTACCGGGCCGACGCAGGCCGGGCAGCCGGCAGTGCAGCCGCAGGCATCCACCAGCGCCCGGGCATCGGCGACGATCGCCGCGGCCTGCCCGAACAGCGGCTCGCTGAGGCCGATGCCGCCGGGATGGCTGTCGTAGAGGTAGACCGTGGGGTTGAACGCGGCGGCCGGATCGGGCGGTGCGTCGGCGGCCGTACGCAGCTGTGCGCGGCCGCCGCCGTCACGCCCGGCGAACCAGGCCGCATCGCCGGCGCCGACCGCCTGGCGCAGGTCGCGCGCCTCGGCCATCACGCGCAGCGAGGCCACCGTGTGCAGCGCATAGGCGGCACCGAGGAAACCTTCCAGCGCGTCCTGCCGCGCGGGCAGGGCCGCTTCGAGCGTGGCCTGCGCCAGCTGCCACCAGACCGCGGTGGTCTGCAGCTCCTGGTCGGGCAGGTTGACCGGGCCGTAGCCGATGTTCTCGTGCGAGTAGAAGCGGATCTTCTTGTAGCCGGCGACGTGGCGGACCACGTGGACCTCGCCGTGGTGGCAGGTGCCGGCGCCCGCGCGCGTGCCGTCGAAGCGGTCGAGCACCTTGAGGCGGGTGTGGTCGATCGCATCGGTGTAGTAGTCGGCCTCGGTACGCCGGACATAGGCCTTGCGGCCGTCCCAGTCGAGCCGCTCGACCTGGTACGGCAGCGACTGCACGAGGTAGATCGCGCCTTCGTACAGCGTCATGGCCGCGGCCGTGTAGTCGACCTCGGCGATGATCGCCTGGCGCCCGTCGGTGCGGTCGACGACCACGAAGTTGCCGTCGGCGACCGCGCGCAGGCTCACCGCCTGCGCCGGGTAGCTGTCGGCGATCCAGTCGTAGCGGTCCTGCTCGCGGTGCAGCACGCCGGACTCGGCCAGCACCTCCAGGAACGGGTCGGCGGTTTCGCCGCCGAAGCGCTCGCCGGCCGCGAACGGCAGCTCGAAGGCCGCGCAGCGGATGTGGTCGAGCAGGATCAGCAACTGGTCCGGCGCGATGCGCGCGGTCTCCGGCGGCGCCTGCTCGAAGAATTCCGGGTGGCCGATGACGTACTGGTCCAGTGCCTGGCTCGACGCGACCAGGATGCCGAGCGCGGGCTGCTGGCGGCGTCCGGCCCGGCCCAGCCGCTGCCAGGTGGCCGCGATCGAACCCGGGTAGCCGTTGAGGATCGCGATGTCGAGCGCGCCGATGTCCACGCCCAGTTCCAGCGCCGAGGTGCTGACCACGCCGTCGATCGTGCCGGCGCGCAGCGCGCGCTCGGTGGCGCGGCGCTCGGTCGGCAGGTAGCCCCCGCGGTAGGCGCGGATGCGCTCGGGCTTGCGCGGGTCGTGGTCGAACACGTCCTTGAGGTACTTGGTCAGCACCTCGACCATCAGCCGCGAGGAGGCGAACACGATCGTCTTGAGCCGCGCGCGGATCGCGTGGCGCGCCAGCCGCGTGGACTGCGAGCGCGCCGAGGCGCGGATGCCGAGGTCCGGATTGACCACCGGCGGGTTCCACAGCAGCACGTGGCGCTCGCCGCAGGCCGCGCCGCTCTCGGTGATCGCATGGACCGGCGCGCCCAGCAGCGCCTCGGCGTGCGCCTGCGGGTTGCCGATCGTCGCCGAGCACGCGATGAAGCGCGGCGCGACGCCGTAGAACGCGCAGATCCGCTTGAGCCGCCGCAGCACGTTGGCGACATGCGAGCCGAACACGCCGCGGTAGGTGTGCACCTCGTCGATCACGACGTAGCGGAGCGACTCGAAGAACTGCGCCCACTTGGTGTGGTGCGGCAGGATCGCCTGGTGCAGCATGTCCGGATTGCTGACCACGATGTCGCCGTGCAGGCGGATCGCCTGGCGCGCGTCGCCCGGCGTGTCGCCGTCGAACGTGAACGCGCGCGCCCCCAGATCACCGGCGCGGTTGAGCTCCAGCAGCTCGGCCACCTGGTCCTGCGCCAGCGCCTTGGTCGGGAACAGGTACAGCGCCTTGCCTTCGCGGCGGCGCACGGTCTCCAGCACCGGCAGGTGGTAGCACAGCGACTTGCCCGAGGCGGTGGGCGTCACGACGACGACGTGCTCGCCGCGTTCGAGCGCGTCCCAGCTTTCGCGCTGGTGGCTGTAGAGGCGCTCGATGCCACGCGCAGCCAGCGCCCGGCGCACGGGCTCGGAGAGGCCGTCCGGGAACGCGGCGTACCGGGCCGGCCGCGCCGGCCGTGTGAACGCGCCGGTGATGCGGTCGCCGTAGCGCGTGCGCAGCCGTTCGGCGAGGGCGGTGGCGGAGCGGACCGCGAGGTCGGCGGCTTGCGCGGTGCGCACGGCGCGTTCGGGGAGCATGCGGGAGACCTCCGGGGCGGGAACCGCGGCTTATCGCAGGCGCGCGTCTCACCGGATGAGACAGCCAGGTACGACGCTTGAATACGATTAGCACCCTGACGCAGCTAACATGGAGCTCATGCCGATTCACTATCACCCCGCCTTGGGCGAAGTCCTATGGTGCGACTACAAGGGCATGGAGCCTGAAATGGTCAAGAAGCGACTGTCGGTGGTCGTCGTTCCCAAATCCGTGCAGCGGCCGCGCTTGACCACGGTTGTGCCGATCAGTGCGACGGTGCCGGAGTTCGTAAGACCTTGGCATGTGAGGCTGGAACGCGATCCTTATCCGAAAGGAAGCAAACCGGACCTTTGGGTGAAATGCGACATGCTAAATGTCGTGAGTTTCGATCGACTCGATGGCTATCACTATCGTTGGAATGGACGACGCCAGTACCAGAAAATGCAGGTTTCGTTGGACGAACTTCGACGAGTAAGGGCTGGTGTCATCGAAGGATTGGGTTTGAGCACTGACCTGCTCCGGCTAGAAGATATTGAAAATATGTTGGCGCGCCCATAGACTACGGGAGTCCCCGGTTCGCCGGGCTAAAGTCCTCCGGTCAAGGTGCGTCCCCCGGGGGCAGGCTAGGCAGGCGATGACAAGCAACCTAGCCTTGGAGCAAGCCGCCGCGAGGCGGCTTTTTTTTGCGTCGCCGCGTGCCGCTACAGCATCTCCGGCTTGAAGCGTCCGCGCCGGCTGATCGTGCGCCGGCCGACCAGGAATTCGCCGTCGCCGCGATAGTGCAGTGTCTCGGGTACGCGTGGGCGTGCTGCGACGTGCGCCTTGACGACTTCCCAGATGAACAGGCCGTGGCGACGGATCTGGCTGCCGTCGGCGAGGCGGCATTCGAAACTGGCGTGGCAGTCGGCGATCAACGGCACGTCGACGTGGGTCGCCTTCGCGGTGGTGAGGCCGAAGCGCGCGAACTTGTCGACCTCGGCGCCGCTGCAGTTGCCGATGTCGACGACGGTGTCGACCATGGCCGCGGTCGGCAGATTGATCACGCACTGGCGGCTACGCCGGATCAGCTCGAAGCTGTGGTTGGCTTCCCAGATGTAGCAGCCGAACAGGGCCGGCTCGAAGCCGAGCATCAGATGCCAGCCCATCGTCATGATGTTGGCCCGGCCCTT